>CANPVX010000027.1 GCA_947581815.1 Candidatus Indicimonas acetifermentans | reverse complement strand
CCCCTTCGGTATCGAAGACACCGACGACGCCATCGAGCGGGGCATTCGCGAAGGGAAGCTGGACTTCGAGCTGCTCGGCGAGCGGCTACGGGGCCGCTGGGGTCTCGTGCGGATGAAGGGTGGGGAGCGGGGGGAGCGGGGGGGGCGTGACGGCGAAAGGAACTGGCTGCTGCTGAAAAAGCGCGACGCCTACGCCGATCCCGGGAATTCGGAAGGTCTGGTCGAACAGTATCCGGATTCGGTGGTCTCGGGCCGCGATTTGGAGGACACGGCGGCTCTCGAGGAGGACGCTGCCGCCGCAGACGCTCGGCTTCGCCCACCTGTCGATTCACGCCCCATGTTGGCTCGCAGTACAGATACTCTGCCCACGGGAGAAGCCTGGTGCTACGAGCTGAAGGTCGACGGAATTCGGGCGATCGGCTGGGCGGGGCCTTCGGGTAACATCAGGATCGACTCGCGGCGTGGGCACCGCCTCGAGTCGGCGTTCCCCGAGATGGCGGACGCGCTGGAACTCCTGGCCAGGCGCTCCGGTAGCGAGTTCGTTGTGGACGGCGAGATCGTGGCCCCCAACGCCGATCGGGCTCCGGCGTTCGAAGACCTGCAACCGCGCTTCAACCTAAAGGAGCCGCGCGAGATCGATCATTGGGCCAGAGTGCGGCCGGCCGAGATCTACGTCTTCGACCTCCTCTGGCTCGATGGCGCCGACCTCAGAGAGCTGCCCCTCTCCGAGCGAAAAGAAAAGCTGCGATCGCTGCTGAAAGGGGCTCCACACCGCATCCATTACACTCCCCACGACGTAGGCAGCGGTTCGGCCATGCTGGACAAGGCGCGGCGCGAGGGTTGGGAGGGGGTGATCGCGAAACGCCTAAAGAGCCGCTACCACTCCGGCGAGCGAAGCCAGGACTGGCTTAAGTACAAGGAACGCGCCGAGCAAGAGTTCCTCGTCTGCGGCTGGACCGATCCTCAAGGGAGCCGCGCCGCCTTCGGAGCCCTCGTCCTCGGATATCGGGATCGGCCGGGCGCGGAGAGTGCCATAGTCGCGGCCGGCCGCGTCGGCTCCGGTTTCAGCGACTCCGATCTCAGCGATATCGCCGAGCGGCTCGCCCTGCTGGCGCAGGAAGAGAGCCCCTTCGCCGAAGTGCCCGAAGACCTTCAGGATTCGCACTGGGTACGGCCGGAGCTGATCGCCCAGGTCAAGTTCCAGAACTGGACGAAGGACGACCGTCTGCGCCAACCGGTCTTCACAGGCCTGCGTACCGATGTGAGCCCACTGCTGGTGATCCGCGAACCGGTGGGCGGCGCAGAGCGAAAGGGGCCGCGGGTCGAGCTCACACCCGACATGATCTCGTTGATCAAGACCCTCGAGACTTTGGAGGCTGGAGAGGGCGAAGGCGAACCCATCATCGAAGGCGTTCGTCTCCGCGTCACGAACCTGCAGAAGGTGCTTTGGCCAGAGAGCGGGATCACAAAAGGAGAACTGCTGCGCTACTACGCCTCAGTGGCTCCTGCGATCTTGCCGGTCGTGGAAGGCCGACCGCTGACGATGGAGCGCTACCCGGATGGGATCACGGGCGAGATGTTCTACCAGCAGCGGGCTCCGGAACCCTTGCCTGAGGGGATACGAGCGGTGGCGATCGACGTCGACGATGAGCAGGTTGATCGGCTGATTGGGGGTGATCTCCGCACGCTGCTCTATGTGGTTCAGCTCGCAGCCATCTCCCAGCATATCTGGCCTTCCCGCATAGGTAGCCTCGAGGATCTCGACTATACGATTCTCGACCTCGACCCCGCGGAAGGGGTGCCGTTCTCGGCGGTCCGCGAGGCCGCCCAAGCCACGCGCGAGCAGCTCGAGCGGCTTGGTCTGCGGGCCTACCCGAAGACCTCGGGAGCGACGGGCATCCATATCGTGATCCCCCTCGAGCCGGATACGTCCTACGAGACCGGCCGGCTGCTGACGGAGCTCCTGGCACGGCTCGTCGCCAGCGCCCACCCGGACCTCACCACCGTCCAGCGGATGGTGTCGAAACGCGGCAAGAGAGTCTATCTGGACTTCCTTCAGAACAGACGCGGCTTCACAATCGCCTCCGCCTACTCCGTGCGACCGCGGCCGGGAGCGACGGTGTCTGCCCCACTGCACTGGAGTGAGCTTGATAACAAGTTCTCACCCGAAGACTTCAACGTGCGCACGATGAAGGAGCGACTCGAAGAGGTCGGCGACCTCTGGGCAGCCTGTCGTAACGATGCGAACGATGTGCGCGAGGTCCTCGAGCTCTTGTGAGGCAATTTTCTCGATACGACACTTCCGTCGAAATTGGGAGCATGTTTGTTCGCGCTAACTGCGAGCAGCAAGGCGTGAAGTCGTGTAGCCCAAGAGTTTGCGTGATCAGAAAGCAAAAGCTCCGTATCAGAAGTTTGTGCAATATTGGGGCGAAGCCCGAAAGCGCTCTCGTCCGTGTAAACTCTTATGTCGTAACAGATTAAACTGCTCGATCTAGAGGGCTATCTTCGAAGCCCCAAGACCTTGCGCCGCAAAACCGCTGCGTGTATTATGGGCGCGCTTGGAGGCCATCGTCGTAAGTGCGCGAGCGCGGTTCGCGCGTCTCTACAGCGAAGTCTATTCCCAAACATTTGGAACTTTTTGCGAGCCGTTTAGGCGTGGGGAAAGTGCGCCTAGCAACGGGAGGGCCCTACTGCATGTCGGAATCGCGTTCAGTGAACCTCGTTCTGAGTTTGCCTTCTCAACTGGCGGATGAGGTTGAGCGTGTACAACGAACCAATCCAGAGCTTTTGGTGAGGGTCATAGAGTATGGGATGATCCGGCGCGCTGTGTTCGATCATCTTGAGGGCGTTTTCGCCCTCCACCGGTCGTCTGCGCCGTCCATCGAGATGACGTAGACGGCCGGGCCCTCCCCCCTCCTCCCGCTCCCCCGCTAGGAGGGCAAGTACGCAAGACCCGTTCCCGGACTAGCCAGAATCCTTGACCGATCGCCGCCGGCGCGCTAGGATGGGCGCAGTTGGCCCGCGTAGTGCAGGGCTGGCCGCTCTCTCCCAGGAGGGAAATGATCGTGCGGCGGTCGGAGAAAGGCGTAGAAGGAAAGCACGGCTCGGGCGCCGATGTCGATGGAGTGCTATGGGCGAAGTATCTCGACTACTGTTCCGCCCAGGTGTGCGACATCTTCATGGGGCTCGAAGAGGAGCGAGTCTTCGAGCTCGCCAGAGCGGCTGAGGAAGAGGCTGGGCTCGAGCAGGGTGAGCTGAGCTTCCGCGGCATCGCCAAGCTCTTGGTCGAAAAGATGCGGGGCGACCTATCCCTCCCCGACTTCGAGACTTGGGCCGCCGCCTACCAGGAAGATCCGGAGCGCTACGAGAGCCAGCTGCTAGGTCTCTGGAAGCGGAGAGTCGAACCCGCTCGCTCTTCGTAAGCGGCAAAGGTCTAACAGCCCCGCAACTCCCGGCCGGGCCTCCACACCAATCGATCGATCGTTCGAACCGCGGATCCGCTAAGCCGCGCCGTCCTCCACGCAGGCCTACGACGCCGGTGGCGCGAAGAGCGAGTCCGCTACGCCGGGGTTGATCACTACGTCAGTGACGATCAGCTGCTTGGTTCGGATCCCCTCTTCGTTGTACCACTCGCGTGTCCCGACGTAGGTGATCGACCCGGCCTGGTGGAAGTCTGTCCAGCGGGTGCGGTTGACGTCGGTGTGGCCCTGTTCGATGTAGTGGACCTCGACGGGGAGGGGCGAGTCGTCACCGAAGTAGTAGAAATATCGGTCTCCCGGATGCTGACCGACGTCGTCGCCGAAGCTGACTCGCACGCCGGCGATGCCGATCGAATCCTCGGGTATGGGCTGCATGAAGACGCCGCTGTCGGTCAGCTTGTAGGGGAGCCCGATCCAATAGAACACATCACGGGAAACGTAGAGGGCCTCGGCAGTGGCCTTGTGTTCGACGGGTAGAGGAGCGCCGTCCAGAGTTGCCCAGGGAGTCGTGCCATCGTGGCCCTGGATGTAATACCCTTCGCGCTCCTGGCGCTCGATACGAGACCTTTCGGGTGCCTTTTTAATCCAGACGTATCGAGGACGCCGCCGCACCTCGGTACCGGTCGAGTCGAACCAGACGGTCGTGATGGTGAAGCGGGCGTTCTTGACCTCTCGCCAGGCCTCCGAGTCTCCCGCGGCCTCGAGCCAGGCTTGAATGCGAGGCTCGGCAGCTCTGGGCGGCTCTCCGCGACAGGCCGAGAGGGCCGAACCGGCCACGATAGCGAAGACGGCGGTGGAAACGAGGGGCTTGATCTTCATCGCTGGCTCCGAGGGACCTGGGGCGTCGGTTTGTCGTAGAACGCCGGTGCGATCGGGACTGTTCCTCCGAGTTGAGTCTAGGAGGATGACCTCTTTCAGGAAAGCCGCCTCCTGGGTATCATCTGCCGACGATTCCGGAACATCGCGGTGAACGGAGCCGGGGGACTAATAAGGGAGAGCGAGGATGGCATCGCGCCGGGCGAAGAAGCGGGCAGACGTTGGGATCGAGATCGGAGATTGGACGATCCAGGGATTGCTTGCGAGGGCGAAAATCCTGGGCCAGGGTCCCGCGGTCGAGTGCGACGGCTGGTGTTGTCGTCACGGGGTCCATGCGAGCTTGAGCGAGCGGGACCGAATCATGGAGCACGCGGATCGCATCAAAGCGGTCATGGATGACACACAGACGACTGATGACAGCAAGTGGTTCGAGAAACAGCTGGCCGAGGACGACGACTTCCCGGGAGGCCTTTGTGTCGGGACCGACACTTATAAGAATAAATGCGTGTTTCTGAATCGGGACGCGCGCTGCGTGCTTCAGGAGCTGGAAGTGGAACTGGACCTACCAGAAGGCGAACATCTGAAGCCGCTGTACTGTTTCCTATTCCCTATCACAACTTGGGCCGGTCGAGTCGAGTTCGACGATATGAACGACGGGGCGAGGCCGTGCTGTACGCTTGCGGCGGACGGGGCGACGCCAGCGCTCGAAGCCCTCGAGTTCGAGTTCAAGATGATCTTGGGCGAGGGGGGGTATCAGGAGCTCCGTGAGGCGGTGAAGAACGGGGTACGAGGCTAGCGGAGGCTAGCGACGGCCCGCCGCAGTTTCGCGGGCGACGTTGGGGTCGGCGCCTTCGTTGATCGTGCGGCCACAGGTGGTGTGGAACGACCAGACGTGGGCCACTCCCTCCTGGATACCGCTGCGCCGCACAGCCTCTCGGACCTCGGCGGTGATGTCTACGAGCTCAGTCCGCTGCTGCGTTCGAATCTCCAGCCTTTGCATCTTTCGCTTTCGACTCGGGCTTGGGCATGCCAGGGTCGGCGACACGATCGGGCGCCTCGCCTAGGGCCTCCAGGATTTCGGGCGTCGGATCGAGCTGGCCAGGATGGATCCGTGTGCTCTCATCCCCCGCCTGGATGATCTCGCTCTTGACCTCGTTCATGGCCTTTCGAAACTGGCGCAGGCTTCGGCCCAGCTGGCTCGCGATCTCGGGCAGCCGGCGCGGTCCGAAGAAGACCAGTGCGATGGCCACGATCACTATGAACTCGGTCCAGCCGATATTTCCGATACCCATCGCAGCGTGTCAGGATGATGGGGGCTCCAGCGGCGAAGGCTAGAATAATACAACCCCGCGGGGCGCAGCGGGAGCGGGGACGGAGTTGACCTCTCCCCGAGGGATTTCGTTAGGCCTATCTTACTGACTTCGGTGGACAGAAACTCAAGAAACGGGCCGTGAGGCAGTCGAGAATGAATAAAGTGAATCTGCCGCTGACCGTGGGTGAGACAGGCTTAGAGGAGGCGCGGACGGTCAGCCACTCACAGCAGACGTTGACGCACGTGACGACGCCGCTCGACGCCAACCTGACGGGCAACGTCTTCGGGGGCGTGATCCTGGCCGCCGTGGATCGCGTCGCGGGCGTGTCCGCTGCCCGGCATTCAGGCGGGCCGTGTGTCACCGCTTCGTTCGACCAGGTGGACTTCCGCTCACCTATCTCGATCGGTGAGATCGTGACGCTCGCTGCCTCGGTGAACTACGTCGGCCGGACTTCGATGGAGGTCGGGGTCCGCGTCACCGCTGAGGGTGTATTGGACGACCAGCCGCGGCACACCAACTCTTGCTACGTGACGATGGTGGCGATCGACGATGCGGGCAGGCCGAGACCGGTTCCTAAATTGATTCTCGAGGACGCGACGCAATACCGGCGCTACATCGACGCCAGCGCGCGCAGGGGAGCGCGCCGGAGCCTCGCCGAGGCACGCAGGCAGCGGGATTCCTAGCAGTTCGGAAGTTTGTGCGGAGAGTTATTTCGGATCGCCGCGTCCTACTCGCCGCGCAGCGCTCGCACGACATCTCGCCCGTAGAAGGTCGCGATATACTTCGCCTGGATAGCGGTCACACCGCGTACCGCCCAGACCAGCTCGACGTGGTTCGGCTCGGTCGGCTGGCTGAGAAGCTTCATTCTGGCTTCTTGCGGAGTGCGATTCGCCTTCTTGTGGTTGCAACGCGTGCAAGCCGTGGTGACGTTCGACCAGGAGTTCGTACCCCCGCGACACATGGGTAGCAGGTGGTCGCGTGTCAGGAACTCTCGGTGCCCGAGCGCGCGCCGGTGGCGACCGCAGTATTGGCACGCGTAGCGGTCGCGGGCGAACATGAACGTGTTCGTCACATGGCGGCGGAAGCGCCGAGGCACGTGAACGAAGCGAGCCAGGCGGATGACGACGGGAGTCGCGTAGGAGAATCTCTCCGAGCGGAACCGCCGCGACTCGTCCACTTCGAGGGCTTCGGCCTTTTGGTCAATGATCAGCCGTAGTGCCCGGCGAACGGGAACGATCGTCAGCGGTTCGTACGAGGCGTTGAGCGTTAGGCAACCCATGGGGTATTCGAGTCAAATCCCTGAAGTTCCGCGGCCGCCGGGGGACAGGGACCACACAATTAGCGTGTAGGGCGCCATTCGTCAAGGAACGGCCGCTATGCCCGCTATCATATTAAACACCTGTTTTGCCAGAACGTGCCGCCTGGCGCCACTCGGCACGGGGAGGGGCTTTAGAGATCGCGCTTCTCGATCTCGTCCTCTGGATAGCGGATGTGGTAATAGTGGCTCGAGTTGACGTGATTGAGGTGGATATGTACCGTCATGACCCCCAAGCTCGTCTCGAGCTGGAAGCGCGTGATGGCGATATCGCTCGGTGGGACGTAATCGACGAGGTCTGCCACGCTGTTCGGGTAATTCAAATTCTCCGCAAAGTAAGCCTCGGCCATGGTTAAGAGCCCGCGCAACTCATGCACGGCTACGGCGTCGTAGGCCTTCTCCTTGGAGTTGAAGAACTTTGGAATCGCGATCGCCGCGAGGAGACCTGTGATCACGACGACGAGCAGCATCTCGATGAGGGTGAAGCCTTGTTTCGTGCAGACTCGAATTCGCAATTCCACCAAGCTCCGGGGGAGGCGCTGCCACGTTCAGCGCGCTGACCGCGGCGGGTGCGGGCCAGGACTAAAGCCAGGCGCTTAGAACCTCCAAACGCCTGTTTCCCATATGTTTAGCTGAATTGAGAGTTGGCGGGAATCGGCGCCGTACGCGCCGATTTTCAACTCAGGCCGTTAATCTACGGCTGACCCCCTCGCTAGAGCAAGCTGATCGGGTCGCGGTCGATCTCCAGTCGCAGCTGCCCCGATCCCGAAACTTCGAATTTACGAGCGAAGTATTCCAGAACCTGTCCCAGCGGCCCCGGCGCGCGCCCTTTCAAGAGTAGCTGCCAGCGCCAGCGGCCGCGAACGCGATCGATCGGGCAAGGCGCTGGCCCCAATACGGTGACGCCATCTATTGCGTGGCTCGCGATGAGGCCGTTCAGCCAGATAGCGGCGGCCTCCGCTTGCTCCTGAACGGCCAGCTCGGCGCGTCCCGAGAACTCTACATTGGCCAGGCGCGCGAAGGGGGGATAGTCGGGCACACTACGTTCGGCGAGCTCGCGCTCCGCGAATCCTTCGTAGTCATGTGAGGTCGCGAACTGGATGGCGTAGTGACCTGGGAGCGCAGTCTGAATGATGACCTCTCCCCCCAGGGGCCCCCGTCCGGCTCGACCCGCCACCTGCGTCAGAAGCTGAAAGACGCGCTCGCTGGCTCTGAAATCGGGGAGGTTGAGGCCGACGTCGGCGTTGATGGCTCCGACCAGCGTGACATTCGGGAAATCGAGGCCCTTGGCGATCATCTGTGTGCCCAAAAGGATGTCGACCTCTCCACGTTCGACCCGTCCCAAGATGTCGTGATGGGACCATTTGGCGCTCGTGGTGTCAACGTCCATGCGGGCGATGCGGGCGTTGGGGAAAACTTCGGCGAGCACCCGCTCGACCTGCTCGGTCCCAACGCCCCGGTGGCTCAGGCTGCGTGATCCGCACGCGGAACAGGTCCTCGGGATCGGCTCCTGGTGGTTGCAGTAATGGCAGACGAGGCGGGGAGGCCTGCGGTGCCGCGTAAGTGAGACGTTGCAGCGGGTGCATCCGATGACTGTGCCGCAGTCCCGACACTGGAGGTAAGTCGCATATCCTCTCCGGTTCAGAAGTAGGATAGACTGCTCGCGGCGTTCCAAGCGTCTCTCCAGGGATGCCTCCAGTCTCGCGGATAGGACGATGGTACCGGCCTGCGCGGCTCGCCCGTTGCCACCGGCGCGCCCGTCCACCGGCCGCTTCCGCTCCTCTCGCAGATCAACGACGTGCACCGCGGGGAGATCGCGGCCCCCGATTCGCTCCGGCAGCTCGACGAGCTCCCATTTTCCGCAGCGAGCGTTCTCCCAAGTCTCGAGGGAAGGCGTTGCTGAACCGAGGACGCACAGAGCGTCAGCGCCCTGGGCGCGAACGACGGCGACTTCGCGGGCGTGGTAGCGGGGCGCAGGATCGCTTTGCTTGTAGGACGCTTCGTGCTCTTCGTCCAGAACGACGATCCCCAGATTCTGAACGGGAGCGAACACTGCGGATCGCGCGCCTACGACGATGCGCTTCTCGCCAGCTCTCAACGCCTTCCAGGCTGTGAGACGCTCGCCGTCGCTCAAAGCGGAGTGAAGAACGGCCACGTCGTCGCCGAAGGCGGAGCGGAAGCGGCTGACCGTTTGAGGGGTGAGTGAGATCTCGGGCACAAGAACGATCGCGCTCCGGCCCCTACGCGTGACCAGCTCACGCAAGAGCTCGATGTAGACCAGAGTCTTGCCGGAACCGGTCACTCCTTTGAGCACGAACACCCCGGGGGGACTTTGCCCTATCGCCGCCACCAACCGCTCGATGGCCGCGGATTGCGCGGGGGTTGGCGTGTGAGGAAGGGGCTCGCCAACGGGATATTTCGCGAAGGGATCGACATCGATCTCTTCGTTCAGAGTCTGAGCGAGCCCCCGGTCGACGAGACCTTTCACCACGGAGCTGCTTATGCCGAGGTGCTGAGCGAGGTGGGCGAGGCCGGCGCGTCCTCCGACGGACTCGATGTATTCGTAGAGCTCGCGCTGGCGGCGGGCACGACTAAAGATCCGGTCGCGCTCCTTAAGGCTTTCCAAGCCGCGCGTCAGCTCGAGGATCTTGCGGACCCGCAACGGCGGCGTGGTGACGGGCAGGTCGTGTCTCATTTCGATGTGGCCGCTCCTGGCGAGCGAGCTGGCGGCCTGCATCCATGCCCCGGCCCCCAGAGCTTTCCGCACCGCAGCCAGCTTCGCCGCCCCTGCGTGCTCGTCCAGATAGGCGAGCAAGCGGCGTTCGGCTGCCGTTTCGAGGGTGCCTGCGGCGTTGGGAATCCGAATCAGCGTTTCGGTGGATTCGGTCGTGAGGGCGGCGGGCAGCGCCGCGCGAAACGTCAGCCCGAGGGGAGCGACATAGTAGCGTGAGAGCCAGCGGCAAAGATTGAGGATGAGCGGGGGCAGCACGGGCTCAGAGTCTGGCGCGTCCAACACATCGCGAACCCTAGGGGGTAGCGGCTCCGGGTCGGCCAGCACTTCATCGACCCAGCCGATGACTTCTCGACGACCGAACGGCACGACGACGCGGCTTCCTGGCGTTACCCGGGGCTTCAGGCTCGCGGGCACCCTATACAGGAAGGTTCGGTAGAGCGGTCGGGGAACCGCAACGCGCGCGTAGCCGCTCGTCTCGCTCAATTGACGGGCCTGAGGGTTGCCTGGACGGCGGCGGCGGCGTCCGAGAGCATGAATGCGATGGAGCCGCTGAGGGCGCTCGCGTCCAGGCCAGCGTAGAATTGGTCCAGGGCTGGCGAACGATCCTTTCGCCTGACGGCCTCTTTCGCCGCGTCCAGGAGCGGCTCGCAGTCAGGCTGTTCGATCCATCCGATAACGCAGGCCCGATCGACCAGTCGTTCGAGACGTAGCGCCAGCCGCTTTGGATCATCAGTCGTCACCCGTTCGGGTGCGATCGTGTAGCCTGAGATCGCGTTCTTCAAGAACACCTCGTCTGACTCGCAGCCGCGTGGCTGACCGACCGCCGCCTGGATCCTGTACTCGGCGATCCTCGGGCGCGTCTCGGGCTGGGCCAACAGGTCGAACCTGCCTGCAGACGCTCCCGGAGCGACATCCTCGTCGGCGGGCCCTAGGCCGTTGGTCCAGCGGACCCACCGCTCGCGCTGGATGAGGTCGATCCCCCAGCCGGGCGGAGCGAAAGCGTTCTCGACCCCACGGTCGGATTCGACCGCGACGGCGCCCGCCGCGGCTTCGCTAGCTGCGGCGACGCGGACGGTGTACCTATACCGCCGCGCCTCAGTCGGATTCCAGCTGACATCGATGCGAGCTTCGATATCGCCGCCGCCCGGGACCGGCCCGCGGCATTCTGCGATGTTGAGATCAAAGCGCTGATCGTCGCCGTTCGCAAAGACCCAAAGGCGTCCGGGCGCGACGTTGTCCGCGCTCGTGCCCACGGCGGCAACCGGAAAGTCCGGCGGAACCACGAGATGAAACTCGTCGCGCCTCAGGCCCTGACGGAGATCGTATATCACGCCATCCCCCGTGGCGACCGGCGTGCGCCGCCGGCTGTACAGCGAGGGCGGGCCGCGCTCGTAGCTCAGCAGCACCAACAAGCGGCCCCCGAACTCCAATCGCGCTACGTGGCGGCCAAAGTTGGGCAGGTCTAGCGAGGGCCCCACTTCACCGGAGCCGATGTCGACAACAAGGTAGCGGTCCCCGCTGGCGGCCACTCGAAACAGTACCAGATCACGCCAGGCGTCAGCCGCGACTGCCTGTACCGGCCCCAGCCAGCGTTCGGGATCGACGGCGACAGCAATGCCGTCGGTCTGAGTATCCACGAGCTGAAGTTCGTCTGCAGCGCCGAGGGTCCACATATACGGGGCGGCGTGCTCGAATCCCCAAGCCCTCTCGTCCGGCCGAAAATTCAAGGTGCTGCCGAGCCAATTCAGCGACTCGCTGTCGTAGATATCCGTCTCCAGGAACGCACCCGGGCTCCACCACTGGACGTAGAACTTGTTGAGGTCTGGCGAAGCCTGCATAGTCACCGCCGTCGGCGCCGCTCGGTTCGAGGGCGGCAATACGAGGGAGACCTCTCGGCTGAAGAAGTCGAGCTCGAAGAGCCTGACCGCGCCCACGCGATCGATCCCGACGAAGTAGATGCGCAGACGCTCGGGCAGCTCGAATATCTGACCGGTGAGCGCCAGGAGGGGGACGTTCAAGCTTACGGGCCCCACGGGTGGTGGCGCCGCGAGCGAGCCTGGAGCCAAGCGGTCCACTTCGACGCTGTTGAAGGTGCGGCTGGCGGAGAGCGTTGGGCGCACGCGGTAGTATGCTCCGGTGACCGCGCCTGCATCGAGCTGAGCAGCGACCGCCCGACCGCCCGAAAGGATCGTGGTTGCGGCCAAGGCGGCGCAGAGACCCAGCGCCCAGCCACACCGCGGGCGCTGCGGGGGGATCCGCTTCAACGTTTGCTGACGCCGAGACCGGGCTCGCCCGTCAAGTGCAGCCAGCCGTGAGATATGTCGAACCCCGAGAAGGGGTCTTCGGCGAGCAGGGCGGCGCCATCGAGGTCTGCGTAGTCGCTAAGAGGCGCAAGTTGGGCCGCGGCTGCTACGCCCAGAGATGACTCGAGCATGCAGCCGATCATGACGCTCATGTTGTGCGCCCGCGCCGTGTGGATCATGCGCAAGGCTTCGGACAGACCGCCGCACTTGGCTAGCTTGATGTTGATTCCATCGACGACTCCCGCCAAGCGCGGAATATCCTTGGATGTGATGCACGACTCGTCGGCGATTATGGGAAGGGGCGACCGCTCGCGGACGAAGCGGAGTCCCTCGATATCGCCTGCCGGGAGCGGCTGCTCGACGAACTCCAGGTCGAAAACGCTTAGCTTCTCGATCCTCGCGAGCGCCTGCTTGGCAGTCCAGGCCGTATTCGCGTCGACCCGGATGATCTTCTCGGGGGCTTCCTCGCGCACAACGGTCAGGACCTCCTCATCGTGCCGGGTGCCCACCTTGATCTTCAGGATCGGGTACTCGGCTGCCTCTCGAACCCGCTGGCGGATGACCTCGGGATCGTCGATGCCGATAGTGAAGCTGGTGCGTGCAGCCTGGCTCGGGTCGAGCCCCAAGAGCCGGTAGACGGGCACATTCAGCTGTTTGCCCATCAGGTCGTAGAGAGCGGCCGAGACGGCTGCGCGGGCCGAGGCGTTGCCGCCCACGTCGGCCTCGCACGCGGCCTCGATCTCCAGGATCGCAAACGGATCGCCGCTCGGCTCGAGAATTCGGCGAAAGCTCTCGAGTGCGGCGCAGACGGTCTCCGGCGTCTCGCCGTAGTAGGCGACTGGGTTCGCTTCACCCCACCCTTCAAGGCCGTCCGAATCGTAGAGGCGCACCCAAACGACAGGATGGGTCTCGCGCGAGCCTGTCGAGATGGTGAACGGGTGCTTGGTCCTGAGTTCCGCGACCTCGTAGTGGAGCTTCACTCCTCGTCCAAAATCTCACGGGGGAAGAAAGATATCTTCACGAAATCGTAAGGCGGCCAGGGCCCCGTCAAATCGAACTGGAACTCCGGGTACTGGTGGTCGAGTTCGTCCGCGTGTTCGACGAAGCTGACCCACTCGGCGCGATCGACGAGGAACGCGGCGGATAGAATCTTGGGCGCGGCGACCGGCAACGGGAAAGCGGCGCGGGATCTGCGGCGGAGCGTCTTGTAGAACTCGGCGACGCGGTCCGCCTGGCGACTCTCGCTCAGGTCCAGACGACGGCCCGAAGTCTGGATGTGCAGCCGCATCTCGAAGGCGCCTTCGAGGAAGGAAAGGGCTTCGGTCAGTGCGATATGTTGATTGGCCAGAAACTCGACGATTTCCTGCTGGCCGCGAAAGACAATGCCGTAGGGGGCAGGCACGATCGTGCAGCGCCGCATCGCGCGCTCGACGGTGCGGCTGTGAGCGCGAATGCGTTCCGTCTCCCAGTCGGGGAGCCGATAGGGGACCGTGTGCACGAGGGCTGCCAAGCCCTGATGCTCGACGAGCTCGTCTTCACCCTTTAGCGCCATCTTCGCGAGGGCGCGCTCGTGGCCGCGGACGCTCACTACGCCGTGCAGCAGCAGGCCGCTCGGCTCTACGGCTTCAACAGGCTCGGTTTCTTCGACCGTGGTTACAGGGCGCTCGGGTTCAGCCATCCGTCGTTCAGCACCGGGAAGATGTCATCCTGCGGGTTCGGCGTCGTCACCTCGGGCCCAGCGCTGCTGAGGTGGACGTTGATCTCGGAACGGACGCCGAACTCGCCAGGAAGGTAGACCCCGGGCTCGATCGAGAATCCGATCCCGGGCAACAAGCGACGCTCGTCCTTGGTCTCGACCCCGTCGATGTTAGGGCCGAACCCGTGAAGTTCGGAGTCGATCGAGTGTCCCGTCCGATGGATGAAGTACTCGCCGTATCCGGCCTCTTCGACGATCGTGCGGCTGGCCGCATCGACGTCGCAGCCGCGCAGCTGATGGTTGTCATCTCCAGCGTGCGCCGCCAGGCTCTCCAGCGCCGCCTGGCGCGCTCCCCGAACCGTCTGCCAGACTTGTGACACCTTTTTCGGGACCTCGTTGCCTGTGTACCCCATCCAGGTCTGGTCCGCGTACACCGAGCCCGGCTCGCGACCCCAGAGATCGATGAGCAGCACCTGCTCGGCCTCGATCGGAACCGCATCCTTCGCCGTCGGCTCGTAGTGCCCGTCGGCGCTGTTCGCTCCCACCGCAACGATAGAGTCGATGTCCACGAGTCCCGCTTCGCTGAGGCTGTCGAGGATTTGCGCCTTGAGCTCCCACTCACTGAGCCCCAGCTCTTCGCGCACCGCGGCGGCAGCCTTTCGGAATGCGCTCTCCGCGACCTCCGCCAGGACGCGCGCGGCTCTGCGATGGCTTTCGAGCTCGGCGTCCGACCACGCCGAAGCGAAGAGCGTGACGAGCTCGCTCGATCCGGTGGGATGGACGCCGGCGTGCTCGATCAATTCGAGCACGCCTGTGGGGATGCGGTCGAGTTGAGGAATCCTGTCCATCGCGGATGTCTCCACCGCGATTCGCGCCCCCGGCGTCAGAGTCTCGGCCAGGGCGGCCTCAAGCTCCTCCCACGTGAAGTACACGCGCACGGGGCCGGCCCATTCGCTCCACGGGGGCTGCTCGAGGGCGTGGGCGACCACGACCGGGCGACCTTGGGCGGGGAGGAGGGCGAAGTAGCGCCGGCTCATGGGTTGCGGTAGCCCCAGGACGCGGTTGGCGATCGGGTTGGTGCCGTGGTAATCGTAGAGGAGCCAGCCGTCAAGATTGCGCTCTCTGAGAGCCGCCTGGATGGAAAGGAGCCGCTCGGGGTCTATGTGTGCGCGTTGCGCCGTATGAGCCATGATCGCTACTCGAGAGTGGGTACCAGCTAAGTCTCGCTCGTCGCGACGTCACCGGACAGCGGGTCGTCCTCACCCCCGTTCCACTTCGTCCCTTTGATCAAAGTAACGCCGATCGTCCGCTCGGGCCCCAGCAGTTGGCGGATCTCGTACTCGCGGCTCACCGCGCCCTTGAGGCCCCGCCAGCCCCAGCGCCGCCATGCCCGCTGCAAGATCGACAGCTTATCCACCAACGTAAACAGTTCGGCCAGTTGGGTGAAGGTGCGCCCGCGGACGAGGAACGGGAAAGCCTGATCGGACCAATCCTCCACCTGAAGGGCCACGACGTCGGCTTCGCGCAGCGCCTGTTTCCACTCCACCAGCATGAGCGGCGGCGCGCCCAGGTGCTGGATCAGGATGCGGCGCTGGTCGTCGTCGACGTGGCCTGTCCAGATGAGGCCGATGAGGACGACGCTGCCTAGCGGCCGGGTCACGCGGGCGAGCTCGGCGACGGCTCGGAACGGGTCAACCGAGCTGGCCAAACCTAGCTCGCCGATGACGACGTCGAACACTTCGTCTTGGTAGGGAAGATCATCAGCTGGAGCGTTCTGGAAGTGGAGCCGGCTCGACAGCTCCGCTTCTCGCGCCTGCTGTTCTGCGTGCACGATCGCCTCCGCATCCGGATCCACTCCGATAACCTCGGCTTTGTAGTTGCGGGCTAAAAACTCTGCCACGGCACCGCGCCCACAGGGCACGTCGAGCAGTGACTGGCCCTCAGCCAACTCCGTCGCCTTGGCTATGGCGCGATAAAGGTGCTTATCGGCGGAAGAGAAGCCTTTCGATCGGCTAAGCCGTAGGAGGTCGATCATCGACGGCCCCCGTTCCGGGGCCGGCGGTTCAGTAGTTATCGGGGTGGTGTCTGGGTCGTCGCCGGGAGGCATATCCAAAGTTAGACGGGCCCGAGGAGAGGGTCAACGCATGCATCTCAAGGCCGCATCTCACATCAGGCAAGGGGCCGGCACGTTTGTGAGATTACTTCTGGCTGGAAAGCCAGGAGAGCCCTTGGGTGACGCGGTCGGTCGATCTTGAGACTAGCGCGCTCGGGGTCAGATTACTCCTCCAACGTTGCTGTTCTCCGAGACGCCCGCGCGCGAGTGCCGGCCGAGCAAGCGCCGCCGGCGGCGTAAAGCGAAGCGAATTGGAACCCGCTTTTCTCCACGTCCCCGGACCCGCGTACCCACAAGTCGACCTTTTTCTGCCCTTCCGGATCGCTGCAGCTGTCGCTGTTCTGATAGGCGCGCAAGACCGCCGGCGCGAACCGAGCGTCCTGTCGGATAGACTCCATGTCGTCGTCGACGATCAACAGGTCGATCTCTCCAAAACCCACGTCCAAAGCGCTATCCAACCAGCCGAACGCCGTGTCCTTATCGCCCAAACGAGCGTACGCAGCGGCGATGTTGTAGCGGGTGTAGGGGAGAGCGAACTCGAGCGCCTCGGCGCGCTTCCAGGAAGCGATCGCCGCCTCGTATTCCCCGGCGAGATGGAAGCTTCGGCCCAAGAGATACCAGGCATGGCCGTCGGTCGGCTCCGATTCGCTAGAGCTGGGTGCGGGATCGACTTCGTCAGCGGATTCCCAGCTCGACTCTGGCGCAGCTGAGTTGTCCGGTAATGCTTCGGCCCACGGTTGCTGGCCGGGGATCTCGCCGGGTGCCGCCAGGACTAGCAGAAGAGTAAGGATCCAGGGAATCGCGGGTCTGGGACCATCATACCGGGTCATCAGCGCCTCCGGGCTAGACTGCATTCGAGGATCTTTATGATGGGGCAGACGTCTCGCCACGCGCAAGTATTTCGGGCCGCAGCACTGCCGAAACGCCATAAATACGGGGCTCGCGGCCCCGAGGACAGAGGATTGTCGGCGATTTGCCGTCTCGGCGCGATCTAGTCCGCCGCGTCTGGTTCGAGGCCTGCCAGGGCGCGGACGTGAGCGGCGGCGCAGCGAGCCAGCATTTCATAACTGTACCCGCCCTCCAATACCGAGACGACCCGCCCTTCGCAGCTCAAGTCCGCCACCGACATCACATGCCGCGTGAGCCGGTGGTAATCGCTGGGCCGCAAGGTCAGCCCCGCCAAGGGGTCGCCGTGCGCGGCGTCGAAGCCTGCTGATATCAGGATGATATCAGGGCTAAACTCAGATGCCGCCGCTTCGATCGCCGATCGCAGCTCCTCAACGTAGCGATCGGGCGGCAGTCCCGGCCCGACCGGAACGTTGAGCGTGGTTCCGAAGCCGTCTCCGCGCCCCCGATCTGAGGCGTGGCCCGTACCCGGGTAGTGCGGAGACTGGTGCATCGACACGTAAAACACGTCGGGGTCTTCGTAGAAGATCGCCTCGGTGCCGTTTCCGTGGTGGACGTCCCAGTCGATGATCATTGCGCGCGGCAGCCCGTGCCGGCGGGCATAAAGCGCCCCGATAGCGACGTTATTGAAGAGGCAGAACCCCATGGCCTGATCGCGGGTCGCGTGATGCCCGGGCGGCCGCACCGCGCAGAAGGCATTGCGGGCAGTCCCGTCCAGCACCAAGTCGACTGCCGCGAGCACGCTTCCGGCAGCCGCCTGGGCCGCGTCCCAGGAGCCCGGCGAGATGATCGTATCGGCATCCAGGGCGACTGACGCTCCGACCTCTGCGGCTCGCTCGCTCGCCTCCCGGATGAGGCGGATGTGATCTTCCGGGTGGGCTAGCCCCAGCTCCTCCGCGGTTGCGTGGCGGCCCGTCGTGCTAACGACGCGCCCGCGCAACTCCTCTTCCCGAGCTTCGAGCGCCGCCGAGAGGGCGGCGAGGCGCCCTGCGTTCTCCGGGTGGCTGGGCCCCGTATCGTGCCGCGAGCAATCGGGGTGCGTCAAGAAAGCGGTGGCAGCCCGCATCTCGTTGGCGCGCCTTTCACCCGATCGCGAGGGTCGGCATGCGCGCGCGCAGGAACTGCTCGCAATCCCGGATCGGATAGATGAGGACGTGCCAGCGTGGGTCAGGCATGGCGAGGGGAGCGGTCTCGGCTAACAGCCAGCGGCTGATCTCGTCCGCCGCCTCGACCGTCTCCGAGCCGACGCGCCCTTCGATCCGGGCCAGAGCCCAGTATATGTCCTGCCCGGCGGCCGATCTCAGCCTCAGGTACCAGCTGTACACCTCGCCGATCGCGGGCCGCACGGGCTTGAACACCGATGAGCGCTGCCCTCCCCTCATACCCAGTACGTGGCTCATCGCCGCCGAATCGAGGTACTGCGTGCGGTGGCTCTTCACGAGGCCGATCGCGCGACCGGACCTGAGAAGCGTCGGCTCGATGGCCAGGCGACCATCGACCAGCAGCCAACCGTCCTCGAGGGAGGAGGCCGCCCAGCGGCGGGCCAGGTCCGCCTCGATGGCAGCGCGCCGCTTCTTGATCGCGATCCGCCCGAGCTCGGCTGTGCGCATCGGGTGCTCGCCGCTGCCGTTCGCTTCGCTGTCGATCAAGCCGGCCTCGGGGAAGCCGAGGTCGATTAGCCGCCGGGGATCGATCTGGTTGAAGTCGAAGGCGATGACCTCGTCCTCTTGGACGGCCCAGGTGCTGAACGTTCTCCCCACCCTCCGACGGATCACCGAGGCAACGTAACCATGGACGAGGGGTACGACGCCCACGTAACCGGAGATTCGGGTCATCTCGATGCCATCGAGAAAGTATTCGAAACCCGAGCTCTCCGGCTCACCGACGCCGCGGAGGGCGAACGCTTCGCCCTCGACGATCTCCGCTTCACCCAGAGCCGTCGCTTCGGGCGGTGGGTCGAACTGGAGGTCGGGCGAGCGGATCGGTCGCCAGTGGCCCCCCGCCCCCAGTTCGGGACCGAGCTTGGCCAACTTTCGCCAGAGAGGCGTCCGTGTTTTTGGTTGATTCGCGTGCTGCAGCATTCTACCTTGGGCTGTGAGCTTGGGTGCGTTTTCTTTCTGATACACGCTGATGAATAAGGCTTTTCCGATCCTGCTACAACGAGCGCGCCCGCGCGCCTTCGCCGCCGCTTTGCCGTTTGCCGCTGTGCTCGCGGGTTGCGACAACGTGCAGTGGGGAGGAATCCAGGTATCGATAACGAAGCCGACGGCCGAGCGAGAGTTTCCAAAAAGATCGGAGGCGACAGACACTATGCCTGAGCCTCCACCCGTGGCGTTGCCTACGGGGCCCGTCGTCTTCCATGTGCGTCGGCTGGACCCGGCTGGACGGGCAACGATCGAGCCGGTGGCGGAGCTCGTGGGCGGCGAGCTCGTGACGGTAGGTGCGGACCGAATCGAGCGTTCAGACGAGTACGCCGGCCGCTTCAACGAGCGATTCTACTCTCCAGGGGTAGGCTACACGCTGTTCAGGGGAGGGACGAGAGCGGGGACGTTCGTGGTCTCCGCTCCGATCGAAGGCGAAGCTTCGGTCTGCCCGCGATTGCGAGCCGCAGGGCAAATCGAGCTCATCCCCAGGGCAAACGCGCTCGCGGAGTTCCTGGCCTGGCCCCCCGGGGTCAGGGTCGGACGCGACAGCCTGTCGAGGCCGGTCTTTCGGAGCGAGATGAACGAGCTGGCGGAGGTGCTGGTCAGGCGCGGTGTGCAGCAGAGAGCTGTCGCCGGCGAGTGGCGATTCGGCTCCGCAGCGGATCTGCGGCCGCTCGCGGTCGGCACGGGCTCGCGGGGATTCGCCGCGACTTTCATGATCGGCGATTCCCTCGCCGAGGGCCCGCCGGCTGACTCGGCGGGGATGGCGTTCATCGTGGCCGACTACGACCCGCTGCGGGGCTATTTCCCTCTCTACTTCGATGCGGCTTGGTACCGGCCCGGTGAGAAGAGGGCGCTGCGCTGGATCGACGCTGTGGATCTCACCGGCGATGCTCGGGACGAGTGGCTGCTGCGGGCCCACGGGGATGTGCTCAGCTGGTACGAGGTGATCGGTCGCGGCGATACGGCTCCGACAGTCGTGTGGTCCAGCCGCACACCCGCCTGCGAGGCTATCGAGTTGTCGAGCGGTTGACCGAGCGCTTGGGGGGCATTCCCGTTCGACGCACAAACCCCAAGATCTAATAAGCGAAAAGGGCTGGCCGTTTTTGATAGGCCAGCCCTCTTCGTTACGGATCAGAAGCTGCGCTATGGCAAGGTATACCTGAATCGCAGAAGGTACATCGAAGCCAGCTGTGGTGCGCCGATCACCTCCCTGTGCTTGTTGTTGGTAAAGTTCGTCGCGGTCAGAGTGACCCAGGCATTGCGCTGAAAGGGCAGCGCGTACGCGATGTTCAGGTCGCCCACGGCGTAGGCGTCGATCTGGCCCACGTACACCCCGGACTGCAGGAAGAAAGAATCGAGCCAGCGGCCTCTCAGCCCCACATTCAACCCGATTCGCGGATTGGAGTAGGTGGCGCCCAGAGCGGCCTGGTTCTGGGGCGCGTTCATCGAGACGACTCCCACGCCGTCGAGCCCCGTGAAGAGGCTGTCGCTCAGGTAGGTGTAGCTGCCGAACACGCTCCAGGCATCGCCCAGAAGCAACTCGGCTCCAATGTCGATTCCCCAATAGTCGATCTTGTCGCTGAACTGGCGGTACGTCAGCAGAACGTCGGCCAATGAATCCGCGGGTGTGTTGACCGGGGTGACCGTGCCCAGGGGTATGCCGGCCATGGCTGCGGTCAGGGCGGCCGCCTGGTCGGGCGGCAACCCCAAGGCGCCGATGTACTGCCCTAACGTGACTGGCTCGAGGAAGACGGTGGGCGTCTCCACGCGCAGCGGCGAGATGAAGTTTTCGACCTCGGTGTAATAACCGTCGATGCTGACCAGCAGTCTGTCGCTGAACACGCCCTTATAGCCTGCTTCGAGCGTGTTGTTGATGATGGCCTCGAGCGCCGGGATGTCCGTCACGACATCCACGTCCACGTCTTCAAAAGTCCGAGTGGTCGTGTTCAAGGCCCTGAGCTGGGTGTCTACTTGGTCCGACGTGGGCGGCTCGAGATTGCGGAGAAAGGGGTCTCCGCCCTGCGCGATGATGACTTCGACGGCCACGTCCCAGAGCTGCGAGGCGCCGATGCTCAGCAGTTCGCTCTCATCGGGCACGCCGGGTATGTTCCCCCAGAAGGTGCGCATCATAGGTAGGCCGTCGCTGTCGCGGGCGAACTCGTACCCAGTCCCCGGCGCCACTCCGGCGGCGAAGACGCCGAACGGGTTGCTGGGAAGAGTGCGCGGGCTCGATT
>CANPVX010000026.1 GCA_947581815.1 Candidatus Indicimonas acetifermentans | reverse complement strand
GCGGCCCCGCCGACATCCCTTACGAGCCCTCCGATAACTCTAACCAGATGCGCGTATCGATCCGCCCGGGCGAAGCTGTTGTGAAGTACTACTTCCACTAAGCGCAGTAAACCTATACACACTATGCGGTTACGTACACCGGCTCATCCGACCTCGTAGAGCTGTAACTGCTCGCGATAGCGGGTCCTCAGCGCCTGTCCGAGCGCTCGGTGCTCGCGCCGCGCCAGTCCGGCGTCCTCGGCGATCACGGCATTGGCCGCCTCTCGGGCGCCGAAGAGGAGATCCTCGTCCTTGTCGAGTTGCGCGAAACGGAATTCCGGCAGCCCATGCTGGCGAGCGCCGAACAGATCGCCGTAACCGCGCAAGCGCAGGTCCTCGCGAGCGATCTGAAACCCGTCGTTGGTGTTGGAGAAAATCTGTAGCCGATCCGGCGCCTGGCGTCCGCCATAGAGGACGATGCTGTAGCTCTGCTCCGCCCCCCTCCCCACTCGACCGCGCAGCTGGTGAAGCTGTGAGAGACCGAAGCGTTCGGCGTTCTCGATCACCATCACGGTGGCGTTCGGCACATCGATGCCGACCTCGATGACCGTGGTGGATACGAGGACGTCCACATCTCCGGCTACGAACCGCCGCATCACAGCGTCCTTCTCGTCGCCGCTCATCCGCCCGTGAACGAGGGCGACCTCGAGCTCGGGCAGAATCTCGCTGGAAAGCTGCTCGTAAGCTTCGGTGGCCGATCGCACGTCGAGAGCCTCCGACTCGTCGATCACGGGATAGACGATGTAGGCCTGCCGGCCCTCCGCGACCTCCTCTCGAACGAATTCGAAGACCTTGGACCGCGCCGAGGCTCTCCGCAGAACCGTCTTCACGGGGCGCCGGCCCGGCGGCAGCTCGTCGATGACGGAAACGTCGAGGTCGCCATAGAACGTCAAGGCCAGAGAACGAGGGATCGGCGTGGCCGACATGACCATGACATCGGGCTCCACTCCCGCGCTTCTAATCAGGTGTAGCCGCTGCCGCACGCCGAACCGATGCTGCTCATCGATGACGATGAATCCCAGGCGCGCGAATTCAACGCTCTCCTGGATCAGCGCGTGCGTTCCGATGATCAGCTGCGCCTCGCCTCCCCCGATCCGCGCCAGCGCCTCCCGCCGCTCCACCGAACGCAGACCGCCTCGCAGCGACTGGACCTCGACGGGCAGCTCAGCGAACAAAGAGCCCACGGTGTTCCGGTGCTGTTCGGCCAGCAGCTCGGTTGGGGCCATCAGCGCCGCCTGGAAGCCGTTCTCGATCGCCCGCAACGCTGCGAACAGGGCGACGACCGTCTTGCCGCTCCCGACATCACCCTGAAGAAGGCGGTTCATGGGCCGCGGCCGCCCCATGTCCTCCCCGATCTCCGACAGCACCTTCTTCTGAGCGGCTGTGAGCTCGAATGGCAGCGAGGCCGCGAACGGGCGCACGAGCGTATTGAGCCGTTCGAACGCTATCCCCTCCCGCAGATCGCGGCGCTCGTGCCTGACCTTGGCGTAGAGCACCTGGAGCACGAAGAGCTCCTCGAACGCCAGCCGGCGGCGCGCCGTCTCGGCATCGGCGAGCGACGGCGGGCGGTGTAGCCACTCCAAGGCCTGACGCCACTCGGGCAGGCCGAAGCGCTGGCGCACCGCCTCCGGCACCATCGGCTCCTCCTCGTCCACCGCCGCCAGCAGCCGATCCAAGTTCTCCCGCAGCAGGGCCCGTATCTGCCTGTGACTCAGGCTGGCAGTCGCAGGGTAAACCGGAAAGACCGTACCCTCGATCTCGGCGGGCTCGCCGGCGCGCGCCAGCACCGTGAACTCGCGCGGTTGCAGCTGGCGCCCGTGGAAGAAGCGCACGGGCCCGGAGACCAGGATCGTGTCCCCTTTGCGGATCACTCGATCGAGGAAAGGCTGCCCCGGCCAGGAACACTCGATCAGCCCGCTGGAGTCGCGGATCACGGCCTGAAACAGCCGCAGACCCCGGCGGGTGGGGATGACGCCCTTCGATACGACTTCACCGATCGCCGTGGCATCCATCCCCGGCTTGAGCTTCGCGATCGCCGATACCGTTGTGGCATCCTCGTAGCGGTGTGGACCGTGATAGAGAAGATCGCGGGCCGTGCGAATGCCGAGCTTGCCCAGCACTTCCGCTCGACGCGGCCCGACACCTTTCAGGTACTGAACGGGGCGATCCAGAAGGCTTGAAGGGCTCACGAATAGATCGAGGTCATCTCTAGCGCAGCCCGATACGCCGCCTGATGATCCACTCGGCGCAGAACAGCATGATGAGGAGCAGGTACGGCCAACCGAGCGTGGCCAGTCTTCGCTCACCGGCGGGGGAGTCGGCCGGGCTCGCGGTCGCTTCGCTACTTCCCACCCCCGCCGCCCCTGCCTGACCCCCCTGCCCTACCAGCGTTGCCGGCGCGGATGGGAGGAGCTCGGGACTGAAGCGTTCCACCTCGACCGTCCCTGTAGCTGCCGCGGCGGCGCGCCCGGAGCGGAAGGCGCGAACGCTGTACTCGTAGCGCCCCGGGGGCAGGAACGCCTCGAACGAGTCCGCGGGCGCTATGGCCTCCTGCAGGACCACCCCCCCACCAGCGGTGTCGGACCGCATCTCGAGCGTCACGGAGTCGACGCTCGGCGGCGCTACCCAGCGGAGGGGCTCCCCCAGGGCCACCACCTTTTCGCGAGGCCCGAGCCCGAAATCACCGCCCCCGCGCCCTTCCATCAGCCAACCGGCGAGCCCCGTCCACAGGGAGCGGTAAAGCTGGCGACCCGCGCCCGGCCTGAACGCCCACCGCCAATAGCCTTCTGCGGAGGCCACGGCCCAGCGGCGGCCGCGCCTCTGCCCGACGACCACCGCGGGCGTTTCCTCTCCCCGGCGCGACCGCCGGACGGTCAGCGGCGACCAGGCGGCCTGACCCAAGATCGGACGGACGCGCAACAGCGGGGGCAGAGCGTCGACGGACAGGCCAGCCAGCTCGAGAGCCAGCGGGGATTGCGGCACCGCTTCCGAGGCATACCACTCGCCGCTGTTCGGCGCCTGCACGCGAACGTTCCATCCTGGGATGTCGAAGGGCCGGTCGCCTGCGGGGAAGACGAGCAAGCGGTCGGCTTCTTGGGCGAGGGTCCGAGCCCAGTCCGGGGCATCCGAGCCGAAGCCGTGCAAGACGAGGAGCGGCGCATCGCGGGCGCTGCGCCTGACGGTCGGCAACGAGACGGGGCGGTAGTTGTCGAGGGCGACGAGGCCATTCGCCAACCAGAGGTACGCCGCCGTCGGAGCGTCCGTCACACGATCGAGGTTCGATATCAGGAACGAGGGCTCCCAATCCGGGCGAAGCGAAATCAAGACAGGTCCCATCGGTTGCTCCGTCACCCGGATATAGAAAGCGCGCCAGTCGTCCCCGAGCTCGAGGTCGCCCGTCGGGCCAGCGATCCGAGCCGCGAAGTGACGATCGCCCGGCGCGCCCATAACGGGAAAGGAGAGGCTGAGGCTGGAGAAGCGGCCGGATTCAGGAACCGGTACCCAGCCGGAGGCCCGAACCCGGTCCAGATCATCGACCACCTCCACCCTCACGCTGTCCACCCCCGCTCGAGACGCTACGATGTCGACGGTCACCTCGGCGCTGTCACCGCTCTGCACCCAGCCGCTCGTGCGAAGATCGGAGATACCGAACGACGGATAGTCGGGCGCGAGAGTTACGAACTCGAGCGCCAGCCCTAGCCGCCGTGCCTCCCGAAGCGACTCCTGCAGATCGGAGATGGCCCCGTCTGTATACACGACCGCGCGGCTCGCGCCGCTGAGGGCGGCCGCGCGGATGGCAGGCGTCAGCCGGGTCTCGGGCGCCGTCGCGGTCGCGGGAAGCGAGTCGCCGATCACGTAGCGCGGTACCGGGCCTCCGAAAAGCCACGCACCCTCAGCGAGGTGTGCGGAATCTCTCGCCACCTGCCAAAGGGCCGGGCCGCCATCTGCGCTGGGGCGCGACATGCTGAGCGAGGCATCCAGCAGAGTGGCGGTGGTGGCGGCGTTCGGATCCCAGACGCGCGGGAAAGAAGGGTTGAGTAAGATCAGCCAGGCGAGGATGAGGGCGGCCCCACGCATCGCGAGGGCCCACGCCCGACCCGCGACCGGTTCCTCTCGCGTGCGGTACCACCATACGAGGTAGGCGATGATGGCTGCCCCGCCAAGCGCCAAGAGGAGCCACTTGGTGAGGGTCATGATAACGCGTGCTCTGTGAAAGAGGGGGCCGGGGCTAGGGTCGAGCTTCGGTCACTCCGCCAGCGTCGTGATTTCGTCTCTGTTCGAACCATCAAGCAACCTGAGAAGCCGTTCTCGTACGAGTCGGAATTCGACCCCCTGATCTTCGGACACGGGAGTGCCCGAAGGAAGGTTCACCTTGTACGGATCAAGCGCCTTGCCTTTCAGTCGTAATTCGTAATGCAGATGGGGCCCGGTGGCCAGACCCGTCGTGCCGACGTGCCCGATGAGCTGTCCCTGTCGTACGCGGGCGCCCGGCCTGATCCTCTTGGCGATGAAGCTGAGGTGGGCGTAGCGAGTTCTGTAGCCGTTGACGTGGCGCACTTCGACGACCTGGCCGTACCCTCCCCACCATCCCGCCCGGGTGATCGCGCCATCCGCCGTAGTGTAGACGCGCGTGCCCGTATTCGCGGCGTAGTCGGTTCCCCTGTGCGAGCGCCACTTCCCAAGGACCGGATGGTAGCGCCGGCGCGCGAAGCGCGAGGAGATGCGTCGGAAGTCGACGGGCGCCTTCAGGAACACGCGCTTCATCGAGTTACCGTCCTCGTCGAAGTATTCACGCCGGGGCGCAAACCAGACTGCGCGATAGGTGCGACCGCGGTTCGTGAACTCCGCCGCGAGGACCCGCGCCCTCTTCACGCTGCCATCGCCGCGCACCTCGCGCTCGTAAACTGCGCGGTACGAATCGCCCCGCCGGATGTCCAGGCCGAAGTCGATGCTCCACTGGAACGGGCGGTAGATGCCCCACATCACCCGCTCGATTCGCTCCTGAGCGCCGAGCTCAGGCGCCGCCAGTGCCATCACCGAGCTGTAAAGACTCGACCGTATCTCGCCGACGAGGACCAGCGTATCGACCCGGACCGGCAGCTCGCTGAGCCGCGATATGTAGCTGTCGCCGTCGGGTACGATCTCGACCAAGTTGTCGGGGTCCACGCGGATCGACAGGCTGATGATACTGTCCCAAGGAGTTCTCTCGACGGCGACCGTGACGCCGGCGCGGAGCGTGCGCGGGCTGGCGTACGCCCGCAAGGCGGCCACGACATCGGCCGCTTGCTCGGAGGACAGGCGTTGCCGGGCGAGCACGACCCCGAGGCTCTCACCACGGTGTAGAGTGTCGCTGCTCACCTGGTACTCGGCGTTCTTCGCCGAGACGACGACCGGCGCCAATTCTACGTTGCGCTGCGGCGTGGCCGGACGGCTGAGAACGAGAGTCAGGCCACCCGTCACGATGAACGCGAAGGCTATAAGTCCTCTTTCCATACCCTATTCGGGGTCAGCTGGACCGGAGGGGGGAGGGGGTCAGTCCATCTGTCTTCTTATGAAAGTCGGGATCTCAAGTTCCCGCGGATCCGTAACGTCCAACGGCAACAGTGCCCGATCGTGGATCGTCGCCGGGGCTGCGGCCGCGGGCAGGCGAGCAAACGGTTGCGCCCCGAAGGTAGGCCGAAGTACGTCCTTGGACTCCGCAACGCGTGCCGCTTCGCCGAACCCGGTCGCGATGGCAGTCACCCGGACTTCCCCCTCCATGAGTGGGTCGTGGACGGTGCCGAAGATGATCTCCGCTTCGTCACCGGCGGCGTCGCGTATGATCGTGCTGATGGTGCTGACCTCATCGATCGTGAGGTCGCTCCCCCCGGTGATGTTGATCAGTACTGCCTTGGCGCCCGAGATGGAGATGTCGTCCAGCAGCGGCGACGAGATCGCCTCCTGTGCCGCCTCCTGAGCGCGAGTGTCTCCCTGTCCAGCGCCGGTGCCCATGAGCGCGGCACCGCGGTTCGCCATCACCGTTCGTACGTCGGCGAAGTCGACGTTCACATCTCCGGTGACGCTTATGAGATCGGAGATTCCCCGGGTCGCCTGGTGCAAGACATCGTCGGCCTTCTTCAAAGCGTCGCGGAAGCTCGTGCCCTTCCCAACCACCGATAGCAGCCGCTGGTTCGGCACAACGATCACCGTGTCGACGTTCTTGCGCAGGTCGGCCAGGCCTACGTCAGCCTGGTGCATGCGTTTCTTGCCCTCGAAATCGAACGGCTTGGTGATGATCGCGATGGTCAGCGCGCCTAGCTCTCTGGCGAGCTGCGCGACGATCGGGGCAGCTCCCGTGCCCGTTCCGCCGCCCAGCCCCGCCGTGATGAACACCAGGTCGGCGCCTTGAAGGGACTCGACCATCTCCTCTTTGCTCTCCTCGATCGCCTGACGTCCTATTTCCGGACGCGCGCCGGCTCCCAGCCCCCGGGTCAGCTTCTTACCGATTTGGATCTTGCACGTGGCCCTGCATCCCGAGAGCGCTTGAGCATCGGTGTTGACAGCGATGAACTCCACTCCAGGGAGATCCTCCGCGATCATGCGGTTGACGGCGTTGTTGCCGCCTCCGCCGATCCCTATCACGCGCATCAGCGCTGTGTGCGCTCCCGACTCGCTTAGCTCGAATCGAATCATCGTCATCCCCTCCCCATCCTAGAAGAACTCCCTCAACCAACCCCCGATTCTGTTCAGCGCGCGCATGCCGGCGCTCCGTCCATGTCCGAGGTCCTCACGAATACGCTCGACTCCGAATAGAAGCAGCCCGGTGGCCGTCGCGAATTTCGGCCGCCTTACCGAGTCCGCCAGTCCCGCGAGCCCGTCGCCCGGGGCGCCGCTGCGGACCGGCATGGTGAAGATCGACTGGGCGACTTCGACCGTCCCCTTGAGGCTGGCGCAGCCCCCCGTCAGGACCACCCCACCTCCCAGACGATTCAGGTACCCGGCGCGCTCCACCTCCTGATGGACCAAGCCGAGCAGCTCATCCATGCGCTGCTCCGCGATATGAGCCAGCAACTCCCTCGGCATGTGCTTTTGCGCCCCGGGCGCTGGACCGGGCACCTCGATAGTCTGGTCGGGATCGACCATCCCCCTCATCGCTACGCCGTGGCGCTCCTTGACCTTCTCCGCCTCCGCGTAGGGGATGCCCAAGCCCTTCACGATGTCGTTCGTGACGTTCACCCCGCCGCACGGGAGCACGGCCACGTGACGAATCTTGCTCTCATGAAAGATCGCGATCTCGGTGATCCGTCCGCCGATACCCACCATCGCGACGCCCACTTCGCGCTCCTCAGGCGTCAAGACGCTCAGACCGGCGGCGAGCGGGTTGAGCACGAGTTGAGCCACGTCGTAGCCCGCGCGCGCGACCACCTTGCGGATATTCCGTACGGCCGTGCCCGACGCAAGAACCATGAAGACGTCGGCTTCCAGGCGCGTGCCCAGCATCCCCACCGGGTGCTGGATGCCGTCCTTGTGGTCCACCGAATAGTCTTGCGGGATGACGTGCAGCAATTCTCGATCGGGCGGCACGACCACCGCGCGGGCCACTTCGTGAACGCGCTCGACGTCGGTCTGACGGATCTCCTCTCCGCCTATGGCGACGACACCGTTCGATACATCGGTGCGAACGAACTCACTCGAAATCCCGACGTAGAGGCCGCGCGGCTGGACGCCCGCCATCAGCTCCGCCTGCCTCAGCGCCTGGCGGATCTCCTCGGTCGTCTCCTCGATGTTACTGACCGCATCGCGACGTACCCCGTTGGGGCGAACTTGCCCGACGCCCAGAACCTTGATCTGGGGCGGCCCATCGCCGTTGAGGATCAGCTCGCCGATCACGGCGCAGGTCTTCGTCGACCCGATGTCGAGCGCTCCAATGAGATAGGGTGTTGCGATCATAGCGGCCTTCCCGACTCCCTACTTGAGTGACTCAAGCGAACCACGACTTGATCCGCGTAGCGGGCCTCGATCAAAGAAGCTTCGACTCCCCGGTTCCGCAGATCGGCTAGCGTCGCCCGAACCCGCCCAACCAGCTTCTCGTCCATACGGCTCGGCAGGGCCAGGCGCCGCGCCGGTTGCGAAAGGAGCAGGTTCGCCATCAGGCCGTCCGAAGCGGCCAGGTCGAAATCGGACACTACCGCGGCGAGCCCTGGATCCAGGTCTCGCAGCCTCGCGAACATCTCGAGTGCTCGCCGAGCGGCGCCATCTTTCAGCGCCTTGGATTCGGCGTCGATCTCGGCCGGCGCCGTCAGCACCGGTAAGTCGAGCGGCGCCTGCAGCGGGTCGATAGGCAGCAAGGTTCCGTCGCTGCGCACCGGCCGTAGATCGGGGACGCCGACCAGCGCCAGGGGCGTCACTTCGCGTACGACGATGCGGATCGTATTGAGACCGACCCGGTGGACCTCGGCGTCCTCGATGATCGGGTGCCGTGCCAGCGCCACTTCCACGGAGCTGAAGTCCTGCCACACGGAGACCTGCCTGCCGATCGCGGCCCGCCGGAGTACCGCATCAGGCGCGAGCCACCTCGCTCCCACGACCTCGATCGTGCGTGCCTTGAAGGCCGGGACCCGTGTGAGGACTCGACGCCCCCAGGTCACGCTCGCCCCGCCGGCGACGACGACGAGCAGGCCCACCAGGAAAGCAGTCCGGGGCAGCGCGCTTCGTCCCTTCACGTCGTACCCGCTCCCAACTCGCGCAGCACCTCCCCGGGGAACCCCCAGAAGTGGAGCTCCGGCTCCAAGAAGATCCCTTTTTCCTCGTGAACCCGTCGCCGGGTCTCGATCATCAGATCGATCACGTCCTGTGCCTTCGCATCCCCCAGGTTCACGATGAAGTTGGCGTGCTTGGGTGATACCTGAGCCCCGCCGCGCTTCTCGCCGCGCATGCCAACCAGCTCCACCAATTCCCAGGCCGACGGCGATGGCGCGCCCGGGTTCTTCCAGGTCGAGCCGCATGTCGGCTTGTCATAGACCTGAGCGCGGAGCTTCTCGATCCGACGCTGCATGTGCTCCTGACGCACTCGCGCCGCGTCCGCGGGCGGAGCTCTGACCTCGGCCCGCAGGAAGATCGCTCCAGGATCCAACTCGATGGCCCGGTAGCTCGGTTGCACATCCTCCGCTACGACGCGCTCCACGGATCCATCCGAGAGCATCACCTCCGCCCAGAGCACGCGATCCCAGATCCACTCGTCAGCGGTGCCAGCGTTGAGCCGCAGCGCGCCGCCCATCGTTCCGGGCACGGCCTCCAGAATCCAGAGCCCCGAGCGCGCCGCGCGCCGCGCAGCCTGCACGACGCCGGCGATGGAAGCCGCGGCGCCGACACGAATCGTGTCCTCCAGCACCTCCTGTCGCTTGAACTCGCCGCCCAGCACCACGACCGGCGCCCCGGGCCCCTGATCGGAGACCAGCAAGTTCGCGCCGCCGCCCAGAACGAGCGCGGTCTCGCCCTCGAGCTCCGCGAGCAGCCCGCGCAGCTCTTCTTGACTGGAAGCCTCCGCCAACTCGGGCGCCTGGCCTCCGATTCGCCAGCGCGTTCTCAGGTCCAGCGGGACGTTACGCATCCACATGGCTCCGCCTTAACCGATCCAGCACCTGACGGCCAACCCGATCGACATCGCCGGCGCCCAGCGTGAGCAGAACATCGCCGGGGCTCAGCTCGGCGGTCAGAGTATCGACCGCTTCGTCCAGAGACGCCGCGACCTGTACTCGGGCGCCGCCTATCGATTCGATCGCCGCGGTCGCCACGAGCTTCGCGGTCACGCCCGGGATCGGTTGCTCGCGCGCCGGATAGATCGGCACGACGAACACGAGGTCAGAGCCGGCGAGCGCCGCTCCGAACTGGGCGGCGAAGGCGCGGGTGCGGCTGTACAGATGAGGCTGGAACACCGTCACTATCCGCCGCCCGGCGAAAACCTGCCGCGCCGCACCGAGCGTTGCGGAGATCTCCGTTGGGTGGTGCGCGTAGTCATCCACGACGGTGACGCCGGCCGCGTCTCCCAAAGTTTGAAAGCGGCGATCCACGCCATCGAAGCCCGCCAACGAGCCCGCCGCCGCCCGCGGATCGAGCCCGAGCGCCACCAAGACTCCGAGCGCCGCGAGCGCGTTGCGTACGTTGTGCGCGCCGTGTAGCGACAGCTCGAAGTCGCCGAGTGACTCTTCCCCGTGCCGGGCCGAGAATCGCGTGCGGCCCGCTTCGTATCTCACCGATTCCGCCCTGACGGCCGCCGTCTCAGCCAGGCCGTAAGCGAGCCCGCGCACGCCCGCGCGCTCGAGGCAGCGCATGGCGCCTGGATCGTCTGCGCAAGCCACCACATGGCCGTCCTCCGGCACGCTGTCGACGAACGACGCGAACGCCGTTTCCATCTCTTCTAGCGTGGCATACGTATCCAGATGCTCGGCCTCTACCGAGGTGACCACAGCCACGCTCGGTCGCAGGGTCAAGAACGAGCGGTCGTACTCGTCGGCCTCGACCACGTAGATGTCGCCTTCGCCGATGCGCGCGTTGCCTCCCCATGCCGAGACTCGACCGCCGACCAGAGCGGTCGGGTCACCGCCCGCCCCCTCGATCGCCACGGCCGTCAACGCCGTCGTCGTCGTCTTGCCGTGTGTGCCGGCGACGGCGATCAAGTGACCCTCAACATCATTGACCAGCTCTCCCAGCGCTTCGCTGCGTTTGATCACCGGTATCCCCCGCTGACGCGCCTCCAACAGCTCCGGGTTATCCGGCGGAGCCGCCGCAGTGTAGACCACAGCCGCTGGCCCGACGACTTGCGCCGCGTCGTGACCGATGTGGACGGTCACTCCCTGCCGGGCCAGGTCCTCGGTCGTCTGGCTGGCTTCGCGATCGCTTCCCGTCACCTTAGCACCCCGCGCCTGCATCAGTAGCGCGATCCCCGACATTCCAGCCCCGCCAATTCCCACCACGTGAATGGTCCGGCCGGCTCGCGCCAGCTGCGAGAGCGACTCACGGCTCACGCCCCCTCCATGAGCTTCAAGAGATCGGCCGCGATCCTGTCCGCCGCATGGGGCGCGCCTCGCGCCTCGGCGGCCCGGCTCATCGCCTCGAGCCCCGGCCGGTCTTCCAGAACTTCGATCAGAGCCCGCCAGATCGAGGACGCATCGCGCACGAGCTCCGCTTCGTCCAGCACCACCGCCGCGCCCGCAGACGCCAGGGCGGCCGCGTTCATGCGCTGGTGATCGGCGGCTCCATGCGGATACGGCACCAGAATCGATGGCACTCCCCAGGCGCAGAGCTCCGCCAGCGAGAGCGCGCCCGCGCGCGAGACCGCGAGCGTCGCCACAGCCAGCGCCTTTTCCATGTCATCGATGTAAGGGACGGCGATGATACCGACCCCCCCGACCCCCTCCAGGCGCCTCACCACCTCCTCGTGGTGGGCCGGGCCCGTGGACCAAAGCAGCTGGACGTCACTAGGCAGCCCGGGCAGCTCGTTCCGTTCGACCGCGGCGAGCGCCTCGAGTAGCGCTTCGTTGATGGCCCTCGCTCCCTGGCTGCCGCCCGTGACCAACACGACGCGGCCCCCTCCTCCCCCCTCCTCGGCCAAACCGAGCTCCCGCCGGGCGGCACCCGCATCGAGCCTCCGGTTCGGCGTGCGGATCGGGTTGCCGTGCAGCCTCACGTGGGCTCTCGGCAGCTTCTCCAGGTAGCGCAGCGCCTCGGCGCTCCCGAGGTGCACCTGGTCTACATGTGGAGCGAGCCAGCGAGTCGTGAGCCCCGGATAGCTGTTCTGCTCCTGGATCGCCGAACGGGTGCGGCCGTACAGAGCCGCGGCCACGACGGGACCGGACGCGTAACCGCCGGTTCCGACCACCAGTCCGGGCTCGAAGGACCGAAACAGATTCACGATCTCGCGACTGCTCCGCAGAGCGGCATATACTGTCCTCCAGTTGCGCCAGGGTCGGCTGCGATAGATCGGCTCGAGCGGGAGCAAGACATGCGCGATCTCGAGCTGCGGCAGAACCCTCGACTCGATGCCTCTCTGCGCTCCGACCAGTAGCACTTCGACTTCATGCCCCGAGCCCCGCTCCAGCGCTTCCGCCAGGTTGATGGCCGGGTAAAGGTGCCCGCCCGTTCCGCCGCCAGCGACAATCGCACGTCGACGCGCCACACTAGGCGCGCCAGCTGCCGATGTTCAACAGAATCCCGACAGCAGCCAGTGATACAACCAAGCTCGAACCGCCATAACTGATGAAGGGTAGAGTGATGCCGGTCGTCGGCAGCAGCCCGAGGCTGACACCCATATGGACGAGAGCGGCGACCACGATCATCGCCGTGAGCCCCACGGCGAGCAGAAATCCGAATGTGTCGGGCGCCCTGCGCGCGATCCGCAGCCCTATGGCGCCGAGCACCGCCACCGACAGGGCGATGGCCAGCACGCCCATCAATCCCCATTCCTCCGCGATGATCGCGAAGGCGAAATCGTTGTGTGGCTCGGGCAGGAAGTAATATTTCTGAACGCTCTCACCGTATCCCACGCCGAATAGGCCGCCCGAACCCACAGCGATGAGCGATTGGTGCAGCTGGTAGCCGGCCCCCGAGGTATCGCCGCCCCCGCTGAAGAAGGCCACCAGACGCGTGATCCGATAGCTGGCGGCCTCGATCCACCCCCAGAGCAGCGGGACCGCTAACAGCGCGAGGAGCATGAAATGACTGATCTTGGCGCCTGCGGCGAACAGCACGATCGCTCCCAGTATCCCGATGAGAGCGGCGGACGAGAGATCCGGCTCGAGTACGATCAGCAAGCCGATCAGCAGATAGACGACGGCGAATGCGGCCAGGCCCCAGCGCAGGCTTCTGATCTGATCGCCCTTCTTCGCGGCCAGTGCCGCCGTCCAGATGACAAGGGTGAGCTTTGCCGCCTCGGACGGCTGAACCCGCATGCCACCGAACTCCAACCACCGCTGCGCCCCATTGCGCGCAGGGGCTATCGCATCGGTACCGGGCAAGACCAGAACGAGAAGAGCGAGCGACACGACGCCCAGCAGCGGCCACGCCAGCCAGCGGTACAGCCGATAATCGACACGCGCCAGGACGTAAAGCGCGACCAGTCCCACCAGAGCTTTGCTGGCCTGCTGCCGCAGGTAGAAGTGGTCCGGGAACCCCTGCTTCTGCGCCAGGAACGAGCTGGCGCTGTATACCGTGATCAGCCCCGCCAGAAGCATGAATATCGTGATGGCCAGCAACAGACCCGCATCGCGCCGGGCGCTGCCGTAGGCCGGCACATAAGCATCGACGATGACCGAACCGACCAGATCTCTCATGACCCGCGTTCTTTGACGAGCCGAGCGAAGCGCACGCCTCTTTCGGCGTAATCCCGAAACATGTCGAAGCTCGCGCATGCGGGCGCGAGCAGAACCGCATCGCCTGGTACAGCGAGTTCGCCCGCGCGCTCCACGACCGCTTCGAACGGTCCGTCGATCCGCACGACGCGGGTCGCCGTAGACAGTTCGGATTCGATCTGCTCGGCCGCCTCGCCGTACGCGACGACCGCGCGGACTACACTCGCCACATCAGACGCCAGATCGGCGAACGTTTCCCCCTTCCCGCGGCCGCCCAGCAGGAGCACGATGGGTCGATCCAGTGAGCGGATTGCCACACGAGTCGCGGCGATATTCGTCGCCTTCGAGTCGTTCACCCACAGCACGCCGTCCTGCTCGGCGATGGGCTGCGAGCGGTGCGGCAGAGGCTCGAACCGGCGCAGGCTTTCGCGGACGAAGTCCTCCGGCACGCCCGCCTGCGTGGCCGCGATGCTCGCGGCGAGACCGTTAGCCACGTTGTGCATCCCGAGGGTCCGAAGTTCATCGACCGCCACCAACTCGGTCTCGACCCCGCCCATGCGCATCCTCAGCTGACCGCTCTCCGTCACCCACGCTCCCTCTTCCCCCGGGGCCAGCGGAGTTGCGATCCTGAAATAACGCCTGACCCCCGGTCGGCCGGTGGAGAGAGCCAGGACGTTTCCATCATCCCCATTCAGTACCCAGCAGCTCTCTGCCGATGCGTTGGCGAAGATGCGCGCCTTATCCTGGTGGTACTGCTCCACGCTCTCATAGCGATCGAGATGATCGATACCGAGGTTGAGAAACACGCCGATCGCCGGGCTGAAGTTGACCGTGTGCGCCAGCTGGAAAGAGCTCACCTCCGCCACCACCCAGTCGTGACGCTCTCCCGAGCTTAGGGCCAAATCACTCAGCGGCTCTCCGATGTTGCCACCGATCCCCACCCGAAGTCCGGAGCGTTCGATCATGTCTCCGATCCAGGCAGTCGTCGTCGTCTTGCCGTTAGTACCGGTCACAGCGATGACCGGCGAACGCAACAGATTGAACGCCAGCTCCAGCTCCGAGATCATCGGGCGCGACGAAACTCCTTGTTGTCGCAAGACATGAGCGTTAGGGGGAATCCCAGGGCTTACCACGATCATCTCACTGGCCTGGAGCTTCTTCACGTCGTGCCCTCCCAATTCGACCTCAACGGAGGCCGCCCTAAGCTCCGCTTCTCCTTCGCGTAACTCCTCGCTATCGGCGAAGTCACTCGCGTAGACCGAAGCGCCCGCCCTTCGCAAAAGCCGGGCGGCGCCACGGCCGCTTCTTCCAAGTCCCAGCACTGCCACTCTCAAGCCCGCCCACGAATCCGGAATCTTCAACGCACTTTCAGCGTGCTCAAAGCAATCAGAGAGCACAGGATACCCACGATCCAAAAGCGGACAACCACCTTCGACTCCGGCCACCCGACCTTTTCGAAATGGTGATGCAGCGGCGCCATCCTGAAGATCCGCCGCCCACTTCCGTAGCGATTGCGCGTGTACTTGAACCACGAGGTCTGCAGGATCACGCTTAGCGCCTCCGCAACGAATACGGCGCCGACGATCACCAACAGAAACTCCCCTTTGATCAAGACCGCCACCGTGCCCAGCGCTCCTCCCAGCGCCAGCGATCCCGTGTCGCCCATGAACACATCCGCTGGATGGCTGTTGAACCAGAGAAAACCCAGCGCTCCCCCGGCGAGCGTCAGGCTGAAGACCGCCAACTCCCCGACGCCCGGGAGGTAGAAGAGCCCCAGATACTCCGAGGCGTCGACACGTCCGATCAGGTACGCGAACAAGCCGAACGTCACGGCAGCGACGGCGGCCAGCCCCGCCGCCAGCCCGTCCAGCCCGTCCGTCAGGTTCACGGCGTTGGCGCTGCCGGCGACCACGAGCGCGACGAACGGGATGAAAAAGGGCGCCCAGATGACCAGCCTCAGGTCTTTGAAAAACGGAAGCGTCGTGTGGTTGGCGGGGTACTCGCTGAGCGGGCTCACCCACAACAGCGTGCCGAGGAGGATGCCGAAGCCGAACTGGCCGATGAACTTGTAGCGCGCCACCAGGCCCCGCGATTCCCGCCGCACCACTTTCAGGTAATCGTCGATGAAACCCACCGCGCCCATGACGACCGTCAGCGAAAGGGCGATTAGCACGTATGGGTTGTCCAACCTCGCCCACAACAGTGTGGGTATCACCACCGCCGCCAGGATGATTAGCCCACCCATCGTCGGCGTACCCGCCTTCTCGAGATGCGTATGCGGTCCATCCAAGCGAACGACCTGCCCAATGCCCTTGTGTCGCAGCCAGCGCAGGATCAGCGGACCCGAGGCGAAAGCGATGATCAGCGCTGTCACAGTCGCTCCCGCCGCCCTGAACGTGATGTACTGGAACAGGTTGAATACGATGTGCTTGTCGGCCAGCGGGAACAGAAACTCGTATAACAAATCAATCCCTCACCAAGCTGCAGTGACCTAACGCTAAGACTGGTCCCCGGTTCCGAAATCGCGTTCGAACAGCGGTATCACTCGCTCGAGCCCTACGCCGCGCGAAGCCTTCAACAACACGACCTCGTCGCCGGCGAGGCGAGCGGCCAACTCGCGATACGCCACCTCTACGTCCTCCTCTGCGATGATGCCCCGTGTCGATGAGCCGCTCGCCAAAGTCTTGAATGCGCCTGCGAACTGACCCGTAGCCGCGATCACATCGATCCGAGCCTCGTCCATCCAGCCGGCGACCCGGGCATGCAGCTCTTTCGAGCGCGACCCCAATTCCAGCATCGAACCGGCGAGCACAGCGCAGCGACGCTCGCCGGCCAGCGCTTCGAGCGACTCGAGAGCCGCTTTGAAGGACGAGGGGTTGGCGTTGTAGCAGTCAACCAGCAGCGTCAGCTCGCCGATCTGGCGCACCTCGCCTCGCATCGGCAGGGGCCTCACCCTTCTCATCCTCTCGGCGGCTCGCTCGGGCTCGACGCCTAACAGACGCGCAGCCACGGCCGCCAGAACTCCGTTCCGCACCATGTGGACTCCAAGACCTGGCACTCGGAACTTTACTCCCCGCCAGGTCCAGGAGACCTCGCCTTCGCCCACCGACCAGTCCTCGGCACGCTCGTCCGCTTCCTCGGTCACCCCGGCGACCAGCACGTCCGGAGTGCCGCGTCTCGCAGCCTCGGCGAGCTCGGGCGGATCATCGGAAACGACGGCGGAGCCGCCTGGCCGAATCGCTGGCAACAGTGAGAGCTTCTCGTCGAGGACGCCGCGGCTGTCGCCGAGCCCCTCGAGGTGACCTTCACCCACCGAAGTGATCATCCCCACATCCGGTTGCGCGATGCGTCCCAGCTGTTCGATCTCACCGCGTTGATTCGACGCAAGCTCCAATACCCAGAACTCCGCCGTCTGCGGCGCGGCCAACATCGACAGCGGCACGCCCACCAGGTTGTTGAAGTTGGCCGGGCTCGCCGCCGCCTGCGGACCGAGCGCCGCGACGGTAAACTCGCGGGTCGTCGTCTTGCCACTCGTTCCGGTGATCGCGACGACTGTGGGACCGAGCTCGGATCGCCGCGCTCGCGCCAATTCGGCCAGCGCCACGAGCGTGTCCTCGACAACGAACAGCTCGAATTCATCGGACAGCCCGTCCAGGCGCCGACCCACTACGGCTCCGGACGCGCCGGCCTCCACCGCCGCACCAACGTAGTCGGCTCCGTCGAAGGACTCTCCTTCCAGCGCCACGAAGAGCTGGCCCGGTTGGACCGTTCGCGAGTCCGTCGAGATGCCCACGTACGCGCGTGAAACATCCCCGGTCCCCATGACACCGAGCGCTTCGGCAACTCGCTCGCTCGTCCACGCGAAGGTCGCCATCACTCTTTGCGTCCACCTCGTGAGAGGAGCTCGGTAACGATGCTGGCTTCATCGAACGGCCTATGTTCTTCTCCTACGATCTGGTACCTCTCGTGCCCTTTGCCTGCTAGCAAGACCAGATCGCCCTCGCCTGCTAGTTCGAGGGCGCGTTCGATCGCCAACCTGCGATCTTCGATCTCTTCGAACTGGGCACCCGCCATCCCCGGCACTATCTCGGCAATGATCCCGATCGACGACTCGTTGCGGGGGTTGTCCGATGTCACGATCGAATAGTCCGCACCCTCCGCCGCCGCCCTTCCCATCAAGGGACGCTTGCCCCTATCGCGCTCGCCACCGCATCCGAAGACGACGATCACCCGCCCGTCCGTGAGGTCGCGGGCGATGACGAGAACACGGCGCAGCGCGTCCGGTGTATGAGCGTAGTCGCGCAGCACCAACGGCTGCTCGACAAGCACTTCCAATCGGCCGGGCACCTGCGGCGCCTCGCTCAGCGACTGCGCCAGCTCGTCCACGGCTAACCCGAATGCACCGCCCACCGCCGCCGCGGCGAGCGAATTCATGACGTTGAACTCGCCCAATAACGGCAGCCTCACCTCGGCTTCGCCGTCGGGCGCGACGAGCCTCCAGCGTGAGCCCCCCCCCTTCCCCCCTTTGGGCCCGTAGTTGACGTCCACCGCCCTGTAGTCCGCCTCGGGCGCCGAGCCGAAGCCGAGGACCAATCTTCCTCCCGGAAGCCGCTTCCAGGCTGGCTCGTCGACGTTGACGACCAGAGTGCCGTCATCGGCCACCAAGCCGGCGAGACGCGACTTCGCGGCCAGGTAGTCATCGAAGTCGGAGTGATAATCGAGGTGGTCACGACTGAGATTCGTGAACACTCCGACGTCGAACTCCACACCGTCCACCCGGTGCTGTGCCAGCGCATGCGACGACACTTCCGCCACGACGCAGCGCGCCCCGTGCTGCTTCAGCTCTGAAAGGCATCGCGCGAATGCGACCGGCCCCGGCGTGGTCAAACCGGTCGCGAACCACTGGCCCGAAGGATCGACGGCGCCCAGCGTGCCGAGCGCCCCCGAGGGCATCCTTCGCTCTAGGACGTGACGTGCAACAAGAGCGGTGGTGGTTTTGCCGTTGGTGCCCGTAACGCCCACCAGCTTGAGATGTTCGGCGGGGTGACTGAAAACGAGTTGCGCCGCAATCGCTGCGGCGCGCCGACTATTAGCGACCTCGAACTGCGCGAGCTCGATCTCCGCATTCCTATGCTCGACCAGCGCAGCCACGGCCCCAGCACGGGCTGCATCGGCCAGATAGCGGTGCCCGTCGTCCGAGTAACCAAGAATGGCGCAGTAGAGGTCGCCGGGGCGAACGGCGCGCGAATCATCACTGATCCCAGTGATCGCAAAGTCCCGCTCGGGGACTGAAGAGATGAGAAGCCCTTGGGCTTCGAGCGTCGTGATGACGTCGATGATCGGAATCACACTGTCTCAATACTCTCCGATCGACCGGGCGGCGCTCAAACACCGCCGATGAGCAGTATTCGCTCGCCACGCCGTAGTTCGGTTCCAGCCGTAGGTCGAATCGACTCGACACGTCCACCTCCCTGCACTACCACCCGCCAACCTTCATCGTGTAGCCGTAGTGCAGCTGCACGGATCGACAAGCCCCTCAGGTCCGGCACGACGATCCTGGAATTCCCATCCAGCGCGCCCGCCTGATCTCCTGATCGCCTGAGCGGCGTGTCCAACGCGAACACATATGGGCCACCGGCCGACACCAGACCCGCTGAGACTCCCGCCTTTTGGTCCGGAAAATCCGGCTCCCCCAACAGCGGCGGCGCCGACCAGTGGCTCCCTGCTAGTGCGGCACGTACTGCGGTACGCATGACCGGTGCTGCGGTCTCTCCGCCGTAGTACGCTCCGCTAGGTGCGTCAAGCTTCACAAGTACGACCAGCTCCGGTTGATCCGACGGTACCAGACCCACGAACGAAGCCGTATAGCTCCCTTCTGAATATCCCGATATAGAATTGAATCGCAGAGCGGTGCCGGTCTTACCGGCGACGCTGAGGCCTCGAACTCCGGCGGTGCGCCCCGTGCCTTGCGTGACCGCGTGCGCCAAGACTTCTCTCAGTTGCGATGCGACTTCTTCTGATACGACCCGCCGGATGATCTCCGGTTCCAACTCCCAGCGCACAGCCTTCCCCGCGCTCTCGGCCCGCCGCACGAGACGGGGGCGCATCAGGTTGCCGCCGTTCGCGATCGCCGCATAAGCCATCGCCAGCTGCAACGGCGTGACGCCGACTTCGTAGCCGATCGCCAACGACGCGCCGCTCTGCCTCGACCAGCGGCTCGGAGAACGCAGAAGTCCCGCCGATTCGGAGGGGTAGGTCAGACCCGTCGGCGTCCCAAAACCGAAGCTGCGTAGATAGCTGTACTGGTCTCCCCACGGCAGGCGCTCGGCGAACATAGCCATGCCCACATTGCTCGAGACCTCCAACACCTGGGCCAGGCTCAAGCGACCGTGGGGCCCTGTGTCATGGATCGTGCGCCCCGCCGTCCGGTACGTCCCCAGCCCCGTGTCGACAACATCATCCCAGTCCGCCAACCCTTCCGCCAACAAGGCTGCGATCGTAAAGGGCTTCAGCGTAGACCCCGGCTCGTAGGGCTCTATCGCCGCCGCCAGATGAGCGACGCGGCCATTGCGACGGCTCGTCGCAGCCAGTAGCTCGCCCGTCTCCGGCTCGACGATCAGCAGGTCGCCGCCCGTCGCCCGCGACTCGAGAATGGCATCCTCGAGCACGGACTCGGCCAGCGACTGCAGGTCCGCGTCGATCGTCAGGTGAATGTCCGCGCCAGCCGTCGGCTCGACGATCGGCGTCTCCAGCCAGGCCGCCGACGCACCCGTGGCATCGCGCCGCCGCACGGAGAATCCGGGCTGTCCCGTCAAGACCGAGTCGAAGGTCAGCTCCAATCCGCTGCCTCCCCGTCCACTCGCGTCCACGCGGCCCAGCAGCTCGCTCGCCAGCTCGGCCCGCGGATAGAAGCGCTCGATCACGGGGTTGAAGTAAAGACCGTGGCCGATGCGAGCCTCCAGCTGCTCCTTCACCAGAGCTGAATGCCTGCCCGGCAACACGATGTAGCGCCGGCTCGCCTCAGCGATCGACCGCTTAGTCTCATCGGGCAGGGTCAAAGCAGCGCTCAGAACCTGCGCCGCCGAGCGCGGCTCCTCCAGCTCGCGGGGCGCCACTTCGATCTTGTAGGTGGTGAGGCTGACTGCGAGCTCGCGGCCTTCCCGGTCGTAGAGCGTTCCCCGCGGTGCGGGGAGAGCGACTCGCGTCTCGTGCTGTCCGATCGCCTGGGCTCGCCAACTTTTGCCTTGTAATACCTGAAGCTGCATGGCGCGGCCCACGACGAGTGAGACAACCAGGATGAGCAGTGACTGAAGAACGCGGTGCCGCAAGTGTCGTCTCCGTGCCTGTCTAGCCTCAGACCTCATCGCGAGCCCCCGCCCCCGCCCCCGCCCCCGCCCCCACCCCTGGCCCAGCCGCTGAGATCCAGGATCACAAACTCTTCTTCGCTCGGGAGGTGAAGACCCAGCGCTTCGGAGGCCCGCACGATCCGCGCGCGGCTACGCAACTGCTCGATCTCTCGACGCAGTTCGTTCAGTTGCACCTCGACCGCCGCCAGCCCATCAACCGTCGCCCCGATCCTCTCGCCCAGTTCCCGGCCGCGCGCTCCTCTGTGCACGGCCACGAACATCCCGGCGAGCAGCAGAAGCGTCGCGGAGCCGATGAAAGCGCCACGCAACGTCACGCGTCACTCCCCACGCCAGCTTCCGGCTCCGAATCGGCTTTCTCCCATGCCCTGAGGCGGGCGCTACGCGCTCGCTGATTACGACTGACCTCTTCTTCCGAGGCGCGTATTGGACGGCGGGTCAGCCCCACGCCCAGCGCCCGCCCACGGCAGCGACAAACAGGGAAATCGGGGGGACAAACACAATCCTGGCTCCATTCGCGAAAAGCGCGCTTCACCAGGCGATCTTCCAACGAGTGGTAGGCGATCACCACCAGCCTCCCGCGGGGCTGGAGGAGATCGCGAAACGAGGGCAGCGCTCGCTCGAGCGACTCGAGCTCACGATTCACCGCAATACGGAGCGCCTGAAAGAGGGGTGCTAGCTGAGAAGGTTCTGGCGAGCGGCGCCACACCGCTTCGACGACCTGCAACAGATCGTCGCTAGTGGATAGCGGACGGGAATGGCGCCGCTCAACGATCTCGGCCGCGAGCCTCTGCGCACGCCGCACCTCGCCGTAACGACGAAAAATCGTTGTCAGTTCTTCCTTTGAGAGTCGGTTCAGTAGATCCGCCGCCGTAGACGCGTCCGAGGACCCGCCCGGCATGCGCATATCCAGAGGCGCGCCGCGCTTGAAAGTGAAGCCGCGCTCCAAA
>CANPVX010000025.1 GCA_947581815.1 Candidatus Indicimonas acetifermentans | reverse complement strand
CCCCCTACATACCAGCGTCCACGCTCCTGCCCGAGATAACGCTGAAGGCAATCGTCCTGGGCGTGGTGTTGAGCGTCACCCTGGCCGCGGCCAACGCCTACCTCGGCCTATTCGCCGGAATCACGGTCTCCGCGTCCATTCCCGCGGCCGTGATCTCGATGGCAGTTCTCAGGTTGTTTCCCCGCAGCAACATCCTGGAAAACAACATCGTTCAGACATCGGCCTCCGCGGGGGAGAGCCTGGCCGCCGGCGTGATCTTCACGATTCCGGCGCTCGTCATCATGGGCGCCTGGGCGGGATTCGACTACTGGGAAACCACCGTGATCGCGGGATTGGGTGGGGTCATCGGCGTGCTCTTCACGATCCCACTGAGGCGCGCTCTCATAGTGGAGCAACCGCTCAAGTTCCCGGAGGGCGTGGCGACAGCGGAAGTGCTCAAGGTGGGCGAGGCCGGAGGAGCGGGGGTCAAGTTGATCGCCTGGGCCGGCCTGATCGGCGCGCTGTTCAAGATTGGCGAGACCGGCTTTCGTCTGTGGGGAGGCGTGCTCGAGAAGGCTCGCTACACCGGAGGCTCCATCGCTTACCTCGGCGCCAACCTGTCGCCCGCTCTGCTGGGTGTGGGTTACATCGTTGGATTGAACATCGCCATCCTGATATTCCTGGGTGGGGCGCTGAACTGGTACGTAGCGATCCCGATCATGGCGGCGATGCAGGACCCGGTCGCCGGGGTCTCGGCCGTGGACGCGGCCAGCGATCTCTGGTCGACCCAGACCCGATATCTCGGCGTCGGCGCCATGGTGTTGGGCGGTCTATGGGCGCTCGTCCAAATGCGGTCGAGCATAGTGACCGGCGTTCGATCCGGCTTGCAAGCCTACAGGCAGATGAGGCAGGGCGGAACCGATGATGTTAAGCGGACCGAGCAGGATGCTCCGATGCAGTGGGTGGGAATTGCGCTCATTGTTTCGGTGTTGCCGCTCTTCCTGGTCTTCCTGCACTTCACCGAAATTGTTTGGGTCTCGGCGCTGATGGCCGTGATCATGCTGGTCGCCGGGTTCCTCTTCTCGTCCGTAGCCGGCTACATGGCGGGGTTAGTAGGGTCGTCGAACAACCCGATCTCGGGGGTCACGATCGCAACGATCTTGACCTCGGCTCTGCTGCTTTCTCTGCTGCTGGGGTCCGGAAGCGACATCGGTGCCGCTTCCGCCATATTCATCGGGGCCGTCGTCGCCTGCTCCGCCGCGATCGCCGGCGACAACATGCAGGACTTGAAGGCCGGTCGCATACTGGGCGCGACGCCGCGTAAGCAGCAGGTGATGCAGGTGGTCGGCGTGGTGGCCGCCGCGTTCGTCATGGCCCCGGTGCTTACCTTGCTGCTCGAGGCGTACGGCATCGGCGTTGCGACGGCCGCTCATCCGAACCCGCTGCCCGCTCCCCAGGCGACGCTGATGGCGGCCGTCGCAACCGGCGTATTCGGTGAGGGTCTGCCTTGGACGATGGTGTACTTAGGGATGGGTGTGGCAGCCGCCATCATCGCCGTCGACCTATGGCTCGAGGCGAAGGGTAGCGAATTCCGCATGCCCGTCCTTGCCGTCGCGGTCGGGATCTACCTCCCGTTGCAATTGGATACCACCATCTTTTTGGGCGGGCTGATCGCCTGGGCAGCGGGTCGCTCCTTCGCCAGGTCACGGGCCGAGGTTCAGGAACCGACGGCGAGAGAACGGCTCGACGAATCGGAAGAAACCGGTAAGCGCCACGGCCTGCTGTTCGCCGCCGGGCTGATCACGGGCGAGGCACTGGTCGGCATCGCCATGGCGATCCCGATCGTCGTCTCCGGGAGCGCGGAGGTCTTCGCGTTTTGGGGCGTGCACGAGGGTACGCTCCCAGGCCTGATTCTACTCGCGCTGGTGATCTACGCGCTCTACAAAGTCGCCACGCCAGCGACGAACAGCCTCGCTCAGTCAGCATGACGAGAGTTCGCCGATCGATCGGGTAGCGGGTGTGGAAGAGTGGTACGTTAGCGCGCCGGTCCCGTGGCGGGGATTCAGGAAACCGGTGCCCGGTGCCTTGTTTTGGCTGATATGCTCCGCAGCGGTCTGCGCTTGCTCGCCGCCTCAGGATCCGAACGCGATCGACCGCGAGACATATATCGAGACCTACGTTCAGATCTTGCGGGCGGCGGCCGCGGCGCCCGACTCTTCAGCGGCGACGGACAGCGCGCTTTCCATCCTGGCGCGCCGCCAGCTAACTGAAGACCGTTTGACCGCGTTCGCGATCCGTCACGCGAACGATCCCAGCTACCTCGCGGACGCGTGGGGCGAGATCGAGAGACGGCTTAGAGAGCCCCCCGCGCCCCCCGCGCCCCCCGCGCCCTCCGCACCGCCGGATTCCGGTTGAGACCGCCGAGGTCTTATCCAAGTACGACGATCGTCAGTCAAGCTCTAGATCCCAGTCGGGTGATCTACGAACTCCCAATCGACGCCGAACCGGTCGCTCAGCCGGGCCGCGAGCGCCTTAACTCCCAGTGTCTCCGTTGCGTAGTGGCCGGCGAAGAAGACGTTGATGCCCCATTCCTCCGCATCGAAATAGCTATGATGCGGACCCTCGCCGGTGATGAAGGTGTCCAGGCCGACCGCACGCGCTTCCCCGATGTGAGCGCTCGCCCCGCCCGTCACGATTCCGATCCGGCGACACCGCTCGGGGCCCGTGGGTATGACGCGAGGCGTCTCGCCCAGAGCGCGCTCGAGCCGAGCCGCCAGCTCGTCTCGCGTCCCGTCTAGCTCGCCGAGAACCCCAATTTTTATCGCCTGGTAATCTCCGAAACGCTCGATCGCGCGCATCTCGAGCAACCGGGCCAGCTCGGCGTTGTTACCTACTACCGCATGGGCGTCGAGTGGTATGTGCGCGGAGTATACGGCGATGTCGTTGACGATCAGCTGACGCGCGCGCCGGTAGTGACGGTCGGTCAGCGGGCGAAGCCCGTCGCCCCAGAAGAGCCCGTGATGGACGAGCATGAGGTCGGCGCCGAGCTCGGTCGCCGCATCGATCGTCGCCTGACAAGCATCGGTGCACGCCACAATCTTGCTAACCCGGCCGCTGTTCTCGACCTGTAGGCCGTTGCAGGCGTCCGGATAGTCAGGGACGTTGGTTAGATCGAGATATTCATCCAGGTAGGAAACGATGCTGCCGAGGTCGACCTCGCCACTCTTTACTCCCATTCGATCGTCGCGGGGGGTTTCGAGCTCACGTCGTAACAGACGCGATTGACGCCGTTCACCTCGTTGATGATGCGCGTCGCTATGCGCCCCAGGACGTCGTGTGGAAACTGGAACCAGTCGGCGGTCATTCCATCGGCGCTGGTGACCGCTCTGAGAGCGATGACGTTCTCGTACGTGCGATTGTCACCCATCACGCCAACGGACCGAACGGGCAGCAGGACGGCGAACGCTTGCCAGATCTCGTCGTACAGGCCGCCCCCCCGGATCTCATCGATGAAGATCGCATCCGATTCACGAAGGATCTCCAGCCTCTCGGGAGACACCTCGCCCAGCAGGCGCACGGCCAGGCCGGGCCCCGGGAACGGATGGCGACCTACGAGCTCTTCTGAAAGCCCAAGTTCTCTGCCCACGTTACGGACCTCGTCCTTGAAAAGCTCGCGCAGCGGCTCGATGAGCTCGAAGGGTAAGTCGGGCCGCAGCCCACCTACGTTGTGGTGCGTCTTGATCGTATCCGAAGGTCCCTTCACCGATTGAGACTCAATGACGTCCGGGTACAGTGTGCCCTGCACGAGGAATCGGACATCGCCGTGCTTCTGCGCCTCCTCCTCGAAGACATCGATGAACGCGTGACCGATGATTCGCCTCTTCTCCTCCGGGTCCACGATGCCGACCAACCGATCGAGGAACAGCTCCGCCGCATCCACCACGCGCAGGTCGATGCGAAGATGCTGCTCAAACGTCCGCGCCACCCATTCTCGCTCGCCCTTCCTCAGCAGTCCCGTGTCGACGAAGATGCAGGTGAGCCGATCTCCTACCGCACGGTGCACCAGCGCCGTCGCCACGGAGGAGTCCACACCGCCCGATAGCCCTGCGATCACATGGCCTTCCGAGCCGACCTGCTCCCGGATCTTCTTGATCTGTGTGTCGATGAAGGAGCCTGCGGTCCAGCTCGGTTTGCAATGGCATACATTGAAGAGAAAGTTCGACAGTATCTCGCCGCCGCGAGCGGTGTGTGCAACTTCAGGGTGGAACTGAACGCCGAAGATCGGGCGATCGATGGCCCGAAGCGCGGCGACGGAGACCGTGTCCGTCATGCCGAGCACCTTGTAGCCGGGCGGTGGAGCCTCTACTCGGTCGCCGTGACTCATCCAGACGGTCGTGCGCTCGCGACGCTCGAATCCATCGAAAAGATCGTTCGGCTCCAGCACCACGAACTCGGCACGGCCGTATTCGCGCTCTTTCGTTCTCTGGACGTCAGCGCCGCTGTGCTGCGCGATCAGCTGCATGCCGTAGCAGATTCCGAGCACAGGCACGCCCATGTCCAGTAGAGCCGGATCCATGCCCGGATCGTCTTCACCGTAGACGCTGCCGGGCCCGCCGGAGAGTATCACACCGCTCGGCTCCCACTCGGTGATCCACTCGACGGAACGGGTGGGCGGGTGAATCTCGCAGTAGACGCGCTCCTCGCGAATTCGTCGGGCGATGAGCTGCGTAAACTGCGACCCGTAATCGAGGATCAGTATTCGATCGGCGGCGTCCAGCCGCCCGGCGTTAGTAGGCACGTGCCCAGACCACCTCGTTCGTTGATTCGGCTCCGCAAGCGATACATTTGTCCGGAGCGTCATCGCTGCGGAACTCCGGGTCGGGAATGACCCTGATCGTGGCCTTCGTATCGTCTTTTACTTTAGACTCGCACTCCTCGCCGCCACACCACCCGGTGTAGATGTACCCGCCGCTCTGCGACATGATCTGCTTGAACTCGCCGTAGTCTTTCAGGCCGCGATACGAGTTTCGCTCGCGGCGGTCGAGCGCTCGCTCGTGTAGGCCAGCCTGCATCGTCTCGAGCAGCCCCTCGAGCATGGCGATCGCCTCGCTCTCTCCCATCGCGACTTTGCGTTCGGCGTCTCCAAACACGATACGTCGGACGACCATGACCTGGCCTGCAGCGACATCCCTCGGTCCGATCTCGAGCCGGACCGGCACTCCCTTCCTCTCCCACTCGTAAAACTTCGCCCCAGGGTTGAGCGTATCGCGATCGTCTACCTTGACGCGGACGTTTCTATCGAGGGATGCCCTGATCCGTTCCGCCGCCTCAAGGACCGATGCCCTTTCGGCGCTCGACTTGTAGATCGGAACGACGACCACCTGAATCGGTGCCAGTTTCGGCGGCAAGATCAACCCGACGTCGTCGCCGTGGGTCATGACGAGGCCACCTATCAAGCGGGTCGAGGCCCCCCACGAAGTGCTCCAGACGTAATCGTGCTCACCGGCCTCCGTCTGGAACTTGACCTCGAAGGCTCGGGAGAACTTTTGGCCGAGGTTGTGGGAGGTCGCGGCTTGCAGCGCACGATTATCCTGCATCATCGGCTCGCACGAGTACGTGCGGTCCGCTCCGGCAAACTTCTCGCGCTCGGTCTTACGACCGGTGACCGGGGGCATCGCCATCCAATCCTCCATGAACCGGCGATATATCCCGAGCATCTGCCGCGCTTCCGCTTCTGCCTCCTCTTGGGTAGCGTGGGCCGTATGCCCCTCCTGCCATAGAAACTCGAGCGTGCGCAGGAACGGTCGCGTCCGGAGTTCCCAGCGGACGATGTTGGCCCACTGGTTGATGAGCAAAGGCAGATCCCGGTAACTCTGAATCCACCCAGCCATGATCGGCCAGATGATCGCCTCTGAAGTCGGCCTGATGACGAGTGGCTCCTCGAGCTCTTTGCCGCCGCCCCGAGTCACGACCGCGGTCTGGGGCGCAAACCCTTCTATGTGCTCGGCCTCCTTCGCGAGAAGGCTCTCGGGAATCAAGAGGGGGAAGTATGCGTTCTCGTGCCCCGTCGCCTTGAACATCCCATCCAGGGCCCCCTGTATAAGCTCCCAGATGGCATAGCCGTAGGGCCGGATAACGAGCGAGCCTTTGACAGGGGTGTAGTCCACGAGCTCCGCCCGCAGTACGACCTCGTTATACCAAGCTGAGAAGTCCTCTCCGAGCGGAGTGAGCTTCCTGTCACTCGACATCCAGGGCCTCCGAGGCTCCCGCCTCAAAAAGCTCATCGCGCCTGGATCCATCACCGTCCCAATCCGATTCGTCCGAAGCGGATGCCTGGGTCAGTATCCATAGACCGAGAGGTACAGCGGCCGCGATGCCCGCCCACCTGAGCAGCGGAGATCTCCGCATGAGAGTACGTACCACAGCTCCCCCTGCGAGGATGGCCACGCTGCCGGCGACGGCACCGACGCTCAGAGGCGCCATGCGATCGATCCAGGCGCCCGGGCCCCAGTCGATGACTTCAGATGTGATCCTCTCGAGCGCAGTGCGTTCCTCAGCCATCGCTCTCTTCCTTTGAGGGGCGAGCGGCCGCCGCGGCCGCCCGCCCATACGGATTCTCGTGATAAACGAATGTCCTGTACGGGCCTCTTCCCGAACCGGTCCCAGCGCTATCCCAGCCCTCAGGTGGCGCCCACAAGGCCCAGGCCGTGGGGACCATGTCGACGATGCCCGGTTTGGCGCGTATGGTATATAAGACCGCTTGCGCCGCGACCAGAGTTGAATCCGCACGACCCAGCGAGTCGAGGGCGGAGCGCAGTGTAGCGCTGATTCCTTGCTTTGTAGTCTCTCCCATCACGAGGAGGTGAAGAGTAACTTTGCGGGGTACCTCGCTCTCGACGCGAGTCTCCGCCACATGATACCTCAGGGCCTTTGCAGTATCTCGGCCGAACACCCTACCCTCAGTACTCCCCGTCCTTGCCTCGACACGATTCTCTGATCGGCCCTCAGGTTCGCTCCCCACGCACGCCGCAGCCAGGCCGGCCGCGAGCACGAGAGCGTACCGCGTGCTCTGTTTGGATCTGTGCTGGGATCCGGTCTCAGCCATCCGAGTCAACAGTCGAAACCTCTCTCAACTCCGGAACCACTCTCTCCCTATCGACCGCCCGCTCATGTCCCCTCCCCATGTCACGTATCAACGCCCGCCCGGCTGCCAGCTCTTCCGGTCCGATCACGACGGCCCAGCGCGCCCCCATCTGGTCGGCGCTCTTGAACTGGGCCTTCGGGCTGCGCATCGCGAAGTCGAACGCCGTCGAGAAGCCCGCGCCGCGGAGTTCCGCCGCGAGCTTCAGAGCCTCACCGCGGGCCTCGTCCCCGATCGCCACGACGTAGCAGTCGATCCCACTGCGGTACTCGGGCAGTAACCCACGCTCTCGCAGCAGCTCGGCGAGCACTACATCGCCCATCCCGAAGCCGAGCGCCGGCATGTCGACTCCTGTCAGCGCCTGCAGCAGATCATCGTAGCGGCCTCCGCCGCAGATCGCCCGCAGTTCTCGACCGGCGTCCCATAACTCGAACACGATCCCCGTGTAGTAGGCGAGGCCTCTGACGATCGAAAGATCGATGTCGACGTAGTCGCGAACACCGAGGTTTTCCAAGCAGCTCAAGTACGTCGACAGCTCGCCGACCACCTCGGAGACACCTTCTACATCGCCGAACTCGGCGTGCAACTGATCGATCCCGCTCAAGCGAGTGAGCGCGAAGATATGCTCTATAGCCGCGCGATCCAGCCCCAACTTCTCCAAACGGCCCGCGAGGCTCTCCTCAGACTCGCGGCCCAGCCTGTCCACGACGTGATAAACCGCGAGGAGCTGGTCCTCAGCAACGCCGACCCGCCGAAACATCGCGCCCAGCAGCCGTCGGTCCGACACCCTGGCGCGCACGTGATTCGGGCTCAATCCTAGAGCCCTCACAACCTCTATCGCTACGGCCAGAAGCTCGGCATCCGCGAGAACATCGGTTTCGCCCAGAATATCCACGTTGAGCTGAAAATGTTCCCGCAAGCGGCCCCGCTGCTGGCGCTCATAGCGATATAGCTGTGGGACGGAGAACCAGCGAATCGGCTTGGGCAGCGCTCGAGCCCTAGCTCCGACCATGCGCACCAGAGTCGGCGTCATCTCCGGGCGTAACGCGACTCGTCGACCGCCCTTATCCTCGAACTGATAGAGCTGAGCGACGATCTCGCTGCCCGACTTCTTGGTGTAGATCTCTAAAGGCTCGAGCGGTGGTCCATCGAACTCCACGAACCCGTACCGCCGAGCGACATCCCGCCACACATCGATGATGTGCGAGCGCACGGCGAGATCTTCTGGATAGAAGTCCCGGAACCCCGGCAGCCCCCGCAATTCCGCCATCGGCGAATCTACCGGAGCGACTTGGAGTACAGCAAACCCATCCCGATACCGAGATGCTTCATAGCATCACCGACCGTATGATTCGAGCCCGTCACCACTATGGTGGACGCCACTTCCGCCGCGCGCTCCAGCGCACCGCACAAGTCCTCAACCACTTCCACGCCGCCGCCCGACACGGACGCCGCTACCCGGTGTGGATCCCAGCGCCTATCTATGGGAGCGCTCGGCGCGACGGTGAAAATCGACCGCTCGGCTGACGCTAGGATAGGGCTCAGCATCTCGCGCCAGGGCTTGTCACCGAGTATCGCGATGACCGCCGCGAGCGGGCCGGGCAGCTCCAGACTGGCTAGCGTCCGAGCGAGAGCTTCCATGGCGGCGGGGTTGTGGGCCACATCGAGCACCCATAAGCGCCCATGGCGACGCTCGATCTGCATCCGCCCCGGCCACTCGGTCTCCCCGATCCCGGCAACGATATCGGCTGCGGCCGGCCGCCACGCCGAAGGCAAGCCCTCAGCCGCGAGCGCGGCGAGCCCGGCGTTCTCAGCTTGATGCTGGCCCAGCAACGGGCAGCTGAGCGTCGTCGCACGACGCGAACGGAGACCGCTGTAGTCCAGGGTCGTGCCATCCTGTGCGACCTGAACGTTGCGCACTTGAGCGTCAACGCCCAGCTCTAGGACCGGGGCCGCCGCTCGACGCGCCCGCCGCCGCATGATCCGGGCGCTCTCCGGGCTCAGGGGCCCGAGAACCAGCGGGATCCCGGGCTTGATGATGCCTGCCTTCTCTCTAGCGATAGACTCCAGGCTTCCTCCCAGATAGTCACCGTGATCCCACGCCACCTGAGTGATGACGGCCAACTCGGGTAGAAGTACGTTCGTCGAATCCAACCGACCCCCTAGCCCCACTTCAGCTACGACGAAATCGACCTCCGATTTGGCAAAACAGAGGAAAGCGAGCGCCGTCGTCGCCTCGAAGAACGTCGCCTCCAGTTCTTTGGCGAAGGGCTCGAGGCGCTTCGCCGACGCCTCCAGGATCGCCGGCTCAACCGGTTTCCCCGAGATCGTGATTCGCTCACCGAAATCTACGAGGTGCGGCGAAGTGTAGAGCCCGACTCGTTGCCCGCTGGCTTCGAGGACCCGCGCCAGCATGGCAGCGACCGACCCTTTACCGTTCGTGCCCCCCACGTGAATAGACCGAAACGCCATATGCGGCCGACCCACGCTCTGCAGCATCTGCCGAGTTCGACGCAATCCCCAGCGAATCTCCCCGGCAGGCTTGAGGCCGAGGAGCGCGGCAAGATCGGTTGTACTCACCGGTCAGACTTTTGGAAGGCGCTCGCCAGCCGCCCGGCCCCCGTTGGTTGGCGTATTCATGGCGCGTAAGATAGGGAAGAGAGCGGGGTCCGGTAGGGCCTGACTATCAATCAGGTGGAACCGTCGACCATGTGGCCCAGCAGCTTGGACACGGAGTCCTTCAGGGCCGGCCGCGGCACGATCATGTCAATCGCCCCGTGCTCCAGAAGGAACTCCGAGCGCTGAAAGCCGTCCGGCAGCTCCTGACCGATCGTCTGCTCGATCACGCGTGGACCGGCGAATCCGATGAGGGCGCCAGGTTCGGCGATGATCACATCTCCCAGCATCGCGAACGAGGCCGTTACCCCGCCGGTCGTCGGGTGAGTGAGTATGGAGATGTAGGGTAGCCCCGCCTTGTGCAGGCGGCCGAGGGCGCTGGAGGTCTTCGCCATCTGCATGAGGGAGAGTACGCCCTCCATCATCCGCGCCCCTCCCGAAGCCGAGACCAGGATCAGGGGCTCCTGTCGCTCGACCGCGCGCTCAGTGGCGCGAGCGATTTTCTCGCCCACTACCGAGCCCATCGACCCACCGATGAACCGGAAATCCATCGCGCCAAATAAAACCGCACGGCCGTCCACATGTCCTCGTCCGGTCAGAACCGCTTCGGCCCGGCCGACCTGTCTGACCGCCCGAGCGTAGCGGTCCGCGTACGGTGTCGGGCCGACGAATTCGAGTGGATCCACCGAGTGGAGATCCGCATCGTGCTCCTCCTCCAACGCATTGTCCAGCAGAAGTTTGGCGTAGTCATCGGGAGGGATCTTGAAGTGGTGTCCGCACTCCGGGCAAACGTCGAGGTTATCGGCCAGCTTCTCGCGATAGAGGATCTCGCCGCACTTGTCGCACTTGGTCCAGACGTCCGGCGGTAGGTCCCGCTTCTGACCGCCTATCTTCTTCTTTTCTCTGCGAAACCAAGCCATACACTAGATCCTAAAGCGTCCGATCAAGCCGCTGAGACGTTCGGCGGAGAGGGTAAGCTCCTGTGTTCCGGCGACGATCTCTTGCGTTGAAGCAGTCTGCTGCTGTGTGGCCGCCGAGACATCGGCAGCCGAAGCTACATTGCTTTCGGAGAAATTGGCAACGGCGGCTATCAGCATCTGCATCTCACCAACGCGGCGTGCTTCGTCTCGCATTTGCTCCGCGATGCCGCCGATGGCACCCGTCTGTCTTTCGAGGAACTCCACGATCCGAGACAACGCTTGCCGCGCCTCGCGTGATACTCCTTCGACTCCAGCGACCTTCTCCCGGGCCGCGTTCATCGTGGCCACGACCTCATCCACCCGCGATTCCACGCCGCGGATGATTTCGCCCGCGCTCTCCGAAGCCGACTTGCTCTCCTCCGCTAGAGCGCGGATCTCGTCCGCGACCACCGCGAAACCGCGGCCGTGTTCTCCCGCGCGAGCCGCTTCGATCGATGCGTTGAGTGCCAGAAGATCGGTCTGTTCTGCAATCGCCGCAATAGTCTCCACAAGCCCGGAGACCTGCCTGGAGGTCGCCACGAGATCCGCTATCACCAGCGCGGAACTCTCGACGACATCCCGGACTTCGATCAGCGAGTCGGCGGCCGATTCAACCTTTCCGGTGCTATCGGCAGCCACGGACTGAATCTCGAGGCTCTCCGTCGCCGAGCGCTCCGCCGAGGTCGCGACCTCCTTCGCAACGTCCGCCAGTCGCATAGCCTGGATCTTGATCTCGCTCAGCTGTTGCTCTTCGCGTTCGAGGCGCTGGATCACCTCGGTCATGCTGCGCGAGACGTCCCCGGCGGACGTGTTCAACTGTTCGGCGCTGGCGGCCACTTCTTCAGCCGAGCTGGCCACGTCGCGGCTGGTCTCACCCGCAGTACGCACGATTCGCTGCAGCTTGCCCATGAAGCGATTGAAACTGCGCGACAGCTCGCCAAGTTCATCCTGGCTCGAACGACCGTTTTCCATGCGCTCGCGCAGATCCGCATCGCCGTCGGCGAGTTGGCGGATCACCGTGGTGATTCTGTTCAGCGGCCGGGTGAGACTTCGCGAGCCGAACCGCCTCATCGCTTGGACCGAGAATAGGAGCGCTGCAACCAGGATGAGCGAAAGGGTGAGAGCCATCTGCTTGAGCTTCGCGATGAGCAGGGCCCGGGCCACACCCAGGTGAATCACTCCAATCGTCTGTCCAGTCTCGTCTTCGATCGGGAACGCTACGTTCTCGACGCTCAGTTGGGCGCCTGGCAAACGCCAGACCAGCGCCGCGTGGCCCCGAGTGGTGAGCGTATCGAGATCCGCCGTGATCTGGGGCGTGAAGACCTCCCAGCGTGGCTTCGTGTAGGTAAAGGCGGTCGCGCGCTGGGTCCCCATATTGAGCGCTACGTAGGCCAGGCCCGGGTCTTCCTCCACCAGCGCGCGTAGCCTAGGCGCCATACTCGAAGCCGCCTGCCGGCTGCTCGCCATCTGTGGTACCGCCTGCCCCAGACCTTGGCCGAGCGCTTCGTAGCGTTCGATGGCGGCGCGGCTGTAGTCGCGAAAGAAGAACATCCCGATCGCTCCCAGCGCCAGCAAGAGGGCAGTCGACAGGGCGATGACCATGATGCTGGTCAGTTTCTGGTGTACGCCCACGTACGTGTCCGCGCGACGGATGCGCTGTACGATGACTGAAGACCAGACCAGCGCCCCAAGCGGGACAAGTGTGACGACGACCGCCCCGCCAAGGGTTGGGTAGACCAGCGCCATCATCGTTCCCAGCGCTGAGAGCCCCAGGCTCGCGGCGGCCCATCGGCCGCGGCCGGCGGGTCCCGAGGTCCAGCGTGTCAGCAGGCGCGTGATCGCGACGTAGCCGACGCCGCCGAGCACGAGGCCGAGCGTGAGCCGAACGGCGGCGACCCAGCCTTCCTGTCGAACGAACGCTGCCAGCTCATCGCCGAAAACCAGGTCTCCAACGAGCACGATGTAAAGCCCGAACAGCCCCGCCACCGCCACGACCCCTGCGGCGGCGTGCCTTGCCGCGGGCAACGCTCCTCCCAACCGCCACGCACGGTACCCCGAGCCTACGGCTGCGCTCGACGCTGCCGCGCCGGGGCCAAAGGCCCCGAACGCAACGATCACGGCCATCATCTCTAGGGGTGCCGAAGAATCACGCCCCAGCGAGGCGCCCATCGAGGCCAGAAGCAGAGCGGCAAATGCCAACACTAGCGACCAGATCATCCGATCGCCGTACAGGCCGAGCGGCCAAATCGCGAAGACAACGAAGCACAACCCGCCTGCGGAAAGCAGCGCTGCGGAGGTTAACCAAGTTTTGGGGAGGGTATCTTTCTTGTCAGGGCCTTCCATCTACGCCCCTCTTTTGAGCTCCGAGGCGATACGCTGCACGATGGCGAGGGAGATGAAAGAGACGAGGAGAAAGCTACCGCCGTAGCTTAAGAACGTAAGCGGTAGCCCGGTGATCGGCAGTAGCCCTACCGTCATTCCGATGTTCGCGACCGCATGCGCGAACCAGAATGCGAATATACCAAATACCACCATTGAGGCGAAGGGGTCAGGCGCCCGCTCCGCGATTCTGACCACCCTCCAGAGGACCACGGACAGGACGATCAGGACCAGCAAGATGCCGACGAAGCCGATCTCTTCGCCGACGACGGCGAAGATGAAGTCCGTGTGCTGTTCCGGGAGGAAAGCGAGTCGTTTCTGTGTACCGAGCGTGAAGCCTTTGCCCAGCCAGCCTCCCGAGCCGATCGCGACTTGCGATTGCATCAAGTGCCAGCCCGCGCCCTGTGGATCCGCCTCCGGCTGCAAGAACGCCAGGATGCGCTGACGCTGATACGTAGCCAGGCTGCCCCAGGCTGGGCGTACTAGCACACCCATGGCCAGATTTACAGCGATGATCGCGAGCGACTCTCCGAGGAAAGCGCGAGTCCAATACAGAAACCCGACCAGCAGCAGGAACCAAACCCCCCAGAGCGGCGTCGAGAACGCAAAGGCGAGGCTGAGGAACGGACTGAGAAACAGGACCATCTGAGACGCAGGCAAACCCGCCCAGAAGAGCGCCGCGACGAGCAGGGCCATGAACACACTGGCCGTTCCCAGGTCGGGTTGGAGCACGATCAGCGCCATCGGCAGAAGCACGACGCCGACGTAGGGCAGCGTATCCCACAAGTGCTGGGGCGAGCTCTTTCGGCCGGACAGTAGCCGCGCAAGCATCAAGATCGTGGCGATCTTCGCAAACTCGGAAGGTTGGAAACCGACCGATCCGAAGCGAATCCAGCTGCGCGGCCCGTCTCCGGCTCCAGCCACGAGGACGACGACCAGGCCGAAGATCCCCAAGACGTAAGCGAGCGGCGCCACCCACTCCAGCCAACGAACGTCTACGCGAAGTACAGCGAAGAAGACGACCAGCGAGATGACCAGCCAGACAGCCTGTTTCTGCCAGATGCCTGTGACTGAGGATGGGACATCGAGCTCGCCCGCGGAGTAGATCATCGCGACGCCAAAAAGGGCGAGAGCCACCGCGCCGCCGAAGATGAGCCAGTCGCCCATGCCCAAGCTGCTCTCGCGCCGCGCGGCCGTCATTGTCCCACCACCAGCCGCTCGTCGTCGGGCTCCACACCTTCCTTCTCCAGATAAAAGTCGATCAGCCTCGAAACGATAGGAGCCGCTGCCGTAGATCCGTGTCCACCCGCCTCTACGATGACGGCCGCCACGATCTTCGGATCGCCAGCCGGCGCGAATCCGACAAACCACGCGTGATCATCGCCGTGTGGATTCTGAGACGTGCCCGTCTTGCCGGCGAGCGTCCACCTGCGCAGGCGCGATCCACGAGCTGTGCCCCCGGCCTCATTCACCACTGCTACTAGCGCCGAATCAAGCACGGCCAACTGCTCGCGAGAGAGGGGCAGCCGACCGGCCGGTTCGGCCATCGGCCCGTATCTCGCGACCCGCGGCGTTGGGAGCGTTCCTTCTGCGGCCAGGGCGGCGAAGAACTGAGCCATCTTGAGCGGGCTTTGCGCGTTCTCGCCCTGGCCGATAGACAGGTTTAGAACCACCGAGTTAGTCCAGCCGCTCCTACCGTAGCGTTCGGTGTACCACTCGGTCGAGGGGGGGAAAGCTCCGCTTATCTCGGACGGCAGATCGATGCCGGTCGGGGTACCGAACCCGAACTCGCGCACACCCGAGATGATATTCTCAAGCCCGACCCGCAGGCCGAGCTGGTAGAAGAAAACGTCGCAGCTCTCGCGAATCGCCCCGCTGAGCCCGAGGGAGCCGTGCCCTGCCGGCTTCCAGTCCTTGAAAACGCGCCCGTAATAGAGGAGGGCGCCGCGGCAGGGGATGGGCATCTCGGTATCGGCCTCTGCGTAGTCGCCTCGTATGGCAATCCCCGCTAACGCGAGCTTGAACACCGAGCCCGGCGCGTAGGCAGCGGATACGGTGCGGTTGAACAGCGGCTGGGTCGGATCGGTGTTGAGCACGCGCCATTCGTCGGGCTCGATGCCACCGACGAAGGCGTTAGGATCGAAGCTCGGAGCGCTGTACATGGCCAGGACAGCCCCGCTCGCGGGCTCGAGCGCCACGACGGCGCCGCGCATGGTGTCCGGGAAGAGCTCGACGACTCGCTGCTGGAGATCCAGGTCGAGATTGAGGTGCAGGTCGCGCCCCGGCAACGGCGGCCTTCCTTCCCGTCCCCTAAACTCGCCCACGATTCTCCCGAGAGCGTTCACTTCGACATAGCGCACACCGGGGGTTCCTGCGAGCACTTGATTGTAGACTCTTTCGACTCCGGTCCGCCCGACGAGGCTACCGGGAGTGTATCCCTCGAACTCGAGGAGCTTCAACTCGGCATCGCTAATCTCACCGACGTAGCCAACCACGTGGGCGAGCGCCGGTCCCCAGGGGTAGTGTCGCTTCGGCGCGGTTTCGATGACGATACCCCCGGGGAGGTAAGAGCGTCGTTCTTCTATGGCGGATACTTCGGCGAAACTCGCATCGCTTTCGACGGTGATTGGCCTATTCGGATGTTTGAGATAGCTCGCGAACAGGCGCTCGACTTTGTCGTCCGAGTGGCCAAGTATTGCGGCCAGCCCCTGTAATGCCAGCCTCAGGGAGTCCGCCGAAAGCGGCAGGACCGAGATGGAGTAACCGGGAACGTTCTCGGCGATCACGCGCCCGTTGCGATCGTAGATCGTGCCGCGCGCCGCGGGCAGCGGCAGCGTTCTGATGCGATTCTCATCGGAGCGCAGCGCGTACGCTGTATGCTTGAGGATCTGGACCCTGAAGAATTGCGTTGCGAGCCCCAACAGAAGCACAATCATGACAAACCAGCGGGCCACGCTCCCGCGGTTTCGTCTGAGGACCGGTGGGAGTGGACTCAAGCCGTTCATCGGCCTCTCACCAGCAGAAGAGCCACGTACCCTACCGCGCTGGTGGCGAGAGCATCGAGCGGCGACTGAACAAGAAGATATGACAGCGCGTCGCTGCCGGCCCCCAGCATCAAGTAGGCTGCAGCCTGGTAGAGCCAGGTTCCGATGAACATATAGGTTCCCATAAACAGAGGCTCCTCCCCGACGAACTGCTCTCGCGTTCGCGAGCCGAGGTAGCCCATTAGAACCAGCAACAGAGCGGACATTCCGAAATTGGTGACCGCCATCGCATCCTCAAGCAGGCCCAACGCGAATCCCACTCCTGCCGCCGCGCCCGGGCGCAGCTTGAGCGCGGCGACGAGGACCGCACAGACTAGCAGGTTGGGACGGGCGAACCAAGGATCGATGACCGGGCGCAGCGCGAAGTGCAGAAACGCGAGCACTACGACGGTAGCGAAGACGGTGTAGTTGCTTCCTCTAAGGCTTGACACTTCTCGCGATCAGCGCGGCTCGCCCTCCGGTGTCGCTGCCCTCCACAGATCAGCGACGTCTGCGCCCGTCGAATCGGGAGCCACCAACACCATGACCTCGCGGACGGCATCGGGATAAATGGCAGGCTCGACGAGATAGCTCCTCGCCCAACCCTCTTTCGCGCCTACTGCCTCGGCCACGCGCCCGACCGGGATCCCCCTGGGAAATACGCCGCCCAAGCCCGACGTGACGAGCTCGGTCCCTGGTTGAAGCTCGAGCTGATAAGGCGCTCCGTCCAGCTGCATGCGCGGAGGTATGCCGGGTAGCGGTTTCACAATGCCAAAGACGCGTCCATCAAAGGTCATGGCGCTGACTCGAAACTCCGAATGCGTCCAGAAGTCGCCCGTCGCTTGCCGCGCGGCGACCGATCTCAGCACACCGACGAGCCCACTGGCGGCAACGACCGCAGCATCGGCGGACAATCCCGCTTCCGAGCCCAGATCGACCACGAACGATTTCTTCACCCCTTCGCTCGCGCGGCCCGCTGGATACAGGTTCGCCGCTCGAAAGCGACTCGCGGTCCGCTCCGCTAAAACGAGGAGCTCGCGGAGCCTGGCGACTTCTTCTTCGACGGACTGCAACTCGACGAGTATGGCCGTAGCCGAGTCTCGCTCCGCTCTGAGCGTCTCCACCCTCGCCCGCATCGCCCGGGTGTCGGAGAGCCAAGCTTGCAGCTGAAGCACGGGCGCCAGCACCGTGGAGCGGATCACCGTCGACAGCTGAAGCTGATGCGCTCGCGGCAGGGTGAGGAGAACCACCGCTGCCACAGCGAACAGCGAGACGGACAGTGTATCACGGCGGGGATTCCGCTTAGAGCCGGGCTCCGAAGGACGGCCAAGGCGACTCAGGTGGCCAACACTCCGCGGTAGCGGGGAAGGTCATCGAGGATCCGTCCGGCGCCGCGAACGACGCACGTCAGGGGCTCCTCGTCCACATGTATGGGCAGGTTCGTCTCTTCCTCCAGAAGGGCGTCGAGACCGCGGATCAACGAGCCGCCGCCCGTCATCACGATCCCTCGATCCACGATATCGCTGGCAAGCTCGGGTGGGGTGATCTCGAGCGCGCGGCGAACGGCCTCCACGACCTGCTGAATCGGTTCCTGGATGTGCTCACGAACTTCTTCAGAGTGTATCCGGACGGTCTTCGGGATACCCGACACGAGGTCACGACCCTTCACGTCCATCTCTCGCTCTTCGCCGCTTGCGCTGGCCGAGCCGATCTGGATCTTGATCATCTCCGCCGTTGGATCGCCGACGAGCAAGTTATAATTCTTGCGCAGGAACGTCACGATAGCGGAGTCGATCTCATCGCCGCCGACGCGGATCGATGTATCGGATACTATCCCACCGAGAGCGATCACCGCGATCTCGGTAGTGCCCCCGCCGATGTCGATGACCATATTTCCGGTGGGCGTTTCAACCGGCAGGCCCACGCCGATGGCGGCGGCCATGGGCTCCGCCACCATGTAGACTTCCTTCGCGCCAGCCGCCTGCGCCCCGGCGCGAACCGCGCGTCGCTCGAGCTCGGTTATCCCAGACGGGACGCCGATCACGACTCGAGGCTTCAGGCGAAACACCCGTTTCGCCGTCACCATCTTGAGAAAGTGGCGAAGCATGAGCTCCGAGACATCCACGTCGGCGATGACGCCGTCTTTGAGGGGCCGGACGGCTTCGATCCCGCCGGGGGTCCGGCCGAGCATGCGCTTGGCCTCCAGCCCCACGCCCAGCACCCTCCCATTCGACGTATCGATCGCGACCACCGACGGCTCGTTCAGGACGATCCCCTCGCCCTTCACGTAGACTAGGGTATTGGCGGTCCCCAGATCGACGGCGATGTCGTTAACTGGAAGCAGCCGGCCGGAATTAAACCAGCTAAAGCTCATTTGGCTTCTAGAATCCCGTTAGCAAGATTATGTACTGGGGAGGCGGCGTACCAGAGTCCGCTCCCTGAGCGACGGGCAGGCAGGGGCTGAAGAAAGTAGATAGTTTAGGGCCGGCAGCGCAATCCACCCCCACTCTCCCCTCCCGCTCCTCGGGTCGCCCGCCCAGCGCTGCCAGAAGAACAACGAGCTACTAGCTAGCGGCGGCGGTGCTCAAGACGTCGTCAATCGGCACATACTGCAGCCCGAACGCCTCCGCCACTCCCCGTGCGGTCACCTGCCCATCGACCATGTTTATGCCCATGGCGAGCGCCCTATCTTCTCGGCAGGCCCGCTCCCAACCGTCGTCCGCCAACTTCAAGGCGTAGGGAAAGGTAGCATTCGTCAGGGCCAGAGTGCTGGTGTGGGGTACAGCTCCCGGCATGTTGGTCACTCCATAGTGGCCGACGCCCTCGACAACGTATAACGGATCTTCGTGAGTCGTGGGCCGGGTTGTCTCGATACAGCCACCCTGGTCCACGGCCACATCAACTATTACAGCACCTTGCTTCATAAGTTTCAGATCCGCCCGCAACACCAGCGTGGGCGCTTTGGCGCCGGGCACCAGGACCGCGCCGATCAACAGATCCGCTTGTGAGATGGCCTCAAGGATGTTAGGGCGGTTGGAGTAGACGAGATCCACGTTCGCTGGCATCACATCATCCAGATAACGCAGCCGATCGAGGTTCACATCGAGTATGGTCACGTGGGCCCCGAGACCCGCAGCCATTTTGGCGGCATTGGTTCCCACGATCCCAGCGCCGATTATGACAATGTTGGCAGGTCGGACCCCGGGAACGCCGGCAAGCAGAATCCCGCGCCCGCCGAAGGCCTTCTCCAAGTATTTGGCCCCTTCCTGAATCGCCATGCGCCCGGCGACTTCGCTCATCGGCGTCAACAGCGGCAGGTCGCCACCGGGCAGCTGGACCGTTTCGTATGCGATCGCTACGGCCCGGCTGTCGATGAGAGCGCGCGTGAGCTCCTCCGACGCCGCGAAGTGGAAGTAGGTAAAGATCACGTGACTGGGCCTGATGCGCTGATACTCCTCGGCGGTGGGCTCCTTCACTTTTACTACGAGCTCCGCCTCATCCCATAACGCATCCGGATCATCTATAATCGTCCCCCCGACGTTGAGAAAAGCCGTGTCCTCGAATCCGCTGCCGATCCCCGCACCCGTTCCCACCAAGACTTTGTGTCCTCCACGGACCAAACTCTCCACGCCCGCTGGAACCACCGATACCCGGTTTTCCCCTGTCTTGATCTCCTTCGGTACGCCTACGATCATGTCGTTGCCCCTCGTCAGGTCTCGGTCAGCGCCCAAGTGACCCGTTCCCCGCTCACTGCAGCGTTGCCGCCGCGAGTCCCTTCTCCGCATCGGGCCCTAGCCGTACGATCGTCTGCCGCTCCGGAGCATAGTAGGTTCGGCTCAGTTCGGCCACTTCCTCGACACTGACAGCGTCAATCAGCGAGCTCAGCTCGTCCAAAGTGCGAAACGGCTCGTCATAGATCGGCATTGCGGCCAAACGGTGGAGCCGCGACGACGTCGACTCCAGCGAGAGCATGATCTGGCCCTTGGCCTGATTCTTCACTGCCTCCAGCTCAGTGTCCATCAGGCCCGCGGTGGCGATAGAAGCCAGTTCGTTCAGCACCTCATCCCGCGCAAGGGCCGCTGTTTCGGGCCGGGTCGCCACGTAGACGCCCGAAACTCCCGCACTGGAGTAGAACGACTGGAACGTGTAGACCGCATACGCCAGCCCAAGCTCTTCGCGTACCCGCTGGAAGAGGCGGCTGCTCATTCCGCCCCCCAACGACATAGAAAGGAGGTTCGCCGCGTAACGTCTCTTGTCGTTATGCGCGAAAATGGGGCTCCCGAGGCAGATGTGCGCCTGAGCGCTTTCGCGCGAATAGCCCACGTCACCTGGCGATTCCGCAGTCGGCTCGGGAACCTCCGGCGCATCATCCGATCCGCTGTCCTTCGGCAGGGCCCGCATCACCAGATCCAGAAGCTCCTCGTGTCGCACCTTGCCGGCGACAGCTATCACCAAGCCGCTGGGACGGTAGGCGGCCTGCCAGAAGCGCTGGAGGTCAGCGCAACCGATCGCCTTCACGGTCTCCGCCGTCCCGAGCACCGGGTTACCGTAGGCGTGGTCACCCCACAACGCGCGCGCGTGAAGCTCGAAGACCAGGTCTTCAGGAGTGTCTTCCACTCCCGCAATCTCCTCCAGAACGACCTGCTTCTCGACCGCCAAATCCTGATCCCTAAAAAGCGGCGCGCTCACCAGATCAGCCAGAACGTCGAGGGCGATAGGGAGATGCTCTTCGAGGACTCGAGCATAGTATGCGGTGTGCTCGCGCGTCGTATAGGCGTCGAGCGTGCCGCCGATCCCCTCGATCTCCAGAGCGATCTGCCGGGCCGACCGCTTCTCCGTACCCTTGAACACCATGTGCTCAATCAGGTGCGAGATGCCCATCACCTCAGCTGGATCGTGGCTGGCGCCCCAGCGGACCCAAATCCCTGCGGCAACGGATCGGACGCCCGGGACGTCCTCCGACAGAACCACAAGGCCGTCCGGGAGGTCGGTGCGGTAGACGCGCTCGTCCAGCTGAAGCGTCCCCGGCCGTTCCGATCTGCTCATCCGGAGTTAGCGGCGCTATACAACAAAAAGCCCGTCTCCACAGGTGAGGACAGGCTCCTTGTCGAGTGGCGTGGGTACCCTCACGCGGACCCGGAGGTCTCAGCTTCGGCCATGGCCGCCCGTCGCGACAAGCGCATGCGGCCTTTCTCATCGACCGAGATCAGCTTGACCCTCACGGTGTCTCCGCGTTTGACGACATCCTCCGTATTTTCGACGCGACCTTCCTCGAGCTCCGAGATGTGGCAGAGACCCTCGGTGCCGGGCATGATCTCAACGAATGCGCCGAACGACGTGGTGTTCTTGACGACGCCTTCGTAGATCTTGCCGATTTCCGGCTCTTTAGTGATGGATTCGATGATCTCTCGCGCCCGCTCGCCCCCCTCACCGCTAATCGAAGAAATTGTGATGAGACCGCTGTCGTCGATGTTCACCTCGGCACCGGTCTCCTCCTCGATCCCGCGAATCGTCTTGCCCTTCGGGCCGATCACCTCGCCGATCTTTTCCGGATTGACCTGCACGGTGATGATCCGCGGCGCGGTGGGGGCCAGGTTCGGGCGCGCCTCGCTCAGCGCCTCATCCATCGCGTCGAGAACGTGAAGGCGCGCTTCGCGGGCCTGCTTCATAGCCGCGTGCATGATTTCGGAGGAGATGCCCTCGGTCTTGATGTCCATTTGCACCGACGTGACGCCTTTGCGGGT
>CANPVX010000024.1 GCA_947581815.1 Candidatus Indicimonas acetifermentans | reverse complement strand
TTCGGCGAAGTGGAGGCGGATCCCTCGGTCGTCAATTTGGGCGTGTTCGAGGTGTTCTTCGAGGAGAGGAGACCGTTCTTCATCGAGGGCGCCAACATCTTCAATTTCCCGCTGGGGCCGTTCAGCGGCGGAAGCGAGAAGCTGTTCCACTCGCGGCGAATCGGCCGCACGCCCAGGGGCGCGGCGGACGCGCGGGGCGGCTTCGTCGACCAGCCGGACAAGACGCAGATCCTCGGCGCGGCGAAGATTTCCGGTAAGAGCGCGAGCGGGTGGTCGATAGGCGTCCTGGATGCGGTGACGGGGAACGCCCGGGCGACGGTCATCGACTCTGAGGGTTTCAGGCACAGGGATATCGTTGAGCCGGCGACGAACTACGCGGTCGTGCGGTTGCAGCGCGATTACCGCGATGGGATGAGCGCCTTGGGAGGCATGTTCACGGCGGTCAACCGGGACGTGCCCCTCTCGATGAGTTTTCTGAGGTCGAGCGCCTACGCCGCGGGTGTCGATTGGCGATCGCGGTTCTGGAACGGGAATTTCGAACTGAAGGCCAAGCTCTTAGGCTCGCGCATAGCGGGCTCGACGGAGGCCATAGAGTCAGCGCAAACGGCATCAGCTCGCTTCTTCCAGAGACCCGACGCGAGGCATCTCACGTTCGATCCGGCCCGGACATCGCTTGTCGGTAGCGCGGGAGGATTGGCATTTTCGAAGATCGGCGGCGAGCACTGGCGTGGGAACGTCAACGTGGGATGGGTCTCGCCCGGGTTCGAGGTTAACGATCTTGGCTTCCAGAGGGAGGCGGATGTCATCCGCAACAACCTCTGGGTGGGCTACCGCGAGCTCCAGCCGGGCAAGATCTTCCGCAATTACAACCTGAACTACAACGCGTGGAACCGGTACACCTTTGGTGGCGAGCGCACCAATACAGGTATGAACGTCAACGGCAACTTCAGGTTGCTCAACTACTGGAACGGTTGGGCTGGGGTGGAACGCTGGATCGGAGCCCTCAACACGCGCGTGCTCCGCGGCGGTCCCGCGATGAAGGGTCCCGGCGGCTTCAGCGGCTGGTACGGCTTCGGCAGCGACAACCGGAAAGCCGTGAGCTTCAGCGCCGGCGGATGGATGTTCAAAGACGATGAGCGTTCGAGCGGCGGAGGAATCTGGACCGACGTCAACTTAAAGCTCGTCGATAACTTGCGCCTCCTTCTCGGCCCGTCGTATAGCTGGAATTACGACGACTGGCAGTACGTGACCACGGCGGACGCGCTGAACTCCAACCAATACGTTACCGGCGCGATCGACCAGAAGACGTTGTCCCTGACCACGCGCCTGGATTGGACATTCCGGCCGAACCTCGGCATCCAGCTTTATGCTGAGCCTTTCGTATCGGCGGGTGACTATGCGACTTTCAGTGACGTCACCGCTCCTCGAGCTGCCGAGTACGACGATCGCTTCGAGGTGTACGGGCCGGACCGCCTGAGCTTCGAGGCGCCGGCTGAGCCCGGCGACGCGGGGACGTATCATGTGGACCAGAACGGAGACGGCACGAACGACTTCTCGTTCGGCGACCCGAACTTCAACTTCAAGCAGTTCAACTTAAACGTAGTGCTGCGCTGGGAGTACATGTCGGGGTCGACCTTTTTCCTGGTGTGGTCTCAGAACAAGACGCGCTTCGATCCGACCGGTGAGTTCAACCCGGGACGCGATTTCGGCGACCTGTTCAACGCCACCGGCGTTAACGTCTTCAGGTTCAAGATCAACTATTACCTGAATCCATAAGCCAAGTTGTTTTCTTGACTCCCGGTGCCGCCGGGAGTGATCGGCGCCGTGAGTTCCTTAGGAGAGGGTCACGGCGCCGAATTTGTTTGGAGGGAGCGCGCCAGTTCGGCGGCGATGGCGGCGTTGTTCTCCAGCAGAGCGAGGTTGGCTTCGACCGACCGACCCTCCGTGTAGTGGGCTATGCGAGCGAGCAGAAAGGGCGTGACCGCGGGGCCGCTGACGCCCGAGCCGGCGAGCTCGGCGAGGCTGCGGGACACCGCGGCTTCGCTGTCGGCGGCGGGTAGGGCGAGGCCCTCCGGAGGTGGTACGCAGAGTAGCAAGGCGCCTTCCGCGCCCAAGGCTCGCGAGTGTACCCAGATCCTGGCGGCTTCCTCGACGTCCTCCACCGAACTCCCGACTCGGATACCGCTCGAAGCGGTCCAGAAGGCGGGGAACTCGTCCGTCCTCAGGCCCAGGATCGTTACTCCCAGAGTCTCGAGCAGCTCCACGGTCGCCTGAAGATCGAGGATGGCCTTGGCGCCGGAGCAAACTAGCACGATGGGCGTGTGGGCGAGTTCGAACAGGTCCGCCGAGACGTCGAGAGGGCTCGCCGCGCGATGCACGCCACCGATTCCGCCCGTCGCGCCTACCGATAATCCACCGCGGCGCGCGAGAAAGATCGCCGCCGATACGGTGGCTCCACCGGTATGGCCGCGGGCGCCCGCTGCCGCGAGATCTCGCTTGCTGAGCTTCAATCCACTTTCGCCCAGAAGCTGAAGCTCGTCCGGCTCGAGGCCGATGGTGGGTCGGCCGTCGATGACACCGATGAAAGCGGGAGCCACGCCTCTGGCCCTCACGGCCTCGGTGACTCTCGCCGCCGCCTCCTGGCGCCGGTCTGCAGGAAGGCCGCTGGTCAAGAAAGCGGTCTCGATGGCTACGGCCGGCGGGGAGACGCGAACGACGGGTTGCCCGGGTTCGGGCAACTCAGAACTCCACCCGCTGGGGGGTGGCGGTGTTGGCGGCGGCTCCGAGGTAGACCGCGTTGAAGAGGATCTTGAACGTCTCGTGTGACTGCCCGCGATGTTGGGGCCGGAAGCCGAACATTACGACACGGCCCGCGCCCAGGCGCGCCTCGACCAGCGCCGCCTTCCCCGCTATCGAGTCGCTGTGCAGCGCGTAGCCGCTCAACAGCTGGCCCATGTTCGGATACTGGGCGATGACGGTGACGTCCCGAGCGTCGGGGGCCACATCGAATATCGGGCCGTTGGAGTAATAGACCGCCGTCTCGGCGGGCATGCCGTACGCGAGCGGATGCGCGGAATCGAGTTCGACTCGCAAGATTGAGCCCGGAGCGTAGAAAGCGGTTCCTGCCTTCTGTTCGGCGTCGGAGGGTTCGACGTTAGTGATCGGGAGACCGAAGTCCTCGATCGCAAGATTGGAGGCGTCGCCCAAACAGATCAACGTCCCTCCGGACTCTACGAATTTTCGCAGCGCATCCACGCCGGCGGCCCCTAGCCCGGCCGTATATTCGGCCGGTACAGTGCCTTCGGGCCGCCCCTCCACCGCCTGGCTTCGAGACATGTCCGGAATGATGATCACGTCGTAGCGATCTCTCAGATCGATGGCACGTATCTCGGCGTCCTGCAGGGTGCGATAGGGGAGCTCCCAGGTGTCAAAGACGAACCTCGTCCAGCCTTCATCCATCCGGGCGGTCCACGATTGATATAGCCCGACGCGGAGCTCCTCCACGCGATATCCGACGCTACTCCCCGACACGGCCTCGAACGACACGCCTTCCCGCTCGGCCACCGCTCTTAACGTCTCGCGCAATCCTGGGCCTTCAAGGACGACGCTGCCTGGCGGCCAGAGGGTATCGCCGACTCGGAGCGGCGCAGACAGCAGGGTCGCCCGCCCGCCGAGTGCCAGCGTCTTGTGGATAGCCAGCGCAGCCGCATTGCGGGTGTTGTCGACGGCGAAAGCGTCTCCGCTCCCCGTGACCGTGCCCGGGGCCGGGCGGATGGTGTCGGTCAGTAGCTGGAGAGAGGTCTCGAAGCGCCCGTTCACAGCGATAGCATCGACGCCCATCTGGAGCGGCAGCGTCCACCCTGAGACGTCGTACGGTTGGTCGGGAGGTCCGCCTGCATAGAGACGCCGGTCCGGGTAATCCTGGCGTTCCAGAAGATCTTTTGCGTGCGCGCGATAGGGCTGGGCCATCAAGACGACCCAGCTCCCTGCGCCGTATTCGATCCCGTCGGCCTCGAAGGTTGAATCGGCCTGGTGGACCTCCACGCCCGCGAGCCGCAGAATCTCAAGCATGCGGGCGGCGCTTCCGGGGTCAGTTTGGCTTGCCGGGAGGACATAGGCGAAGGGCGGCTCGTCGAGCCCGGCGCTAATCGCCCGGCGAGCGAGCTCCACGTAATTGCGGATAAGATCGCGGCGGTGGGTCGCGGCCAATTCGATCACGGAGCGCGCCGCGATCATTTGGTAGTCGATGATGTCGCGAATTCGCCACCAGCCCCCCGGCCACGGGTGCGGGTAGTTGACCCCGTGCTGCGGTTGCTGGCTGAGCTGGCTTGGTTCTGGAAAGAGAGGTGAGGCGTAACGAACGCTCGCCGTCTCCGACAGCAGCCCGATCATGTTGTGTCGCGTCGGGGTCGAGCGATTCCCTCCGTGCCACCAGAGATCGTAGGTACGGTAGTTGACCACGCCCGCTTTTCCGACGGCCTCCAGGTCCATCGAGATCTTGGCGCCGAACAACGAGATCGTTCGCACCAGCAACGGGTCGAGGTTGGGATTGACCGGATCGTCGAATGGAGGCACGAAAAAGCGCGCACCACGGTTGCCCATTTGATGCACGTCGTAGACGATCTCGGGAAACCATTTTCCGTAAAGCAGGTCGGTGACTAGTCGGGTCTCGACCAGGTTGAGCATGAACCAGTCGCGGTTGTTGTCGTGTCCCGCGTAGTGGTGGTACAGCCAGGGCAACCGGCTTCCCTCGTAAGGCGTGCCCATGGTCCTGCGATACCAATCGACCACCATCACCTGGCCGTCAGGGTTAGCCGATGGGACGAGCAAGACCACTACATCGTCGAGTAGCTCCACTAGCTCGCGATCGGTCACCAGCGCGTGGACGAGCTCCATACTCCCCTGGCTGGAGGCGATCTCTGTGGAGTGCAGGTTGTGGGCAATGAAGACGACGGCGGGTTGCGTCTCGAGGATCGCCGGCAGTTCCTCATCGGAGAGCTTGCGAGGGTCAGCTAATTTCGCCTGAACGGCCTGGATCTCGTCGAGCCTGGCGAAGTTTTGGGGCGACGTAACGGTGACCAGCACGAACGGACGCCCCAGCGTGGTCGAGCCAAGCGTGTCGACCCGCACAGCCGGGGAGACGTCGGCCAGATGGTTCAGGTACCCGATGATCGAGTCAAAGCCCGCCAACTTGAAGTCAGCCCCGACTGGATACCCGAGGTAATCCGCCGGCGGCATAGGAGTGGCAGCAGCGCGCGCTGGCAGAGAGGGATCCGGCCGCGCGGGCTGCTGGGCAGCCAGCCCCGCGCTTGCCAGGAGCGTAAGCGTCCCGGCGACGCTCAGTTTTCGGAAATAGTATACCATTCAGACTTCCCGGCGCTTGGATCGGTGTCGCTAAAGTGGAGCCGTGCCAAGAAGGGAGCAAGCCGCCGGACAAAAGAAAGGCAGGGGGCCCTGGATCGACCCCCTGCCTTCGTCTTTTCTTGCGTCTAGCTTTCGGCTTTACGGGTGGTTATGCGGCGAACGAAGCCAGCGCCTCTCCTTTGCCGCCCTCGCGAAGCTCCTTCAGCGCCCGATCACGCAGCTGGCGCACTCGCTCCCGTGTGATGCCAAGCTTCTGACCTATCTGCTCCAAAGTGTGCTCGCGGTCATCGCGGAGGCCGTAGTAGAGTCTCAATACGAGAGCGTCGCGCTCACGCAGGGTGGTCAGGGCCTCCTCGATCTTATCACGCAATAGACGATGCTCGACCTCCGCCACTGCCGGGGAGGCGTTATCGCTGATGAAGCGCTCGACCAGGCTGCTGTCCTCGCTGTCGCCTATAGGCGCGTCAAGCCGCACCTCGCCGGCGTTGAGCGCCTCCAGCATCTCCACCGTTTCCGGCTTCATCTCCAACCGCCGGGCGATCTCTTCACTCGTGGGCTCCCTGTCCAGATGCTCTTTCAGGGTCTGGCGCGTCTTCATGATCTTCGATAGCTCGGCCGCGCGGTTGAGCGGAATGCGGACCGACCGGCCGTGGTGCGCCAGCGCCGACAGTATCGCCTGGCGAATCCACCACACGCCGTAGCTGATGAACTTCACGCCCTGATCCGGATCGAACTTCACGGCAGCCGTCACCAGCCCCAGGTTGCCCTGCTGGATCAGGTCGCTCAGAGGAAGCCCCCGGCCCTGGTACTTTTTCGCAACCGAGATCACGAAGCGCAGATTAGCCTGACATAGGGCCTGGATCGCCTTCGTGTCACCCTTTTGGGCCTTTTTCGCCAGCCGGATCTCCTCTTGGGGGGTGATGAGATCGTAGCGGCTGACCTCCTGGAGGTACTGATCCAGGGCAGACTCGTCCGCGTGGGCCCCCTTCCGTAGGGCCTGGCTGGCCGCTCGCCGCTTACTCTTCTTAGGCTCCCGCTTTAGGATCATCAGCTCTTCACACTCACTCGGTAATGTCGGTTGAACGCTCACACAGGAAGGCCACACAAGGCTCCCAGGCTACTCACCGCCGCCGCCCTCTCCCCGTGCCGCGGGGGGCTTCGAAGACCGTCTAACACCTGCCGGGCCGAAAAGTTTCAACCCTGGCGCGGCCCCGCCGGGAAGCCGTCCATGGTAGGGATTCGTCAGGGATCTGTCAAGCGCCGATTTTCGCAGAATAGCTGGGTTTTTCCGGCCGATTAGCTCCAGCGGAACAGCTTTAGGGCGGCGAGGAAGCTCAAGCCGCCCCAGGCGCCGATGGCGGCTAGACGCGCGAGATTCTCTCCCAGCGGGGCACCGTCCAGCATGATCGAGCGGAGAGCGTCGTTTAGCGGGGTCAGGGGCAGCGCTTGAATGAAGGGCTGCATGCTCTCGGGGAAATTCGTATAGGAGAAGAACACGCCCGAGAAGATCCACATGGGCATCATCACGAAATTCATGAGGCCGGAGATGCCCTCGATGGTCTGAGCGCGGCTGGCGGTGAGGAGCCCTAGACCGGCGAATGCCAGAGCCCCTATCACCGAGACGATGAGTAGATTGATCATCGAGCCACGAACTTGAACGCCGAAGACCAGCCAACCGAAGCCGACCAGCGCCGCAACCTCGAGCACCATGAAGAGGAGGCGCGAAAGCACGAATGAAGCGAGGAAGTGGCTCTTCCGCATGGGCGTGGCAAGATAGCGCTTCAGCAGCTTGCGGCGGCGCGTTTGGACAAGGTTGAAGCCGATTCCCCACATGCCGCTCCCCATGAGGTTCATCCCGAGCAATCCGGGAATCAAGAAATCGATGTAGCGAGATCCTGGCTGATCGAGCTGGTGATCGCGCACTAGTTTGGGGTCGGTGCGACCCGCCGCGCGCTGGATCGCGTCATCGACCTTCAGTCGCGCGAGACGCCCATCGTTGCGGGTGGGGTCGAAAAGATAGGTGGTCGAATCCCCAGGGATCACCACTAGCGCCAGCTTGCCCGTTCGAAGCGCTTCGAGGGCTTCGCCTTCGCCGAGCACATCCGGGGCGAGGCCGGGGGCGCCTTCAAGGGCCGCGGCGATGGCCTCCGCGCCGACGCGATCTGCGACGCCGATCTTGAGCGATTCCGCCGGGCGGTTGCGAAACGCGAGGCCCAGACCCCCGGCCAATAGAACCGGGAAAACGAACACCCAGAATATGGCCTCCGGCTCGCGCGCGAACTCTAGCCAACGGGCGCGGGTGAGCTCTAGTAGCGGGCCCCCCGCCCCCCGCGTCCTAGCCATCTCTCAGATGCCGGCCGGTAAGTGACACGAAAACGTCTTCCAGCGTCGCATGGTGTGTGGAAAGCTGCGTCAGGGTGAGCTGCCTCTCCGCCAGGCCGGTCAGGAGGGCTGGCACGGCTTCGTGAACTTCCGTGACCGTGAGGGAGATAGCGGCGCCCTTGTAGCTAACTTGCTGCACGCCCGGCAGCGTCAAGAGCCAGTCATCGGGTGGGCGGACGCCGTTCTCGAGAGCGAACTCCAGGACGTGCTCGGCGCCCAGGCGTGCGATCAGCTCACCCGGCGTCCCCTCTGCGATGACTCTGCCGTGGTCGATGATCGCGACCCGATCGCACAGGCGGTGCGCTTCCTCCATGTAATGGGTGGTGAGCATGATCGTGCCGCCGCGCAGCTTGAAATCGAGGATGAGATCCCAGAGCTGCCTGCGTGACTGAGGATCCAAACCGGTGGTTGGTTCGTCGAGGAAAAGCAGGTCCGGGTAATTGACGAGGGCGCAGGCGACGGAGAGACGCTGCAGCTGACCACCCGAGAGCCTGGACACCCAGGAACGACGCTTCTCCTGAAGCTGGACGATGTCCAGAATCTCATCGACGTCGCGCGCGTTGCTGAAGAAGCTGCAGAAGAGGCGAAGCGTCTCCTCGACTGTGAGCTTCTCCGCCAGCTTCGTCTCTTGCAGCTGCACTCCGAGGCGCTGACGGATCTCCCTATCGTGGGATCCCCAGCGCATCCCGAGGATCTCCACTTCACCAGCGTTCGGGGTCAGCAGGCCCTCGAGAATTTCGACGGTAGTGGTCTTCCCGGCCCCGTTCGGGCCGAGGAGCCCGAAACACTCACCCACGCTCACTTCGAGGTCGAGCCCGTCTACGGCTACGACATCTTTGTACCGCTTCTTGAGGCCAGTACAGCGAACAGCGAACTGCTTATTGTCCAACGACGATAATCACCAAGAAGTAATCAGCGATATGCAGTACTGATGCCGGCTATTGCTCGATCCCTAGGAGCTCGACGTCGAATACGAGGGTCGCTCCCGGCGGGATGGGGCCCGTCCCGCTCTCGCCGTAGCCGAGCTCGGGCGGGACGATGAGTCGCCGCTTCTCGCCTACCTTCATCATAGCCACGCCTTCATCCCAGCCTCGTATCACCGAACCACGTCCAACGTTGAACACAAACGGCCGCCCGCCGTCCACAGAGCTGTCGAACTGGTGCCCGGTCGTCAGCCAGCCGGTATAGTGGACGCGTACTCGTTCGCCCGGCTCCGGCATACGGCCATCGCCTTCGTCGATGACGATGTAGCGAAGACCGCTGGGCGTCTCCACAATATCCCCGCTAACCTCCGGAGGCCCTTCTGGCATAGTCACGCTCCTATTGGCGTTGTTACTCGCTTCATCCGCAGACGCCGCTTCGGCGGCGGCCTGCGACGCGGACTCTCCGGAGCAGGCCGTGGCTAGTATGACTGACGCGCTGGCCAGGGTTGCCCAGAATCTCATCATCGCTCCTTCTGTCTGTTGTGAAGAATGACCTCTGACCATCGAAACCCCAACGTCGGAACATCGTAACGTCGAAGCGAATCGATAGGCTGGGGAGACTACGCAGGGCGGGCGGCCTTCGCAACTAGTACCTGCCGCGTCGCCTCTCCTTCATGGGCAGGATCTCGTTGCATGTAGTCCACCAGCCGGTGAGGATCGTTTCGATGAATTCTTCCGGCAGCCTTTCTGCCTTCATCTCCATGGCCAGCGCCTCGTGATCGTAGTGCAATGGGATGCTCTCCACATCGACCGCGCCGCCGTCGGCCCAGAGCATCGCGTAGCAGACGGCGGGACTCCCATCGTTCGCGGGTCTTCCGATGGCGCCGACGTTTGCGAACAGGCGGTCGCCCGAAAGGCGACGGGCCCAGGGGATACCTGTGTGGGTGGCCAGAATGACGTCCGCGTCGTGATCGTCGCACAGCTTCTCGAGAAAGTGGGAGGGCGTGGTCGATTCCCAAAGAAACTCGTTCGTGCGGCGAGGGCTGCCATGGGACATCAGCAAGCGGCTGCTGCCCAGGCGGATGCGCCGTCCCGCCGGGAGCCGGCCCATCCAATCGCGCCAACGTTGGGACGTATTGGCGAAGGTATAGCGGTAAGACAGCCGAGCGAAGTGGTTGTCCCGTGGGTCGGTATAGCCGCACTGGCAGTCCTCCAGCCCGCGCGAGATCGACTCGTCGTAGTTGCCGCGTATGGAATGCACGCCACTCTCGATGAGGAGAGGGAACACTCGGTTGGGGCTCGGCCCGAAAGCCCCGAGATCACCCAGACAGAAGATGGCCTCCGCACCTCTGAGCCTCGCATCCTCGATCGCCGCCCGCAGCGCGCGGTGATTCGCATAAACGCCACCGAACACCGCCACGCGTGAGTATGCTTGTTCAGATGTTGCGTATAGCATCGTCAAAGCTCTTGTCCGATCCCGCCGTAGTTGGTGCAGATGGCTCCGTGCAGCCAACACGTGTAGCACGCGCGACTAGACAGGGTGTGAGGACGATCGGCCTCCTCCAGCGTCGCGCCCAGAAGGGCATCCGGCTCTTCCAATAGGATCGGGCAGACGTGCACACCTCGGTCGCTGACCACTCTGCCGGTGGAACAGAGCAGCTGAGTAACCTCGTATCCCTCCATCATCGCTCGAGTGACGAGCTCGCCGTCTGAATAACCGCGCGTGCGAGCGGCCTCGCGTCCCAGACGGAGCGTGGGGAGGATCTTGATTCGGGGCCGGTCGTAGCCCACTTTGCGGAGGGCGTCGGTGAACTGATCGAGAACTTCCAGGTCTTGCGCCGGATCCCATAACTGTGCCGCCGTGAGGATCGGCATGAGTCCGTGGGCGACCAGGCGTTGGATGCCCTCCATCGCGCGATCGAAGCAGCCTGTCCCGCGGATAGCGTCGTTGCTTTCCGCCGTTGGCCCATCGATGCTTACGCGGAGTTCCAGCGAGAAGCCGGAGGAAGCGTCGATCTCCGCCAACCGGCGAACCGTTTTTTCCGGCAGCAGCGTACCGTTAGTCAGCACGCTGGCCGGGCCGAGAAACAGCGCTTCTTCGAGCATCGGCAGAAGGTCCCGGTTCATGAAGGGCTCTCCACCTGTGAAGTAGTATTCCTTGACGCCCCAGGCTTTCGACTGTTCCAAGTAATTTCGAACTGTCTCCAGGTCGAGAAACCAGAAGTTGTGGTTGTCGGGTGCGCAAGAGATGAAACAGTGTGCGCAGCGCAGGTTGCAGACCGTGCCGGCCACCTGAAACCACAGGTAATCCAGCGCTACGAGTGGAACTGACGGTTGGAGCTGCCTGGCCGGCATCACCGGCAGGGGGGTCTTGCCCGGCATGGTGTGCAACGTGTCGGCCGCAGCGGTGGTTCCGCAAGGAGCGTCTCGAATGCGGCCCGGAATCGGGCCACTTGCGCCGCCATCGTCGGTGATGTACAAAAGGCTGACTGGGCTTCAGGGCCGGGCCGCGTCAGACCTCTGGATGGCTAACCGTGGAAATCAGGTGCTGCTCGTACTATTTTTGCTTTCCCCCGGTGCCTTACCGCGGAGGATAGATGAAGTGGCGTAGCGCGGGTAAAAGCGACATTGGAAGGGTCCGCACGGGCAACGAGGACGCGTTCTTCACCGATGAGGGGCGCGGCGTGTTCATAGTTGCCGACGGTATGGGCGGACACGCAGCTGGCGAGGTCGCGAGCCAGATCGTCAGCGAGACGGTGGGACCCGGCGTTAGCCGGGCGGTCGAACGGGGACTTGAGGCTGAGGCCCTGAAGAACGAGGCGCTCGCTCTGATCGAGAAGGCGAACCGGGCCATCCTCCAGCGCGCCGATCACGAGCCCGAGAAGCGAGGCATGGGGACTACCCTGACCTTGCTGACCATCATGCCAGCCGGCCACTACTTGTTCGGTCAGGTCGGAGACAGCCGCGGCTATCTGCTGAGGGATGGAAAGCTCAAGCAGGTCACACGTGATCACACCGTCGTGCAGCAGCAGGTCGATCAGGGGGCGCTCACACCCGAGCAAGCGCGCGACCACCCGTTATCCCATATCCTCACACGGGCGCTCGGAACGGAAGAAAAAGTCCAGGCCGACACATACTTCGATGCGGCGCAGCCTGGGGACCGCTTCCTCCTCTGCTCGGATGGCCTCAGCGGGATGCTGCCTGACAAACAGATCTGGCAGATCCTCTCCACCTCGACCGACGACCTACAACAGATAGCCGACACGCTCGTAGAAGCGGCCAACCAGGCTGGCGGCCTGGACAACGTGACGGCGCTCATCGTCGAGATCGCACCGTAGTCGATTTCGGGACAAGTTAAGAGCCGGAAAGGCGCGCTTCAGCTTCCTGAGACCAGCGCCTCGACTTCTCTCTGCGACGCGGTCACGAGTTCGATGACGCGGTTCGGCTGTTCGATCACCACGGGCTTGAACGTGAAGACACGCAAGACTCGCGCGGCGTGGTAGAGATCGCGGCTGAGGCGGGGGAGATCGATCAGCCCGGCATAGCCCTCGGCGGTTAGTCGCTGGACCCCGCCGTCTTTGCGGAGCATCAAGATGTCCAGCTCCAGCATTCGAGGTTTGGCAGGGTAGTCTAGGAAGAGCTCACCGGGCCGGAGGGCGAACTCTTCGGCTAAGTGATCCTCCAGGGCGGATCGCAGGTCCGGCCGTTCGTGGAACCAGGGTGAGACGTCCTCTTGGATCGCGTCGCCCAGCCACTCGGCCGCTCGCTTCGGCAACCTTCGATGTCGAATCGCCGGGATGAAGAGCTCGCGGGCGCGACGCGCGCCGTCGGAGTCGTGCCCGGCGGCACCGGCCTCGATCAGGCTCAGCAGCTCCTCGTCGCCTTTACCTACTACCTCCGCCGGCGCCACCCATCCGTCGAGCAAGGCGTCTCGAGACAGCCGCTGGAAGGTTACCGTGGCCGCGCGCACACCGTGGTGCCAGTAAACGTTCCTGAACATCTGGTACTTCGCGAACAGTAGAGATTCCAGGGCGGCCACGCCCTGGGTTGCGACGCCGATCTCGACATTACCTGTCTCCGGATCGGTCAGTACGCGCAGCGAGGCGAGCAACCGATCGACGTCGATCTCTCCGTAGGGGACGCCGCAAAAGATGGCGTCGCGCTTCAGGTACTCGAGTTTGTCCAGGTCCAGCGACCCAGAGACGAGCCCCTGTAGCGGGCTCGTCGAGCGACCCAAGATGAGGTTGTGGATCTCCGCAATCGTCTCGGGTCCCAGCTCCTCAAGGGCTCCTGCGACTTCCGGGTCGGCGAGGAACTTTCCCGCGAGCTCCTCGTGGTCGATGGGTACGAGCTCCTCCAGGGCATGGCTGAACGGGTAGTGGCCGATGTCGTGCAGAAGCCCGGCCAGCTTGACGATCGAGCGGTCGCGCTCGGAAACCCGAGCCAGTTCGCCGGATTGCTCGAGGAGGCTCAAGGCTCGACTCGCCAGGTGGTAGACGCCGAGGGCATGATCGAAGCGCGTGTGGACGGCGCCCGGATAGACGAGGTGGGCGAGGCCGAGCTGCTTGATGCGCCTCAGCCGCTGAAACGCGCTCGTATCGACGAGACGCAGCGCGAGCGGCTCGATCCAGATGTTTTGCCAGATGGGGTCGCGAATCACTTCCATAGTTCAGGCGTGCCACGAAAGCTACGGTCTCGGTCCCGCTTCGTGAACGTCGGGACCCACAATGGTGGCGAACTGTTCGAAGTTATCGCTGAAGAGCGTAGCGAGCTTCTTAGCCGCTTCGTCGTAATCGCTCGGGTCAGCCCAAGTGTCCCGTGGTACGAGGATGTCGGGTACTCCTGGAATGGCGGTTACCACCTCGAAGCCGAACGTCGGATCGACCGCTGTAGGGGCATCTACCAGCATTCCGGTGTGGATCGCATCGATGATAGCGCGCGTGTGGTTCAGGTCGATGCGCGAGCCGGTGCCGTAGCCGCCACAGCTCCAGCCCGTGTTCACAAGCCACACGTTCGTACCGTGCTCCTTCAGCTTCGCCGCGAGCATTTCGGCATATTTCGCCGGGTGCCAGACGAGGAAGGGAGCGCCGAAGCAGGCGGAGAACGTCGCTTCCGGCTCGGTGACGCCGACCTCCGTACCGGCGACCTTGGCGGTGTAGCCGCTTATGAAGTGATACATCGCCTGCGCAGGAGACAGCACACTGACGGGCGGTAGCACGCCGAAGGCATCGCAAGTGAGGAAGATCACGTCGGTGGGATGGCCCGCGACGCCCGGAATCTTGGCGTTCGATATGTACTCGATCGGGTATGCGCCGCGCGTGTTTTCGGTGATCGAGCCATCTGAGAAGTCGACCACACCGTTTTCGTCCAATACGACGTTTTCCAACACGGCGCCGAAGCGGAGGGCCTGGTAGATGTCGGGCTCGGATTTCAGGCTCAGGTCGATCGTCTTGGCGTAGCAGCCACCCTCGATGTTGAAGATGCCGTCGTCGGTCCAGCAGTGCTCGTCGTCGCCGACCAGGAGACGATTGGGGTCCGCGGATAGTGTGGTTTTCCCTGTACCCGACAACCCGAAGAGCAACGAAGAGCGGTGGGTCTTGGGATCGGCCGTGGCGGAGCAGTGCATCGAGAGCACCCCTCGCTTCGGCATCAGGTAGTTCATGACTGTAAACACGCCCTTCTTCATCTCCCCGGCGTACTCCGTGCCGAGGATCACGATCTCGCTATCCTCCAAGCTCAAGGCAACCGTCGTCCGCGATTTGTTGTCGGCTGCGAACTTTCCCGCGTTGTAGATGACGTGGTCGGGCTCGCCGAAGCTGGCCAACTCCTCGTCGGAAGGCCGGATGAGCATCGTGTACATGAAGAGAGCGTGGTACGGCCGCGAGCAGATGACGCGGACTTTGATGCGATAAGCGGGATCCCAGCCGGCGAATCCGTCGATGATGTAGAGTCGCACGCAGGAGTTGAGGCACTGTTTTGCCCGCTCTCGGTCGGCGAGGTAGACGGCCGGATCCAGCGGAAAGTTGATCGGACCCCACCATACGTCGTTCTTCGAGTCCGGGTGTTCTACGATCCGCTTATCCTTCGGCGAACGCCCCGTCTTGTCGCCCGAGTACGCGACGAGAGAGCCGCTCTCGGTGATCCTCGTGCCGGGATCGTGACAGACGGCGTCCTCGTAGAGAGCCGCCGGCGAAGGGTTGCGGCGGATGTCGCTGACGGTGATACCGTGCGCTGTCAGGTCCATACTCGTCATCGGAACGTCGAATCCGCCAGCAGTTATCCCTGCCTTCGAATTTGGGAGAGCCGCAAAACCTATGCGGATCGTCAGCCCTCCACCAGTCAGTCAGCGCGACGAAATTCGAGGTGGCGGGGCGCGCGATCAGCAATAGTGGCTGTGGGCTGGGCGCCCGGCAAGCGGAGGTCACGACCGCAGGCTGCGGCGCCAGGCCGGCTTGCTTGACCCGCCCGGCGGGCCGTCCGAGATTGGCTGAGGCCCACCTTTCTGGAGGTAACCGTGGACGTCAAGTCGAACCGGTTGGTTTATTTGGGGTACGGAAAGTACTGGCGGTCGGACGAGATCGTCGGCCTCGTCCCCATCGATGAGGATCGGGGTCCTGGGCGTCGGACCCATGTCTATGTCGGCACTTTCGAGCGGCCGATCATCGCCTCTCGCTCAGCGGAATCGATCCGGCGGGAGATGACGGAGAGCGGCGCGGAGGAGTTCAGGGTCGGTGAGCTGAGAACGGCTGCCGCCGAGCTCGTCGAAGAGCTTTCAGATCTCTCGCCTCTGCTGAGGCGGATGCTGCTTCACGAGGGTGGGGTCGACGTCGCCCGCTGGCAGGAGCGACTGAGGGGGCTGACGACCGCGCCGGAGGACGAAGCTGCCGGGCAGGAGGATCTCTTCGAGCAAGAGCACTAGGATTTCGAGCGATTCCTCCGTAGTCAGCCCCGTGCGGGATCGCTCGAATTCGCCCGCCGCCTCCCGGAGCCGCTTGCGGCTTCTTCCGTTCTAGAATCGCACGACGAGAGTAAGCACCAAGAAACCACGGTGAAAGCATCAATCGTAGGCGGGCTATTGCTCAGCGCCGGCGTGCTGTCGACCGGCTCGGCCGCCGCCCAGAACACGTCTGACCGCGGTACGACCTGCAAGGAAGGCCGGATCGCGGACGTTAAGATACTTACGCATCAGGTATTCGACGCCTCGAAGGACGGCGCGTTAGGAACGCTTTATTCCATCGGCAACAGTGTCCACTTCGAAACCCGAAAAGGCTTCGTGCGCCGCGAACTGCTTTTCCATCCGGGCGACTGCATTGACCCGCTGCGCCTGAGCGAGAGTGCGCGACTGCTCCGTCAGCACGGGTTCCTGAAGAGTGCGACCATCGAGACAGTACCCCGAGGGGATGGGACCTACGATGTCATCGTCGACACACAGGACGACTGGACGCTCCGCTTCGAACCGCGGCTGGTTTTCGGAGATCGTGTAGAGTTCACGGGGATAGTACTCGAGGAGCGCAGTATCCTGGGGACAGGGCGGGCGTTGATGTTCGCGTATCGGAACCGGACGACGTTCGGAGCCGTCTACAGTAACCCCCAGTTCATGAAGAGGCGCTGGAATCTGGCGCTGAGCGCGGGGCGGACAGAGGGGGGCGACTACGCGGGCGGCGGCCTGAGCTACCCCTTCGTCGGGCTGGTAGGACGCAAGGCGGGCTTTTCGGTGGCGGGCTACAACGAGCGTTGGTTCCGCTTCGTGGCTGGCGATTCCCCGGAAGAGCACGAGGTGATCCAGCCGTTTATACGTACGACGGCGCAGTTCGGGGGCGCGGTCCGCAAAGCTGGGGAGGTCCGGGGGAGGGAGACGAAGCTAGGGAGCTTAGGTGCTTCCATCTCTTACGAGCGTCTCGATTACGGCTCGCTTTTCTTCAACGATACGACCGTGGCCACGGAGCTTGGGGAATCGGAACAGGAGACGGACAGCATCGCGCAGCAAATTTTTGCGCCGCGGAACACGTTGCGGCTGAACCTCATGTTTGGTTTGCAGGCGCTGCAGTTCATCCAGCGTCGCGGGCTCACGACGCTTGACGCCGTCGAGGACATCCCCCTGGGGGTCTCCGGCGGCCTCATGCTGGGCATCGCTGCGCCCGTCCTCGGTACGACAGACAGTTATGTTTTTGCCGGGCTAGAGGGGTTCGTCGGAGTCGAGTTATCGCGGAAGTGGCTAGCGGTTTTGCGGGGCAGTTTTGAAAGTCGCCGCGACTATGATGATAACGCGTGGCGTGACGTTTTCGGCACCGTGGAGGCGAGGGGCTTCTGGCAGCTGAGCCGTAGGCACACGGTCGACATCGGAGCTCTATTCAGCGCCGGCTGGGATGCGACCGTTCCTTTCCAATTGACGCTCGGGGGTGGGGAAGGCGTGCGCGGATACTCATTGTTCCGTTTCCCTGGAGGAGCGCGAGCGGTGGTGAGCGTGGAGGAGCGCGCTTTTCTGGGCAGCATCGGGGAGCTGTTCGACGTGGGTACGGTAGTATTCTTCGATGCGGGGAGGATGTGGGCGAACGAGGCTCCATTCGGATCCAACTCGCGGTTGAGGGCTAGCGTTGGGGTGGGTTTGCGCTTTTCGACGCCCACCGAGAGCCGCACTACCTACCAGATCGAGCTGGCGACGCCTCTCGGGGCGGGTGAAGAGGGTCTCATCTTCAGAGTGCGAATCGGACGAATCGGTCGCATCGAGAGGCGGCCGCCCGATTTTCAGCTCGAGCGCAGCCGTGATCCCGCTTTGAGGAACGCGCTCGTGAACCTACAATGAAGCCAGCGGTCTACAGAGCGGCCTGGGTGGTGCCGGTGGCCGCCGATCCAGTCCGCGACGGCGCTGTACGGGTGAACGGCGAAGGACGGATCGAGTGGGTGGGAGCCAGCGCTCGAGCGCGCCTCGACGGCGCCGACATCGTGGATCTGGGGGAGACGGCTTTGCTGCCGGGCCTCGTCAGCGCCCACTCCCACCCGGAGCTGACCCTGCTCCGCGGCCGACTTGAGACCGAGGCTTTTCCACAGTGGATTGAGCGCCTGATCGAGTCCAAGTATCGCAGTCTCGACAGCGCCGCTCTTCTAACGTCCACCTGGCTCGGCATAGCCGAGTCGATGGCCAATGGAGTGACGTGCCTGGCTGCGCCGGACGACGCGGGCTTTCTCCAGGAGGTGTTGCAGCAGGCGGGCCTGCGCGGGCGGGTCTATCGCGAAGTGTTCGGGCCGGATCCTGCCGAGGCGGAATCGGCATTGAAGGAGCTGCGCCTGCGGATCGACTCGATGCGACAGGACGAGACGGATAGGGTCGAGGTGGGCATCGCACCGCACGCTCCGTACACCGCGTCACCCCGCCTTTTCCGTGCACTCGCCGAGTACGCCGACGCAGAATCCCTTCCGGTCACCATACACGTCGCGGAGTCGGAAGCCGAGGAGCGCTTCGTGCACGATGGGTCGGGTCCGCTGGCCGCTCGACTGCGTGCTCGTGATATCGAGGTACCAGCGACCGGACGCTCGCCCGTCGCCTGGCTGGCGGAGACGGGCATACTCGCGACTCAGCCGCTGCTCGTGCATTGCGTCCGGGTTGATGAGAGCGATGTGTTACGAGTCGCGGACTCCGGCTCGACGATCGCGCATTGCCCCATCTCAAACGCCAAGTTCGGCCATGGCGCGGCACCGTTGCTATTTTTCCTAGAATTGGGAATACCGGTCGGTCTCGGCAGCGACTCGGTGGCGAGCAACAACCGGGTAGACATCCTCGAGGAAGCTCGCTTCGCCAGCCTGCTGCAGCGGGCCACCTATCGCGCTGCCGGGGTGCTTAGCGCGGAGGAGACTCTTCGGCTGGCCACACTGGAGGGAGCGCGCGCGCTGGGGTTGGAGGAGCGAATAGGATCGCTGGAACCCGGCAAGGAGGCCGATCTCATAGCAGTTCGCTTGGACCGTCCGTGGACGACGCCCACAGGCGACCCTGTCGCAGCGCTCGTCCATTCGGCCCGGGGCAGCGATGTCACGCTGACGGCGGTTGGCGGGACAGTGCTATATCGGGACGGTCGATTCGAGACGCTCGACTGGGATTCCCTTGCTGAAGAGGGGCGGCGGGCGGCTAGCGTTCTGGATTCATAGGGCAATTAGCGCCACCGGGTTAGGCCCAATGATGGCTGCCTATTGGAGTGATTAGCGTATGAGAGCTTCAGTCTTCCTAACTGTTCTCGCCGTGCTCGCGATCGATCGTGCGCCCGCGGCGGCGCAGACGTTTTTCGACCATTCGACATACGACACGGTGCTCGCCCAGTTCGTTCACGCTAGCCGGGTCGATTACGCTGCTCTAAAGTTGGAGCGGGAGGGGTTGGACCGTTATGTGTCTCAGCTGGGTGAGGTTACGGCAGAGGAGTTCGCCGACTGGCCCGAAGCGGAGCAGATCGCCTACCTGATCAACGCCTACAACGCTTTCATGCTGAAGATCGTGATCGACCATTATCCGATCCAGCCGGGTGGGTTCTTCACGCTCAAACGGCACGCGTATCCCAACAATTCCGTTCGCCAGATCAAGGGCGTATTCGATGCCATCCGCCACCGGGCCGCAGGCGAACAGCTGACGCTGGATGAGATCGAGCACAATCGATTGCGCGGTGACTACAACGAGCCGCGGATACACTTTGCACTGGTCTGTGCGGCGCTGAGCTGTCCGTCGCTACGCGAGGAAGCGTATCGGGGCGACCGCTTGAATGAGCAGCTTGATGACCAGGGCAAGACTTTCTTGAACGATCCACGCAACAACCGCTTCGAGCCCGAACGCGGGCGCGCCTATCTCTCGAAGGTCTTCGATTGGTTCGGGAGCGATTTCGAGCAATACGCGCCCGATTCGGGCTACGGGGGTGACCGTGACGATAAAGTTCGCGGCGTCCTGGCCTTCGTCAGTCGCTACCTGCTCGTGCGCGATGTGGAGTTCTTACGAGATGGCGACTACCGTGTCGAGTTCTACAGCTACGATTGGACCCTCAACGACCAGGCTATTGCCGCGGCCTCCAAGTGAGCGGCCCGCCATCGGCGTGCCTCTTACTACTAGGTCTTTCTCTCCCTCCCGGGCTGCCGCTTGACACGTCGCAGGGCCGGACCGCCGCCCTCCATGACCAGCAGAGTTCGGAATGGAACTCGCCGCGAACGAGACGCTTGATCGAGCGCGCGATCGGGCGGCGCGCCCTGTGGGCGGGCGACGATTCGTTGCGAGACTACCGGGCACACGCCGAGGCTCACGTCTACTTCCTGTTCGACGTCGGGCGCGATACCGAGCGCCAGCTGGTCAAGGCGGATCAACTGGCGATCGATATCTTCTGGCGGGCTCCGGGTGAGACCCGCCAGGTCTTCATAGGCCACCGCGAGGAGAAGACCCTACCTACGGACATCACGTACCACATCGACCATCTGATGGTCGTGATGGACAATTTCGCAGACTCGATCAGCCTCGGTGAGGGAGCGGAGGTGGACGGCGTACTCCACCCCGCAGCGCCCGGGGCCCTCGCCTACTATGACTATCGCCTCGCTGACTCTCTCACGCTCGTTCTGCCCGAGCGCGAGCTATGGGTGTACAAGGTCGAGATCCGGCCGCGCGATCTCACCGGGCCCGGCGTAGTGGGCGCCATGTACCTGGAGCGGGTCCACGCCGACATCGTCAGGATGGAATTTACGTTCACGGCGGCATCTTACCTCGACCCGGAGCTCGATTACCTCAACGTCCGACTCGAGAACGTGCTGTGGGCTGGACGATTCTGGTTGCCGTTTCGCCAGGGTCTCGAGCTTCGGCGCGAGTTCAAGGTTCTCGCGTTCCCCGCAGGCGGCATCATTCGCACAGAGCTGAGGATCGGCGACTACGAGCTGAACGTGGGCGTACCGGCGCCTATCTTTCGCGGACCTCGCGTCACTAGCCTTTCTGGAGCCTCACTGCGGGGGTACAGGTTCGAAGAGGGGCTGTACGATGCTCTGGACCCAGCGATCGCCTCCGAAGGGCTGACGTTGGAGGAGGTTCGACAGCAGGCGACGCAGATCGTCGCAGACTCCTACCTGCAACGCGCAGAGCGCTTGAAGCTCGCCGTACCAGGCATCTCGTCGGTGCTTCGGTTCCGTCGCGCCGAGGGGCTCTACCTCGGCCCAGGCCTCAGCCAGAAGCTCCCCGGCCGCTTCGAAGCGCAGTTGCTCGCCGGGCGAGCCTTCGGCGGCGACCGCTGGGAGGTCGATGGGTACCTTCGGAAGACCTTTTTTAGTGGGTCGCTGGAAATGGAGTTGGCTGGCTACGTGAACCGGGTCGCCGACGTCTCGCCCTGGCTGGCCAGTTCGGGCATCGTCTCGACTATGAGTGCGCTCGTCGACGGGGAAGACTACCGTGAGCCTTATTGGGCGAGCGGGGCGTCTCTAAGCCTCAAACAGCGGCACGGCAGAACGAGGGCGCGCCTGACGGCCGCCTGGGAGGACTGGGATTCGGCAACGCTGGCGGCGGGAGACGTGGTGGACCGTAGTTATCGGCCGGTACGGCCGATGAGTGAAGGCGAAGCCGTTACGCTAGCGCTCGATCTAGATCGGCAGGCGATCAACACATCCACAACGTTCGGAGGCGCCGGCTGGCATGCCAAGCTGGAGGGCTCAGCGAAGGTGCTAGGTGGTGACTTCCAGTATCTTCGGGTCGCGGTCCGCGGCGAAAGCTACTGGCCTTCTGTTGTCGGCGAGATCAACGCCAAGCTCTCCGCTGAGGGCGGAGGTGTCTTGGGAGGCGACATTCCGGCCCAACGCCTATTCGTGGCCGGGGGCCGAGGCACTGTGCGCGGCTACGACTTCGATCGATTCGGCGGCGACGTGTTCGGCTTCACCCAAGCCGAGTTGAGCCGGGGCATCAAGTACCCGTACATCTCCGGGGTCATCTTCTTCGATGCAGGATGGATCGGATTAGAGGGCGAGAACGCGGCCAGCGCGGCGGCGCTGTGGAGCGACGCCGGCGTACCGGTTGACCAGGCGCAGGGGCTGCTCCTCGGCGTCGGCGCCGGCGCGGGGCTGCTGTTCGACATTGTGAGAGTCGAGGTTGCCCGGGGCCTACGCGACGGCGGAGTGTGGGAGTTTGTGTTTGAGGTGAACCCCCGGTTTTGGGGCTGGATGTAGGACCTCTGTCCGACAACAGATCATGGCCCCCCCCCCCCCCCCCCCCCCCCCCCCCCACCATCCTTTCTCTCTTACCTCCTTCTCCCCCCTCCCCTCTCTACCCCTCTAGACACACCACCATCCACCCCACCCCCCCCCCCCCCCCC
>CANPVX010000023.1 GCA_947581815.1 Candidatus Indicimonas acetifermentans | reverse complement strand
CATCGCAGCCGTGCTCATGGCGCGATGCGCCCGACCACCTCACCTCCTCGTTCTCCTTCTGTTAAGATTAGGCAGTAGCTCGAGATCTTGGACTATATATAGCGCCGGATATAGCGCCGGTCGGGTCCCGGCCCGAACTCGCTGATATCGGCGGTCGTCGATGAAAGATGCCAAAGCCACCGTAGAGCTACCCATACGTCGGGAGGTTGGGCCGCTTGGGCCGCAGCTGGCCCCGGCGCTACGCCGCTCAAAAGGAATCCGGGCCAACCGTGGTTTCTGGATGCTTCCCGTAGCCCTCATGGCTGCAGCCTGCCGTGACGATTCCTCGCCGACCGAACCTCAGCAGCCACCCGAGCTGGGCCCGGGAGACAGCCGTGGGGCTTTTACGCTCGACGGCTTCGACCGCAAGTATCTCCAGCACGTACCACCGCAGCACGATCCCCAACAGCCATCGCCGCTACTCATCTTTTTCCACGGCTTCCAAAGCAGCGGCGCCGAGTTTCAGGCCATCACCGGGCTCGATGATATCGCCGATGACGAAGGGATCGTGGTGCTTTATCCCGAAGGCGTCAGTGGAAGCTGGGCCGCCGCCTGTGACTGTACGACGGCGGATGCCTTGGGGGTCGATGACGTGGCTTTCGTCGATGCCTTAATCGCCGAGGTGGGGAAGAGCCTCGCGGTAGACTCCAAACGCATCTACGCGGCCGGCTTCTCGCAGGGCGCTCAGTTCATCCATCACTTGGCCTGCGTGTATGCGGACCATCTCGCGGCGGTCGCCAGTGTGGGCGCTACGATGGCCACGGTCGTAGCTCAGCGCTGCCAGCCCGCCCGCCCCCTCCCATTCACGTTCATCCAGGGAACCGACGATCCGAGCTTTCCGTGGGGCGGGGCTGCCGGGGTCCTGATATCGCTGAACGAGACTGTGGGAAAGTGGGTGGACCTGAACGGCTGCAGCACGAAGGTCGAGGCTCTGGAGCCTGATACAGATACGAACGATGGCACGGTCGTGCGTACAGAGAGCTACAGCGACTGTGATCAAGGCGCCGAGGTCATACTGTATTCGGTCGAGAGAGGTGGTCACACCTGGCCCTCGTCGCTGGTCCACTTCCCGGAAGAGAGGTTCGGGCTGACCACTGGCGATATCTCGGGCCGCCGGGTCATTATCGACTTCTTCACCCGCTTCAGCCTGCCCTAGTCACCTGGCGAAGCTCCGGCTGCACGAAACGCCGCCGCCTGCCCGGAATTCGGCGCATTTGCTGACGGCGAGCCCGCCGCTGTAGATTCGCGGACACCTTTGATCGAAAACGACTCCGCCTCGCCTCGGATCGAGGTTCCACCGACGCCGGCCGGGAGGCCGGGGGAGACGCTGATGAGCGTGAAGCCGCTCTCTTCGGAAGATGCCTATCTCGGGCTCGCCGACCATAAGGGATGGATCGTCGAGCGAAGCCACATCTACAAGGATTTCCGGCTGAAAGACTTCAAGACGGCGATCGAGTTCATCAACAGCGTGGCGGCGATAGCAGATGAAGTCGGTCATCACCCCAACATTTTGTTACACGAATACTTCTTCGTGAGAATAAGCAGCTACACGCACCTCGTTAACGCCATCACGGCGAAAGACATCGAGCTCGCCAAGGCCATCGATGATAGCCTGGGCGAGACTCAGCCGCTGCCGGTGATTCGCGACTTGTGAACGGTTTGGATCACGTGGTGCGGGGAGAGCGCGTAGAAGCGGCTAAGATGAACCCACAGGCGCCGGTGCGGCCCGTCGTGGTGCGCGGCGCGCCTTGCGGGCCTGGAGCCTTTGCTCCCGAATACGATAGCCGAGCAACACAACCAGGATCAGGCCATAGATGATGGGCCTGGGCTCTTCGACCTTGACCTGCCACAAGAAATGAAGCACTCCGCCGGCCGCAGCTACGTAGATCAAGCGGTGCAGTCGCTGCCAGCGCCTGCCGCCCAGACGCTTGACCATCCTGTTCGTCGAAGTCAACGCTAGTGGGATCAGCGTTAAGAAGCTCGCAAAACCCACCGTGATATAGGGCCGTTTCGCGATGTCCTCCACGATAGCCGGTAGCTCGAAGAACTGATCGAGTACGATATAGGTGAGGAAGTGTAGCGACACATAGAAGAAAGCGAACAGCCCCAACATGCGCCGCAAGTGAACCAGCGCTCCGATACCGAGCAGGCGCCGCATGGGCGTCACGGACAAGGTGATCATGAGAAACGTCAGCGCCCAGGTGCCGGTCCGATGTGTGATCTCCTCGATAGGGTTCGCGCCTAGGTCGCCCTGAAAGAAATCGCGCACGAGAAGCGCCGCGGGTATCAGCGCTATGATGAAAACGGCGGGCTTGAGGACCCGCCGTATGAATTGCACCTGAGTCATGTTTATGGCGATCAGTAGAGCTTCGTAAGGTCCATCCCTTCATACAGGTGAGCGACCTCATCGCCGTAGCCATTGAAAGCTAGCGTCGGGCGCTTGCGGAACTCACCGATGCGGCGCTCTCTCTTCTGGCTCCAGCGCGGGTGGTCTACGTTCGGATTTACGTTGGCGTAGAATCCGTACTCCCCCGGCGCCACGACATTCCAGGTCGCGGCCGGCTCCTCGCGCACAAGGCGGATGCGCACGATCGACTTGATGCTCTTGAAGCCGTACTTCCATGGTACGACCAGGCGGATCGGCGCACCATTTTGGTTGGGCAGCATCTTGCCGTAGAGCCCGACCGAGAGCAGCGTCAGCGGATGCATCGCTTCGTCCATCCTCAGCCCCTCCACGTAGGGCCACGGGAGGATGGCTCTCTTTTGCCCGCGCATCTGCTCCGGGTCGTAAAGAGTCGTGAATTCGACGAACTTCGCCCGAGACGTCGGCTCCACTCGGTCCAACAGATCCTTGAGCGGGAACCCCAACCAGGGGATGACCATGGACCAGGCCTCGACGCAGCGGAGGCGATAGACCCGCTCCTCCGAGGGAAAGCTCTTGATTATGTCGTCGATGTCGAAGAGCTGCGGCTTGTTCACCTCTCCCTCGACCGCCACCGTCCACGGTCTCGGCTTCAGCGTGTGGGCGTGCTTCGAAGGGTCGAGCTTGTCGGTCCCGAACTCGTAGAAATTGTTGTAGCCCGTTATCGACTCATAGGACGTGAGCACGTCCTCCTCGTCCTCCGCGAAGGGAGTCGATAGCCCGACGGGGTCCACGCCTTCGCCTGTGGCCCGCAACCAGGAAACCGAAGCACCGACGGCCGCCAGAGCACCGACGCCGGTCGCCGCCAGTATGAACTTCCGGCGGTCGTAGTAGAGCCGCTCGTCCGTGATCTCGGAAGACTTTATATCATCAGGGCGCTTGATCAACATCTAGGAATCCCTCCCGCTCGCCATCCTTCGTTATCAGAGGTGTTAAACGCCGCTCCTACCGGCTTAGTTCCATTGCGCCTAGCCGGCTCGCCTCCCCGAAGCACGGGACTGGGCCAGCTTTTGGCACAGAACCAGGACCGCCGCGAACCGGCGATCAGTCGCCTTTGTACCGATCCATGTCTCTCTGATCAGCAACACGGTGCCCACGAACAGGAGTCCGCTACCGAGGAAGGCACAGACCAAAGCTATCGGCAACGCCGGTTGCAATCCGAGCGCCGCAGCTCCCAGCGCGACGATCACCGCCATGAACAGCCCGGCCGAAGTATAGAAGGACAGCAGCGCCCGGTGAGCTAAGCGCGCGCGCTGCGCGTGGCCCACGAGCAGTTCGTTCAAAATGGTTAGATCAGTCGTCTCGGTGACCTCGCCCCGGCCAGCGATCATGAGCTCTGTTTCTCGGACGCGGTCGAGGATGCCCTCCAACCTGTGCACCGTCGAGAGCACCAGCATTGCATTCGCGAGGAGCAGGACCGCTGGCGTGGCCATGCTGGCCAGCACCGCCAGCGCACCGCCGGTCATAGATACAGGCTCCACCGATCCCCCCGAACGGCCCGCCTAAAAGTCGCCGATCTGAGACGGCGTCTGCTCTTCGCGCAGAGCGCGCTGCCCGACCTCGAAGGCGAGTCCGATCGAGAGGATGAGCATGGACATGAGAAAGACGCCGTAGGCGAGGGCATTCGGGGATACGACGGCGGCGCCTAGCTCGACCGTTCTACCGCCCCGGGTAAAACTGGCGGCCGCCATGGCCGTGTAATGCATCCCGCAGACGGCTACCCCCATCACGACGGCGCCGCCCACAGTTTGCCAGGTTTGATCCAGGTTGAACGCGAGCCACAACGCTGCCGTTGAGGCGGCCACCGCGATGGCGATCGACGCGAGGACCAGCGCCGCTCCGTAGCTCTGCGATGCGGACATACGCATAGCGTACATGCCCGTGTAGTGCATCCCGGCGATGCCGAGACCCATCATCGTTCCGGCCCCGGCTAGCCGAGCGGGGCGATCAGCGGCGTGACCGACCGCGAGGAAACCGAACCCCGTGGCTCCGACGGCGATGGCCAAAGAGAGTAGAGTGAACGGTACGTCGTAGCTGACGCGGATGCCCAGGTCGAACGCGACCATCCCGATGAAGTGCATCGACCATATCGCGCCGCCGCCCATGGCGAACGCCGCCAATCCCAACCACAGAGCGCGATCCGAGCCGGCTTCGGCCCGTCCAATCTGCCGGGAGATGCGCAACGCCGTGTAGGATCCGAAGACTGAGACTACGAACGACAGTGCGACCAGGATCAGGTTATAGCTGCCGGTGATCTCCATGGCTGTCTCGCTGCTTCGGGTTGTACATCTGCCGCCGCCTCCCTCCTGAGGAGTCCTCGCCGCCTCTGTCGCATAGTAACGTATTTGCCAGAAGGCTCCAAAGCGCAGCCGCGGCAAATCCAGTTCCTCTTCATCAGTGCCGATCCCAAGAAAACTTGACAGTCGCTCGAAGCGTCGCTTAGCTTGCCCGATCCTCGATAACTCGGGCCCGACTCCTCATGGAAGAGCCGCCAGTTGGCGACGGAGGTGCGCATGAAGCGCTCTGTTAGTGACGTTGTCCTTCACGGGGCGATCGGCGGAATCCTAACCGGCGGATTCGTAGCCCTCTGGTTTCTCGTCCTGGACGTCTCCTCGGGTCAGCCGATGCAAACACCCGCTACGCTGGCAGCCGCACTTCTCGGACAGCCGGGGGTCGATGCGTCTCTCAGATTCATCGTGGTCTATTCTGCACTCCACTTTGCCGTATTCGCCTCGCTGGGAGTTGCCGCGGCTCTCTTCATCGCGGCAACCGGCATCACGCCAGGCTGGCTCGTGGGAATCGTTTTCGGCATAGGTGTGCTGGACGCCGTCCACTATGGCGCTCTCCTGCTGACCGGGGCTCGGACGATTACTGTGCTCCCCCCGATGCACGTGCTGGCGGCCAATCTCCTCGGCGGCGTCATCATGATGACCTACCTGCACCGCGCCCTCCGGGCGGAGTCTCCTTTGGGATTTGGCGCGCTGCAGGAGCAGCCGCTGCTCGCCAAGGGGCTGATCACCGGTCTCGTCGGGGCAGGCGCCGTAGCCCTCTTGTTCTTCGTCAGCGATATCATCGCCGGACAGCCGTTCCGCACACCAGCGGCCTTGGGTTCGGTGATCCTGCTAGGTGCCGATAGCGTAGCCGATATCCAGATGAACGCTGCGATCGTCGCCGCCTACACCCTCATTCATCTCCTGGTTTTTGAAGTCACCGGGGTGCTGCTGGTCGTGGCCGCCCGGCAACTAGAGCGCGTGCCCGGCATCTGGCTGATCCTCACCCTCGCGTTCATCATCTTGGAGGCGGTCTCGATACCGATCCTCGGCCTCCTCGGGGAGCCGGTGCTGGGGTCGAGCGGCGTATGGGAGATCACCCTCGGGAACGTGATCGCTGTCGGGTCGATGGGCTACTGGGTCTGGCGGACCAGTCCCGATCTACGCCGCAAGCTGCTCGAGGAACCGGTCGCGACTCACGTTTAGCTTTGTCCGCAGTCGCTGCGGGTGCTCAGGCGCGGGGGCGCGGGGGCGCGATGTGCTGAGTGGCTATCTGCGGCTCACGTTTCGAAGCCGCCACGCGCCGTCTTTCGGCTGGAAGACCATCAACAGTCCGAGCTTCACGTTGCGCGGCTCCGCCGTTCGCCTCAGGCGGTATCTCATCGTCTGGGTCACCGTGAGCCGGGCGGTCGCACCATCTCCGACGAGGTCGATGTCAGCGTGCTCGAGGATGACCTCCAACTCGTAGGCGTTGTCGAAGAAAACGCCGAACAGCCGCGCATCCTCGGTTGGCAGATCTCCTCCATAAACCTGACTCTCGAGCCTGGACAGATCTTCCGCTTCCAGCGCTTCCCTATAGGCGTCGAGTAGAGCACTGAGGGTAGCCCGATCGAGGGGCGGTCGGGCAGGGAGCTGGGGGAGCCGGGGGGCTGGCACTACGGTCGACTCGCGGCCCTCCAGCGCTGCCAGCCTCCCTCTGACCTCCGCTCGTAGCATCTCAACCTCATGCTCGAGCTCCTCGTGCTCCTTCCGTAGCTGAGCCAGCTCCGCCTGCGTGGGGTTGCCGGAGGCCACCGCCGCACAGCCGGACAGAGCCCCGACCCAAGCAAGCGCCAGGACGACCCGGGTGGCCAGGGACCTCAGGGTCGATTGCTCTCTTGTGCTGTTCACAGGTTTGGGCGCATGCGTTGATGCCTCGATCGCTGGTATGACGGTGCGGCAGGCCGCGACGGGGTTGGCGAGATCTCTCACAACTAAGATGCTTATTGGGCCCCCATTCGTTAAATGACGGGACGTAAGGCCCTTGATCGCCAGCCGTCCGACGCGGTAGGTTGAAGGCCAATCACCATACAGTGAGAGCTTCGCCCGAGAGGACTGAGTCTATGAAACATCCGCGATCATCTATCCTGCTCGCGGCCGCCTTCCTCGCGGCCTGCTCCATCGAGAGCGCGAACGACGGAGCCATCGAGATGAGCGGCCGAGACCTGCTGGCGCAGTACGCTACCGTGCCGCTCGACCCCGACTTGAGCTCCCTGTCGAGCGCGGAGCGGCAAATGATACCGCTCCTCATCGAGGCGGCCGAGCACATGAACGCGATCTTCTGGCTGCAGGCCTACGGCGACCGCGACGCGTTGCTGGCGAGCGTCGACAACGACGATCTGCGCGAGTATGTGAAGATCAACTACGGCCCCTGGGGCCGCCTCTCCGGAAACGAGCCGTATCTAACCGACGTCGGACCCAAGCCGGCGGGCGCCAACTTCTATCCCGCCGACATGGCGGTCGAGGAGTTCGAGGCGGCGGTTGCCGCGTCCGACGATGAGGGAGAGCAGCTCCGCAGCCTGTATACGCTGGTGCGCCGCGGGGACGAGGGCGAGCTCGAGACCGTCCCTTACCACGAAGCATACGCGGCACACTTGCAGGCGGCAGCCGAGAAGCTCCGAGACGCGGCGGCGCTGGCCGAGGATCCGGGTCTAAGGCGGTACCTGGAATTGAGAGCCGAGGCGCTGGTGAGCGATGAGTACCGCGCCAGCGATATGGCCTGGCTCGATATGAAGGACAACACAATCGACATCGTCATCGGGGCGATCGAGACGTACGAAGACCAGCTGTTCGGCTATAAGGCCGCCTATGGGGGTTACGTACTGATCAAAGACAAGACATGGAGCGAGAGGCTATCCCGCTACGCCGAGTTGCTGCCCGACCTCCAGGCAGGATTGCCCGTCGGCCCCGAGTACCGGCAGGAGGTGCCGGGCACCGATTCGGACTTGAACGCCTACGATGCCGTCTACTACGCGGGTGATTCCAACGCGGGCTCCAAGACGATCGCGATCAACCTGCCCAACGACGAGACCGTGCAGCTGGAAAAGGGAACGCGGCGGCTGCAGCTCAAGAATTCGATGCGGGCGAAGTTCGACAGGATACTGGTGCCGATCTCGGAAGTGTTGATCGCTGAGGATCAGCGCGAATACATCACGTTCGATGCCTTCTTCGCAAACACTATGTTCCACGAGATCGCCCACGGCCTCGGCATAAAGAACACGATCACGGGCTCCGGGACCGTACGGCAGGCTCTTAAGGAAAACGCATCCTCCATGGAGGAGGGTAAGGCGGATGTTCTTGGACTCTATATGGTCACCCGGCTCTACGAGCAAGGAATTCTGAGCGATGGCGATGTCAAGGACAACTACGTCACCTTCTTGGCCAGTATCTTTCGGTCGGTGCGCTTCGGCGCCTCCAGCGCCCACGGCAGAGCCAACATGGTCCGCTTCAATTTCTTCGGCGAGCGCGGCGCCTTTAGCCGCGACGACGCCACGGGTCTCTATCGCGTGGATTTCGAGCGCATGAGGTCAGCCATGGAGGAGCTATCGCAGCTGATTCTCACGCTCCAGGGAGACGGCAACTACGATGCCGCCGGCGCGCTATTGGCGGAAAAGGGAGTGATCGGTCCGACGCTGCAGGCCGACCTGGATCGACTGGCGACGCTGGGCATACCGGTCGACATCGTTTTCGAGCAGGGGATCGGTGTCCTGGAGAGGGAACGCGTCTAACGTAAGAAGCCTGGCGCGCCCGCCGATGTTCGCGCCAGGCCACTGATCATTTAGGTCGCAGCGACAGCTGGTCTAGCCGCCGATCGATGTCCTCCTTCGAGAGCCAACGCCCGGCGACCATCACGCCCGCACGACGGCGCACGTTATCGATGCTCTCGAGAGGATTCGCCTCGAGTAAGATCAAGTCCGCTCGCTTGCCTACCTCGACGGTTCCAAAGGAGCCGGCCTTACCCAGATAGATGGCCGGGTTCTTGGTTCCGATCTCCAACGCTTGATAGGGGGTCAGGCCGGCGGCCACCATGGCGCCCAATTCCTGGATGGTCGCGAATCCCGGCACATTGAAGACCTGTGGCGCGTCAGCGCCCAACAGCAAGCCCACTCCGTTATCGTGCAGAGCCTTGATGATCTTGCGCCGCAACTCTATGAAGCGTTGAGCGTTTTCCTCTGTGACGCCGAGCTGCGACCGCGCGTTGAGTGTTCGCTCAACCCATTGCTGGAGCGTGCTCTCCGCGACGAACCGCATTTCAGGACGCTCGGCTGTCTTTCGTGGGTCGCCGAGGAAGCGGTTCTCGAATAGAACCTGCGTGGGCGTCACCCAAGCGCCGGCGTCGCGCGTAGCACGGGCGATACCGTCGATCTTGGTCGGATCGACGCGATCGACCAGGTTGAATCCGAAGAACTGAGACGGCGTGCTGGGGTCTCTGCTCGCCAAGTACTCCACGTACCCGTCCACGTGCTCCACCGTGGCAATCCCGCTCTCCAGCGCGTGTTCCAACCCCACTTCGGCCGGGACGTGACCGGCGAAGGGGATCCCTTCGTGACGGGCCGTCGCAGCGATCTGGTCGAAGACTTCACGGCGTATACCCGGGTGGATCTTGAGCAAGTCGTAACCCGCAGCCCGGTATTCTGTAACGACGCGCCACGCCGTCTCGTCGTCCGGCACGCTGTTCCCGTTCAGCGACGGGCTGCTGGCGAATATCTGCGGGCCCAGTCTCTCGCCACGGGCGACCTCGGCCCTCAGCTCCAGGTGATAGGCGTTGCCCAGCATCCCCCGGATCGTGGTGATCCCGTTGGCCACATTCAGGATCATCACCCTGTCGATGACCTCCATCCCCGACTGAAGGGAAGGGATGTGCCCGTGCATCTCCGCCAACCCGGGGATCAAGTACTTCCCCCGGCCGTCGATGCGTAGCGCACCGTCGGGCACCACCACTTCGCCGGCCGGACCGATCGCCACGATCCGCCGCCCTTCGATCAAGACGGTTTGGCCTTCGAGCGCTCTCTCTCGGTCCATCGGGATGACCGTCACGTTCTCGAAGGCAGCAGAGCCCGGAGGCGCGTCCTGCGCCGCGGCGCCAGCCGGGCCTACCGCCGCCGCGGCGAGGCCCAGCCATACGAATCTGATCGATCGAGGAACCATCGATAGCGTCTCCTGACGTAATGACGTGATCAGCCGTCCGGCGGTGCTTCGCACCCTTCGGTCCGCCGCGTGTCGGCTATGCTGATGATCTTCCACCCATCGGTCGTGCGTACGAGTTGGAAGGAATCCACTCCGCAATGGCTGAATTGCCCGTGCAGCAGGAAGTCGTATTTCGTCCATACGGTGGCGAGGTTGTCATCAACTCTGACTTCCACGTCCCAAATCCGCTCATTCCAGCCGTCCGCGCCCCCCACCGCTGCGATGAACCGCTCGATGGGCAGGATGCGGACTTCCATACCGTCTTCGCCCCCGCCGGTGCCGATCAAGCGCGCCTGCGGGTTGAACAGCTCGCGCACTCGCGCGCTGTCAGCCGCCGCCATGGCTTCAAACAGGCCGCGGACGACTTGCGTCACTTCCTCTTCTGCGCTTTGGGTCGCCAGAGACGACTGCTGAGCTGAGAGTAGAAGCGCGAACAGCAGTGCGATTCTTCGCATGAGCTCACCGCTATGGGTGGGTCGATAGGTTGGTGCCGATAGCAAGAGATCCCAACCTACTCGGAACCCGCCACGCTGGCCAGACGGCATGGTCATGTACCGAGCCGGAGTGTAGCTTGAGCCCGATCGTCTTTATCGAGGGGAGGGCTGGGTCGGCGACCGACGCCCATCAGGGGGTAGGCTCATGCTTTCAAAGTTCGCTTCTCCAAACGTTTCCTGACCGCCGCCACACGGGCGCAATACTTCAATATGGCCGCGATCGCCGTGTCACTTCTGTCTTGCGTGTGCAGACCCCTACTAACTGGGATTCAATCGTCGTGATGCAGCGCATCATTACACCTCTCAGGCCGGGGGATCGTGTCGTGATCATGGGCGGTGGACCCGCGGGCCTCACCGCAGGCTACTTGCTCACCGAGCGTGGGGTCGACGTGACTGTGCTGGAGGCAGACGACATGGTTGGAGGGCTTGCCCGCACAGAAGAGTATCGAGGATATCGGTTCGATATCGGTGGCCACCGGTTCTTTACAAAGATCCGGCCGGTAGAGGACCTGTGGCGAGCACTGCTCGCCGAAGACTTCGTGACCGTGCCGCGGCTTTCCCGTATCTATTACAACGGGAAATTCTTCAACTACCCTCTCAAGGCGGGCAATGCTCTGTTTGGACTGGGCCCGTGGAACTCTGCCTTGATACTGCTCAGTTATCTCAAAGCGCGTCTTCGGCCAAGCCCGGTCGAAGACAACTTCGAGCAGTGGGTTACGAACCGCTTCGGGCGCCGTCTCTACGAGGTCTTCTTCAAGACGTACACGGAGAAGGTGTGGGGCATTCCATGCACCGAGATTCGGGCCGAATGGGCCGCACAACGAATCAAGGGCCTGTCGTTGCTTCGGGCGGTACTCGCGGCAGCGCCGATCCAGCGCCGATCCAGCAAGATCAAGACGCTAATCCGCGAGTTCCAGTATCCCCGTCTGGGACCAGGGCAGTTATGGGAACAGTGCCGTGACCGGATCCTCGAATCCGGCGGACGCGTCTTGCTGCGGCACCGAGTCAGGTCGATCGAATCGAGCAACGGGAGAGCAGTGGCTGTCCAGGTGACCACGCCACAGGGAGAGCGCCAGTTCGAGGCGGACCACTTCATCTCCTCCATTCCACTCAGATCATTGATTCGCGCCATGACGCCACCGCCCCAGGTCGCCGTGCGGGTAGCCGCTGACGGACTTCGATACCGCGATTTCTTGGTAGTCGCGTTGATCGTGAACGAGGAATCGGTGTTTCCGGACAACTGGATCTACATCCACGAGCCGGAAGTACAGGTGGGACGCATCCAGAACTACAAGAACTGGAGCCCGGCTCTGGTACCCGACTCTTCGACGACCTGCCTTGGTCTTGAGTACTTCTGCTTCGAGGGCGACAGCCTGTGGGAAAAGGAAGATAGCGCGTTGGTGGCACTAGCGACGCGTGAGCTCGATGAGCTTGACCTGGTGGCGCCGGAGAAGGTGCTCGACGGGGTCGTCGTCCGGATGCCGAAGGCGTACCCGATCTACGACTCGGAGTACGGCGGCCACGTGAACAGGATTCGTGGATACCTCGATTCTATCCCCAACTTGCATCCGGTGGGAAGAAACGGGTTGCACAAGTACAACAACCAGGACCACTCCATGCTCACGGCGATGATGACCGTCTGGAACATGGAGGGTGCCGCTCACGACATCTGGGCTGTAAACACCGACTACGAATATCACGAAACCCAGAGACTGGAACCCGACGAGTCGCGATCGTGATGGCGCGTTTCTGACGGTAGCTCGCGTCGCGGGTCAGGGACCCACGCTAATCAGGGGGTAGGCTCATGCGTTCAAAGCTCACGTCTTCGAATCGTTTCCTGACCGTCGCCACCCTAACCTTCATCCTGGTTCCGGGCAGCGCTCGATCGCAGGTCCTCAGCCAGTCCCAGCTCACGCTGGCTGACGCGGACCCCTCCTTCAAGCTGACGATCGATCAGCTGGCCGAGAATCAACGCTGGTTGGGCGTGCCGCCGCGGGACATCCGCTGGTCGCCGGACGGTGAGTCGATCTACTTCCGTTGGCGCGAGGATCCGCAGCCGGACCAACTTGCCGACTCCGACCCCTGGTACGCCGCCGATCCCTCCGGCCGTCGGGTGCGACAGGTGCGCCAGGAGGAGATCACCCTCATCCCCTCATCCAACCTCCGCTGGTCCTCGGACCGAGCGGTCGCGGCCTGGTCCCGTGAAGGCAATCTCTTCGTCTGGGATAAACGAAACGGCTCGCGCCTCGTGTTCAGCACAGACAGCAGGCTCGGGGAGGTGGAGGTCTCTGCCAATGGTTCGTTCGTCTATTTTGCCACCTCTGGGCTCAGCCGCCAGGTCGGGGCTCAGGGTGACCTCTGGGTCTATGATCTCGAAAGCCGCCTGGCCCGCCAGCTCGCCGAGGTGGTGACGCCGGAAGAAGAGCTCAGCGAAGCCGAGGACTGGCTGCGCGATCAGCAGCTGGAACTCATCGAGATCGTCCGCAAGCGCGAGCAGGATCAGGCGGTCGAAGACTCTATTCAGCGTGCTCGCTACCGCGATCGCCCGCAGAGCATCCCTGTGGAAGAGGGAGCCCGAGCGTACGACCTCAAGCGCTCGCCCGACGGACGCTTCATCACGTTCCTCTGGATCGAAGACACTTGGCGAAAGCACCGCACCAGCTTCATAGAGTTCGTCAACGAGGAGGGGTATGCAACAGAAGAGAAAGCACGACCCAAGGTGGGCGAGCCCCTACCGAAGTATAAGATGGGCATCGTGGCGGTCGATCCTGTGGTCGACCCGGACAGCGTGGAAGTGACCTGGGTCGAGGCAGGAACCGACAAGGAAACCGTCGTGCACGGGCCGTTCTGGAGCCCTACCGGGACGCACGCCGTCGTTCAGATCCTATCGATGGATCACAAGGACCGCTGGATCAGCTTACTCGACCCCGAGACCGGTGAGACGACGGTGATCGATCACCAGCACGAGGACGCTTGGATCGGTGGGCCTCTGGTGGGTGGCCGCTGGTCGCCCGGCTATTTGCAATGGCTGCCCGACGGAAGCGCTTTCGGTTTCGTTTCCACCGCTTCGGGCTCGGCGATGCTGTATCTGGCGGAGCTCGACGGAAGCATCACGCAGCTGACTGACGGAGAATGGGAGGTGCGGCGCGCCTCGTTATCGCCGGACGGAAAGACGTGGTATCTGGAGACGAGCATGGAGCACCCCGGCGAGGAACACCTCTATCACTTGCCGGCTCGCGGCGGGCAACTGGAGCGAATCACGCAGGGAGAGGGAATGTACCGGGTTTTCCCCTCACCCGACGGGCGACGGCTGGCCGTCAGCTACGAGACCGAGCGGCTGATGCGCGATTTGTACGTCCTTTCGAATCGCCCGGGCCAGCAGATGCGCCGGGTCACCAAGTCGGGCACCGACGACTTCTATCGCCTCGTTCTGGCCGAGAGCGAGATCGTCACGTTCTCCGATCCCGCCGGGCTGCCGACCTGGGGGCAGATCTGGGAAGCGCCCGAAGTGATGAACGGCGCGGCCGTCGTCTACGTCCACGGGTGCGGGGAGTGCGCTCAAGGCGTGACGAAAGGCTGGCGACGCGTGCGCGCCAAATTGTACGCCAACTACCTACGCGATCGAGGCTACGTCGTAGCCAACTTCGACTATCGAGGCAGCTCGGGGTACGGTCATGCCAATCGCACCTACGCCTACCGGCAGATGGGTGTCTCCGACGTGGACAGCAGCCTGCCGTTCCTCGACATGCTGGTAGAGCGCTACGGCGTCGACCCGAAGCGTATCGGCGTATACGGAGGATCCTACGGGGGCTTTTTCACGCTGATGGCTATGTTCCGTCACCCCGACCGCTACGCGGCGGGCGTGGCGCTATACCCCGTCACCGATTGGGCACACTACAACCAGGGGTACACTAGCCGGATCCTCAACGGGACGCCGCAGTCGGACGAGGAAGCGTATCGCGTATCCAGCCCCGTCTACTACGCCGAGGGGCTCCGGGGTGCATTGATGATCCAGCACGGCCTAGTCGACGATAACGTCCAGATTCAGGACTCGTTCCGTCTCGCGCAGATGCTAATCGAGCTGGAGAAGGATTTCGAGCTCGTGGTCTATCCTATGGAGGATCACGGTTGGGACGAAGTTCCGACGCGGAAAGACAGCTACAAGCGCATGACCCGCTGGTTCGAGCGCAACCTCGTCACAGAGGTGACGGCCGCATCTCTAGATGAGGAGGAGTCCGGCAGCCGCTAGGGGAGCTGTGCACGGGACAGCGTCCGGCGATCTCCAACAGCGAGGCGGCGGGGCTATCGGATCTTGAAGGTGATCGGCAGAGCCACCCAGACGGGAACCGTCTCGTCGCGATTGAGCGCGGGCCGGAACTCGAACTGCAGGACCGCCCTCGAAGCCGCTTCGTCGAGCGGCGCATAGCCCGAACTGGCGTTGACCGCGGTGTTCTTCACCAGGCCCACCTCATCGATGAACGCCCAGACGACGACCGTCCCACCAATACCCGCGTCCTTGAGGAGGCGGGGATATTGGCGCTCCACGATTCGTGTCGCCCGCCGTGGATCCTTCAGAGCCGGAGCCACGGTATAGGGGGTGAAGACCGGCTGGTCACCGAGTCCGGCCGCCCGATCCGAGGGCGGTGGCGGCAGATCATTGACCGGGTTCTCGTCAAATGTTGTGGGAGCGATCGTGATATCTTCCTCCAGCTCCGTCTTTGCCACAACAGGTAGCGCCGGGCGTTTGATCGCCTCCGGGGGCGGCGGAATCTTGATCTCGGGTGGCAGCTCGATAGTCTCGAGCTCGCTCGCTCTGAAACTGAAATCCGCCGCACGCAGGGTCGGAAAGTATTTGATGAGCGCAAAGTGCACGAAAGTCGCCACGATCACACTACCCCAGAGCCAGGCGCCGAACCTTCTCTTGAACCGGTCGTTCGCGGTCTGGCGGTAGAGGGTCGGCGCTCGAGCGTCCGTCTTGGGTTGCTTGGCCATACTAGCTCCTACCTTTTTCCCCACCCTTATCTAGATACTTCTGGACGGCAGCCTTCAGCGGGTTTGTGCCGTCGCATGAACGGGATGCGATATCCCCTAAGCTCGACGTCTAATCAGCACTACGTGTGCTGGCGGCTCGATGTTTCCCGCGGCCGCCCTTATCCCTTAGATGCACGAAAGTGTGGGCAGGGTTGCAGCGGGCACTCGAGCGCGCAACGTTGACGCGGCCTCACCGGTCTAAAATTCAGACTGTTCACGCTCTGATCCAATCCACTCTCTGGAGGCTGAGACATGAGAAATGGGCTTCTCGCACTGATGGTGCTGATGACGGCTGCGGCCTCGGACGCGGCAGCTCAGTCCGCGGCGGACTCCGCCGCCATCGTCCAGACGGCCCTCGACTATATCGAAGGCTGGTATTCCGGCGACGCAGAGAGGATGCAACGGGCGCTGCACCCGGAGCTGGCGAAGCGGATCGTGGTCACCGATGCGACGACCAATAAGAGCTCGCTACGGGAGATGGGCGCCGAGGAGCTGGTCGAGGGCACTCGATCCGGATACGGTACCCGGATCCCGAAAGAGGCACAGCAGAAGGATGTGACGATCCTCGATGTATACGAGGGCGCGGCCAGCGTGAGGATCGTCGCATCAAGCTGGATTGACTATCTTCACGTCGCACGTTACGAGGGACGCTGGGTCATCGTGAACGTGCTCTGGGAGCTCAAACCGAAGAGTTAGGAAGGGCGTCCCGACAGAAAAACGAGGCTCTCGAACGACCCCATGGAACCATTCGCAGGCGGAGGATCATGGCTCTCAAACCCTCGACGATGCTACCGCTGGGCTCAGACGCTCCAGCTTTCGAGCTGACCAATGCGGTCGACGGAAAAACCGTCTCTTTAGGAAAGGATTACGACTCCGCACCGGCGCTGCTCGTGATGTTCATCTGCAACCACTGCCCGTTCGTCATCCACGTCAGAGACGAGCTCGGGCGTGTGGCTGCCGATTACATGCCCAAGGGGTTGGCGGTCGTGGCCATCAACTCCAACAGCATCGAGAGCCACCCTCAGGACGGACCCGAGAACATGAAGCGGCTCGCCATTCAGGAGGGCTGGGAGTTTCCGTTCCTCTTTGACGAGACCCAGGAAGTCGCCAAGGCGTACAAAGCGGCCTGCACGCCCGACTTGTTCTTGTTCGACGGGGACTGCAAGCTCCTCTACAGAGGGCAGCTGGACGACAGCCGCCCCAGCAACGCGATCCCGGTCACCGGCCATGACCTGCGAGCGGCGATCGAGGATGTTCTGGCCGGAGCCCCCGTTTCGATCGACCAGAAACCGAGCGTCGGGTGCAACATTAAGTGGAAGCGCGGAAACGAGCCCGAATACTGGTAGCGGCACGGCAGTTCGTCTCCGCCCCCGCCCCGGCCCCCGCCCCCGCTGCGTGATGAGTACAGCCGACCTCAAGTCCCTAGAGTTTCCTGTAGCCGAAAGCACGGCGACTAGCTCGGCCATCTTGCTCCACCCGCGTGGGGCGCAAGCCCTCTACGTCTTGGCTCACGGTGCGGGCGCTGGCATGCGGCACCCCTTCATGGAGCAAATAGCCCGTTGCCTAGCGCAGAAGGGGATCGCGACTTTCCGCTATCAATTTCCCTATATGGAACAGGGGCGCCGGCGGCCGGATCCGCCCCACTTGCTCCAAGCGACCGTGCGCTCCGCGGTTGGCGCCGCGGCGGCCGCGGCCCCACACCTTCCGCTCTACGCCGGCGGGAAATCCCTTGGTGGCCGCATGACCTCCAGCGCCGCCGCTGACCAGCCTCTGGACGGTGTCCAAGGCCTGATCTTTCTCGGATTCCCGCTCCACGCTCTCGGGAGGCCGGGCAACGCTCGGGCCGAACATTTGTACAAGGTCGACCTGCCGATGCTTTTCCTCCAGGGCACACGGGACGGGCTGGCCAACCTGGAATGGCTTGTACCCGTGTGCGACGAGCTGAGTGGTAGGGCTACCCTGCACGTCGTCGAGGGCGGCGACCACTCGTTCAAAGTTCCGAAACGCTCGGGTCGCACGGCGGACGAGGTTATGGACGAGTTGGCGACGGCGATTTCGGGCTGGGTAACGGCGCCTGGCTGAGCTCGGCCAGGAGCGCGACCAGCTCATCGCGCTTCCTCACGTCGAAGAAATAGGATCGTCCATTGGCACGCCGCAGATACACAGCCGGCGAGGCGAGTCCGAACGCCAGAGGCAGGCAGCGCAGTATCGACTTCGAGAGCCAGACCGTTGAGAAGCGGCGCAGCCCGGTCTCAACGATTTCGCCCGCAGGGATTTCCACGGAGCGGTAGGATAAGTACTTGATGAGCACGCGATCGTCGAAGACCAGAATCTTCCGCGGCATCAGCGACAGGAGCATGATCCCTAAGAAGATCGTCAACATGAGCATCGAGGCATAGGCCGACCATTGCAGTGTGAAGCTGTCGAATCGGGAGAGTAGCTCCAGGCCGAGCTCCTGGTAGGCGTAGAAGAGTAGACGTCCGCCGATGGCTGCGATGACGAATAGCGAACCACCCGTCAGGACAAGCAGGGGGAAGGGGATTCGAAACCTCGCCACGTAACGTATCCGCGTCATGTCGATGGAGCGTAGCAGTAGGAGCCTCGCCAGCAGGACGCTGAACCACGACAATCCAGCGACCACGACGACGAGAGCCCCCTGCCTGATCGGGTGCGGATAGATCACCGTCACCACTTGCCGCTCGGGCGCCAGAGCGGCGGAGGCGAAGTCCCTGATCCGTGCCTGGCTGACCGTATCCATCACTGCCACGAGATCGGGAAAGTCGCGGTTCACATGGCGGTTGTAGAACGCGATCCGCACCCAGTTCTCGAGCGCCCGCGGCGAGTAGCTGGCCGCCCTGAGCTGCCGTGCAACGGCGTCTCGGTCGGCGGCGAACTCGGCCTCGGGCAAGGACCCGGTTCTCAGAGCCTCGATCTCCGCCTCGATGATCTGCCGCGCCAGTGCGAACCTCTCCTTCGCGAGCCCGCCGCTGATCTCCAGGTAGGCTGCGGCACCGCGGCGCACGACGCGAGATCTCAAGCTGTAGGTCGCCTTGTCCTCGCTGAATCTGAGCTGGTCGTTCAATCGCTTGCGTAGCAGATTGGCGGTGACGATCAGCATGACGTTATCCGCGTCGCTGAGCCCGTAGAGCTTGAAGCGGCTGCGATAGAAGACGTTTGAACGGTAGTCCCAAAAGATGGACTGGCGGTACCGGTTCGGATCGCGCAGCATGCCGCTGTCCCAGGGATCCGCTCGGGGCGGGAGCGTCGCGAAGGTCTCTTCGATCTTCGCTAGCGTCGATTCCCGGTCGACGTCGCCGACGACGGCCAACGTCATCGCCGAGGGTACGTAGTAGGTGTCGTAGAACCCGCGCAGATCCTCGGGCGTGATGCGGTTGAGCGAGGCGTAAGGGTAGTAATCTCGCATGGCGATGGTCCGGAGACCGAATTCCCGTTGCCAGAAGTCCCGGGGCCTCAGAGCCGGCGGAACGACGTAGTAGGCCAACACCCAGTCCAGCAGCTGGCGCGGCCGAGCACGAATCTCCAGAGCGACCGGCTCCCGCTGCCGAGAGACCGCCTCCTGGTCGATCGGATGGGGAGAGAGGACGCGATAGAGCCAATCGAGTGCGTATAGGCTGTGCTCCGCTCCGATCCGCACGAAGAAGAACGTCCGGTCGTCGGATACCTGGGCGTTGAATTCACCTCCGAGCGCTTCGATCCGCCTCTTGATTTCCTCCTCTGCCACTCCCTGATAGTCCGCGAAGCGCATGTGCTCTGTGAAGTGCGCTAACTGCTCTTTCCCCGCTGGGTCGCTATCCCTCCCGAAGGGCAGCGCGACACTGATCGAGACGCTGTGGGTGTTCGGGAGCCGTTTGTACCAGGTCTTGAGGCCGTTCTCGAAAATAATCGTCTCGACGCCGGCGAACGGATTGGGCGGTAGGGGAGGGGGGGCCTCCTGTGCGAGGAGGCCCGGAAGACCCGCTGGGACGGGCAGCAGCAGAGCCAGCACCAAGCCCCCCCCGCCCCCCACCCTCATCGCGCCGACCCTAGACGTGTCTCCCCCGCGCGAACGAGGGCGAGGCGGAATAGCGGCGGACCGATGAGCTGGTTCACCGCGATCATGGCGATGATGATCGCCGCCACCTGCGGACCCCAGACGGGGAAGCGGTCGCGGACGATGATCGCCAGGGCCAGAGTCACGCCGGCCTGGGCCAGGAAGCCCTGCCAAGCGAAGCGGCGGATCGTTTCGGTCTCGCGCGCCAAGCGGGCCCCGAGGCCCGTGCTGAGGTAGATGAGCGCCGCTCGGGCCAGTATGATCACGAGCCCCGCCTGCCACACTTGAGGGATGACGCTCAGATCGAGCGCCCCTCCCGCTACGGCGAAGAAGAGCGCGTAAACCGGCAGAGCGTTCGCCTCCAACGCGTCTACCAACTTGGAACCCTGGCCCGTCAAGTTCTGAACCACGAACCCAGCCGCCATCCCCATCAGGATATAAAGCTCGGACTGGAATCCGAGCGCGCGAGACAGCTCCACGATGATGAACGCGATGGCGAGGACGAACAGGATGGGCCGGCGGTCGACCTTCAGGAGGTAAAGCCCGATCGACCCACCCACCACCGACCCCAGGGCCAGCGCCGCGAGGATCTGTGTGCTGATGTCCCGCAACTCCGCGAAATCGAATCCATGCGCCGGGTCAACCAACACCGCCGCCGCCGGCACCATGACCGCGATCAGCAGGAGGAGGATGACGTCCTTGAGAACACTGACGCCGAGCACGGTGTCCGCCAGCTGGCCCCGAGCCTTCATCTCAGTGATCACGGCGACGGTCGTGGCCGGCGAGTTGGCGACCGCGACGATGCCAAAGATGAGGGCGATCGCCAGAATCGTTCGATTCGATTGACCCGACAACAGGGGAAACAGACCTTGCGCCACATAAACCGTAGCGACGATGCCGACGAGGGTGATGACGATCTGCGAGGCCGTGATCGCTCCTATGCCGGCGAAGCGCTCCCGCAGACTCGCGAGCCGCAGCTCGCTGCCCGCCTGCAGGGCGATCACGCTCAGCGCCGTTCCGTTGATGATCTCGAAATTGACGACGGTCTGTTCAGGCAACAGGCCGAGGACGGAGGGGCCTAGCAGAATGCCGATCAGCAGGTAGCCGGTGATGCGTGGCAAACGTAATTCTCTCGCCAAATCACCTGCCACGAAGGCTGCGAGGAGCAGGAAACCCAGCAACATCGTGTCGGCCTTCATCCCCGCTGGGGGCCCGAAGAAGCGCAGGAATGTCGCCAAGAGAGCGATGATCAAAAGCGTAAACAGTCGGCCGACAGTACGAGAGGTTGGACTGAGGAGCGGTGGGGCCATCGGCTGTGCTTGCTGGTGGCAGGAAGAAAAGTTGCCTAGGCGACGCGCGAAATCGTAGCGGCCCCGCGTCATCACGGCAAGCACGAACGGAGGCGGGAGCGGCATGCGGCCGGGCGCGGGCATCTTCCTTGACCCGCTCGGTGGCCTTGCTATGATCCCAAAGCCTACCCCTGCCGGGATTCACGCTGACAGACGAGGAAGCAGATGAAGCAAGGGGGGGGGACCCGGGCCTGGTGGCTCGTCGTGGCGGCGCTGACGATCGCGTCAGCCGGTTGCCGTGCGGAGGATTCGGAGGGCGGCGGGGGCGAGCTACCCGCGATCATCCGCACGCGGTTCACAACCGAAATGAAGTCGATCCTTCGGGACATCAGGCTCGCCGAGGATATCGCGCGCGTCGAGACAGGGAGCTACGTGGATTGGGCGAAGCTGCGCGGCTCTTTTCTCAGCCGCAGCATCCCCGACACCTACGAGGTCAGGCTAATCGACTTGACCTCGGGGAGTTATCGGGCCGAGGTGACCCACGCGAGGACGGGGCTCACCTGCCAGCTCACGGCTGGGTCGGGGAGCGCAAGCGCGGTGTGTGACTGAATCTGCTTGAACTCGAGACTCGACGCCCTACATTGGTCTCAGCGGTCAAATAAGAAAGCCTCGGCGCACGCGTTTTCGGCGTCCGCTGTGTGGTGGGCGTAGCTCAGGCGGTTAGAGCGCCAGGTTGTGGCCCTGGAGGTCGCGGGTTCAAGTCCCGTCGCTCACCCTTCGTGAACCGAGTCTCGGGCGCGGGAGGCGTTCTGGGCCCGGAGCGGCCGTGGAGGCTGTGGGGGGGGCGGGGCGGGCCGGGGCGGCTGTGAACCCTTGCCCTTCTGCGGATGTTTGGTATATTTGCGGCCTCTACAGACATCTGGTCCGCGCGTTTCTGCGCGCTTTTGCTGTTTGAAAATCGATAGTTATGGGTGTGTGACGAGTGCATTTCGGCCCTCGGCGGGTGTCGCTTCCCGCCATTATGAGGAGACAAAGCGATTTTCCGGACGTGTGACCGCTGTGGTTTCGGCTGCAGCGGGTGAGCGTTCCGAAGAGCAAGATCGGGTTGGGGAACCAACCGACCCTTCGAAGCAGAACAATCATATGGAGGGTTTGATCCTGGCTCAGGACGAACGCTGGCGGCGTGCCTAACACATGCAAGTCGAGGGAGAAAACCTCCTTCGGGAGGTGAGTAAACCGGCGGACGGGTGCGTAACACGTGAGCAACTTTCCCAGCAGAGGGGGATAACCCGGGGAAACCCGGGCTAATACCGCATAACGTGGCTTTCGCGCATGCGGAAGCCACCGAAGGGGGGCGATCCTTCGGGAGCTCTCGCTGTTGGATAGGCTCGCGGCCTATCAGCTTGTTGGTGGGGTAACGGCCCACCAAGGCGATGACGGGTAGCTGGTCTCAGCGGATGATCAGCCACACGGGGACTGAGACACGGCCCCGACTCCTACGGGAGGCAGCAGTGGGGAATTTTGGACAATGGGCGAAAGCCTGATCCAGCGACGCCGCGTGCGGGAGGAAGCC
>CANPVX010000022.1 GCA_947581815.1 Candidatus Indicimonas acetifermentans | reverse complement strand
CGCGCCAATCCTCGGGCGCGCTAGAACTCCGCCCAAGTGAGATGAGCGCTGCAGGCGATTGCGTATAAAGAGTAAGATGGCCCAACGTTCGAACCTTGAGCAAGCGTTTCAAGTCCCGTTCAGGCAGCGACGCTGAGGCTGCCTGCCGCTCCTGCCGCCTTTGTCGCAGCAGTCGCGATGCACTCTCGCAGTTGACGGTCAAGCAGGCGTCAAGCCGCCCCCCCTGCCCCCCTCGCCGCGCACCAAGAGCCACGTGTCACTACTAGCTCAAGACATCTAAACAGACATGCCATCAGGCAAGCCACGTTTCGCGAATGCCAATCTGATGATGATCGCCGCACAACATCCACGCGTACTGGAGTGGGATCGACGAGATGCCGGAGGACGCTGGTGCCCGACACCCGTGTGTTGCAATCGGCGCTTCAAGAGTGGCGGCGCGGTTCTCGAGAAGCGCTCTTCGCTGCGCTTGGATATGAGCCGCTCGGTGTGCACGTGCCGCATTCAACGCTTCAAGAGTTCGGGCTCTGCGCGAGCGACCACTTGCAACTCGAGATCGCAGCGCGCCACCGCAACTTCGCCGTCTTCCGGATTTGCTTTGAGGATGACCTCGCGCCGCAGCAGATCGTCAAGGTCGCCGAGAGTCTTTATCGACACAATCCGCTTCGCCGCGCTCTCTTGCTCTTCGTGGCCGCTGGCGACGAGCGAATCGTCTTCGCCAGCTGGGGCCTCGGCCCCGGACCCTTCCGGCTACGAAAGCTCTGGATCGACCCCAGGAAACCCCGTCCCTCGGAGCTCGATATCCTGGCGGATCTCGCCGTCAACGGCGCGCAAACTGCGGCCGATCTCGCCCTTGCCCACGCCCGCGCGCTCGATCGCGAACGCGTCACCCGCCGGTTCTTCAGCGAGTTTCGCCGCCAACGCGCCGAGCTAGCGGCTGCGATCACCGGCGTACCAAGCGACCACGAACAAGACCGACTCGACCTCGCCCTAGTCCTTCTCAGCAGGCTTCTGTTCCTCTATTTCATTCAGAGAAAAGGCTGGCTAGCCGGCGATCATAGTTATCTGGTCAACCTCTATCAGTCGTCGTTGCGCTCGGGCGTGCCTTTTTATCGCCGCCGGCTCAAACCGCTCTTCTTCGCTGCGCTGAATCGCTCTCCGGACCAGCGCGGTCTTCCCGCCCGCGAGCTCGGCGAGCTTCCCTACCTGAACGGCGGTCTGTTCGAGCGAATCGCACTCGAACGAAAGCACATTCGCCTCGATGTGCCCGATGATGCCTTCGCTTCGATCTTCTTCGAGCTCCTCGAGCACTATCAGTTCACCCTCAGGGAAGATCAGCCAGCAGATCAGGACGTTGCCGTAGACCCCGAGATGCTTGGCAAAGTGTTTGAGGGGCTGATGACAACCAGCCTGCGCGGTTCGACCGGTGCGTTCTTCACACCGCGCGCCTTGGTTGACCGCCTTGTGGACGGCGCTCTATCCGCTTTCCTCACTCGAGCCGCCGCTTGTGATCCAGACCTCAGTCGACAGCTACTGGCCGGCGAAGCACCCGAGTTGGACTCGGATCTCCGCGCTCGCCTCGTCGCTGTTCTCGCGAGGCTTCGGGTGCTCGATCCTGCCGTCGGATCTGGAGCCTTCCTGCTGGCGGCCCTGAACCGAGTCGAGCGGCTACGCGATTTTCTCGAAGGGCAGTCCGACGACAGCACGGCGCGCTTCAATCGGCGGCAGGCGATCATACAGCGAAGCCTGCACGGCGTCGACATCAACGGCGCTGCCGTTCGGCTGTGCGAACTGAGGCTTTGGCTCGCACTCGTCGTGGACCTCGAAGTTGAACGCATCGCCGATGTGCCGCCTCTCCCCAACCTCGATATCAACATTCGCCAGGGCGACGCGCTACTCGATCCGATCGATTTCCTCCTCCAGCTCACAGACCTCGACAGCTCGAACCTGGTCGGCCGCTGGACGCGCGCGGCTGCGCGTCTCGCTGCGAGGAAGGAACGCTACTTCTGCGCCAGCGGACAGGCGAAGCGTAGCGCGATCCGCGCCCTTCGCCGGGCTGAGCGCAAGCTGGCGCTGACTTACCTCGCCGAGCTGTCCGAGCAGCTCATGGCCCAGCACGACGATCTCGAGACGGTTGAGAAAAGCCCCGACCTCTTCGGCGCGCCGGGTCGGCTCAGCAGGTCTCAGAAGACCAGGGTCCACCTGATCGAGCAGAGGATCGAGCAGGTCCGGAAGCTAGTCGCAGACCTTACAGAACTCGACGAGTTGCCCTTTTTCTCCTTCGCGGTCCATTTCGCCGATCCCGATCGCCCCAGAAACGATTTCGACGTCATCCTCGGCAATCCCCCTTGGATTCGAGCGCACCGTTGGGCTTCTCTCTCTCGCGCGCGTCTCAAGCAGCGCTTCGAGTTCCTCCGTGAGGCGGGCTGGCGTACGGGCGTGCGGTTGGCAGGCGCAGGCCGTGGGTTCGGCGCCCAGCTCGATCTCAGCGCACTCTTCCTCGAGAGGTCGCTCGACCTTCTCGGAGAAGGCGGTGCGCTCGGCTTTCTCATGCCGGCGAAGCTGATCCGTGCCCTGTACGGCAGTGCCGCACGCGCCCGCCTCGTCCGCCGCACCCGTCTGCTGCACTTGGAAGACTGCTCGCTCGCGGCGCGCCCGGTCTTCGCGGCGACGACCTACCCGCTTGCGGTACTGTTGATCCAAGAGAGACCGAGCCCCACACACCGAGTCGGCGTGAGACTCCACACACGCGGAGACGACAGGCTCGAATTCGAGCTACCGCAGCGGCAACTGCCCCTCCTGTCGCGAGATGCGGAGGCCCCCTGGGCCCTCGCCCCACCGCTCGTACGCGACGCGATCGATCGGATGCTCGCCGCCGGACCGCCGCTCGGTTTCCAAGAAGGTCTCCGGCCTTCCCGCGGCATCGTCACCGGCTGCAATTCAGTCTTCGTCGGCGAACTCGCCGACGCCGACGCCGCCGATGGCCTCGCCACCCTACTAACGGGCCGTGGCACGGTATCGGTCGATGCCGATCACCTGCGCCCTGTACTGCGGGGCGAAGACCTCACGGCGTGGACATACAACATCAGACGCGCGATCGTCTGGACTCACGACGACTCCGGACAGACACTGGTCAAGCTCCCGCCCGCGACCAGCGCCCATCTTCTCAGCCATGAAGCGACGCTTCTCGCCCGCAAGGACCTCAAGCCTGGGCAACGCCCCTGGACCCTATTCCGGGTCGATCCGAAGAAGTGGGCGCTACGCGTAGCTTGGCGTGATATCGCCGCGGAGCCGGCCGCCGTCGTCATCCCACGAAGGCTCCAGTTTCTGGGTGACATGAAGCCCGCGATCAGCCTCAATACCGTGTACCAGATCTCCGCTTCTTCAGAGAGCCAGGCACACCTCCTGGCCGCCGTGCTCAATTCATCGCTGGCGCGGTCATTCCTGATATCGTTCGCAGAGCGCGCATCAGGTGGTTACTTCAGGTTTCTCGGTTGGACCGTAGCTTTGCTCCCGTTCCCCTCCCCAAAGCGCATCAACCGCTCAGCTCGAAGAGCTTGCGTACGGCTGAGCCACCTGGCGCACGAGCGCGGAGTGCTGAAGCCCGACGAGCGTGCGGAGCTCGATCGTGCGGTCGCGCGCATCTACGCGCTCGACACAAAGCACGTTGAGGCGCTGCTGGACTTCGCCGCACGCCTCAGCGGCAGGGTACGAACTTGAGCGGCGCGAATTGGCTGAGCACGCTCGTGGCGGAACCCGACGTCGCCCTTGGCTCTATCGTACGCGGGATCTGGGCTCGAGCCGACCGCGTCGATGTAGCCATCGCACAGCGCGCGTGGCTACAAGCCGTCGTGGCGGGCGCTCCAGGCTGCCCACGGTTCGTTCGCGCGGTGAGCTCCGAGGACCCAGGGGATGCCACCGCGCAGGACCTGAACGCCGCTTCCGCGCCTGACGCGGCCGGCGTTAGCCTCCACGATCAGGCCAGCGGCGCTGAGCCGCGATGGTCCACGTGGGCGAGTCCCGAACCGCCCGTGCCCGAGTTCTTGCTCAGTTATCAAAAGGACGCCTCCTTCCCGGACATCGCCGTCCTGTTCACCGGGCCCTCCGATCGGCGCTGGGCGACGTTACATAGGCGTCCGGTCGTCCTTCACCGCCTTCGCGAGCACTTCGAAGCACTCCTGGCCCGGGCCAGCCTTGCCCCGGCCCTCTCGAGCTCGCCCAGCCGCCCGCAGCCGCCGAGGCCCGAGTCCGCCACCGTCCGCGAGTGCGCGGGCGGTGCGGGCGGGTTCGAGCAAGTTTCTGTGGTCGATCCTGCGGAGCTCTACCGGCTCGCTCTGGCCGTCCACTTCGCCGACGCGGCCGACGCCCAAGCAGAGGATGCGCTCGGTCTCTCTGGTACCCTGGCCGCGCACCAGCGCAGGGCATACGAGCGCGCCTGCGCGATCGTGGATCGCTACGGCGGTGTCATCATCGCCGACGCCGTCGGGCTCGGAAAGACTTACATCGGTCTCAGGCTTCTGGCTCGCGCGCTGGAGGCCGGGCAGCGGGCGCTCGTGATCGTACCGGCAGCCCTGAAGGGCCAGTGGAAGCGCGCGCTGGCGTACCTGACGCCTGATCCACGCGACCTCGAAGGCCAAGACACCGCCCGAGCCGAAGTCGATAACTTCGACTTCTGGGTCAACGAGACGCTCACGGGCGACTTCACCCTTCTATCTATGGAGGCGCTTGGCAGGCCCTCTTTTGATCCTTCGCTCTTCGACGGCGCCGACTTCGTCCTCGTCGACGAAGCCCACAACTTCCGCAACCCCAGTACTCGGCGTCACAAACGGCTCGCTGGCTTGGTGAGGCACGCCAGCGTCGTGTTGATGACCGCCACGCCTATCAACAACTCGATCCTCGACCTGCAACACATGTTGGCCTTGTTCGCCGCACCCAGCGCATTCCGACACCTCGGCGTCAACGACTATCGCGTAGCTTTCCGCCGGGGTGATGGCGCTCTGGAGGAAATTCGGACGATCATCACCGCGTGCGTGCTCAGGCGGACACGCCGCTTCTTGCGCGCACACTACGGGGCCATCAAGGTGCACGATCCCCTCACAGGTGAACCGCGCGACTTGCGCTTTCCACGCCGGCGACCGCCCCAATCCGTTCGCTACGACCTCGCCGGCTCGTATGGAGAGCTGTTCACCGCGCTCGAGTCCTGGATGGATGATCTACGGCTCCCGTCCCTCGACCCCTCCTCGTCGGATGTCTTCAAAGAGACCAGCGCGCCCCGAGACCTCTTGAAGATCATCCTGCTCAAGCGTTTGGAGTCCAGCACTGAAGCGTTCAGATCGAGCCTCTTCCAACAGCTTGCATGGTGCCAAACCGCGCTACGAGCCCTGGACGCCGGCCGCATACTGTCGCGACCCGCGTACCGCAGCTTCTTCCGCGGCCCCGCCGACGATCCAGGCAGCCAGCTCGCCTTCTTCGAGCTGATGCTTCCCCCCCCTCCGACCGCGGTGGGGTCCGATCGGCTGCGGGCCTTTCGCAGCGATCTCGAGCGGGACCTCGTCACGCTCTCCGGCCTCCATCGAACGCTGGCAGCGCACGTCGGACGGAGAAGCGACCGCAAGTTCGAAGCGCTGTTGCGACTGCTCGATGGCCCTCTCGCGGGCCGTAAGATCCTCATCTTCACGGAGTTCCGTGATACGGCTCGCTACCTGCACCGCCAGTTGGGTAGCCGACCCCATCTCGCCCGGATTGACAGCGCCCAGGCGTTGTTGGGTCGCGAGCCCGCCAGTCGCCGGGAGGTGATCGAGCGATTCGCGCCCCGCAGCAACGGATTACCCGAGCCGCGCAACATCGAGCGTGTCGATACCCTCATCGCCACCGATGTACTGAGCGAAGGACTCAACCTGCAGGACGCATCGGTAGTCATCAGTTACGACTTGCCATGGAATCCGGTGAGGTTGATGCAGCGCGTCGGACGGATCGATCGCCTGGGTGCTACGGCCGACACCATCGAGCTCTACCATTTCCTGCCGGCCGGCGAGCTCGAGCGGCTGCTTCGCCTCATGGAGCGACTGCAAGACAAGGTATCGACGATCCAAGCGACACTGGGCTTGGATCAACCCATCCTCAGCTCATCCGCTTCGCCGGCCATCGGCAACATCGAGCGGATTCGTATGCTGGCAAGCGACTCCGACTCCCTCGAGGCGTTGGAAGATGACATCGAAGGTCCCGAGGATCCTGAAGAGCTGGCGTATCTGGATTACGTGTCTACCATGGACGGGAAGCCCAGCGCGTCCTGTGGCGGACCTGCCGTGGCAATCGTCAGCGACCGCAGCCTGTCGGCGTGCAAAGCGTTTTCTTACTGGCGCGTGACATCAGGTCGGCAGGCGCGCGGCCTTTGGCTCGTCTACGATGGAGGTACCGGCTGCGTCGTTGAGGATCAGCTCACGACGCTTCGGGGTTTCAAAGAGGCGGCGCCTCTGCCTCGAGAGCACTCGGGAACTGAGGAGCTCGCAAGAGCTCGCCGCGCCTTCGCCCGTTACGTGCACGCGGAGATGACCCGCCTCCAAGCTTCCCGCATCGCGGGTGACGAACTGACTCCTAACCTGCCTCAGTGTCGCATCGCCGCCTGGCTCACCCGCGAGTTCAAAGCGGCCGAGCATCGCCTGGACGCGATAGAAAGGACCCGAATCGACGGACTCCTGGAGCGCCTCGCTCGCCGCTTCACCCTCGCCGGCGAGCGTGCGCTGGCACGCATCGCTAACGAGCTTCCTCAGCGCCCGGAGACAGCATTCCTCTCGCAACTCGAGTCGGCCCTGAGCCCGCTGGAGCCTGAGTCGTTCGCACCTCCCATCGCTCGCGATGTCGCAACGCTATTGCTGTCTACGCTGCCGGCCTCCCCGGCCTCCACGATCCCGGCCTGATGGAACGATCGTTCCCGGATCGGCCCGGCTTGCCCAAGACAGCCGCCCGTTGCTAGGTTCATAAAGCTCCTTCCCGCTCATATCCCCCTGGAGAGTCATCGAGTAGATGCAGAGCTACGCATATCGCTAAAGTGATGCCAATCTCTTTCTTCGCCTTGACACGCGCACGTATAACCTCCGACCCGGTTGCAGGCTTCGCGTCCCGCGCGCTGCCGCAAATTCGGTCGACGGTCAGACAAGAGCCTTGGAAAGGAATCCAGTGACCTCGAATTACAGCGGAATACTCTTCGATCTCGACGGCACGCTCGTCGATACCATCGGCCTCATACTCGAATCGTATCGCCACACGATGTCACAACACCTCGGGAGCGTCCCCGAGGATGCGGAATGGCTCGCCACGCTCGGCCAACCGCTCCGGATCCAGCTCCGCGAGTTCGCCAAGTCTCCCGAGCAGCTGGAGTCGATGTTCCAAACGTATCTGGAACACAACCAGGCCAACCACGAGCGCCTAGCTCGATCCTTCCCTGGAATGGTCGAAGCCATCGCAGCGCTCGACCGCGCAGGCTACGCGCTCGCCGTTGTCACGAGCAAAATCCGCGCAAACACGGATCGGGAGCTCGCTAGCGTCGGCTTGAGCGAGTTCTTCAAGGTCACCGTCACCGCCGATGACGTCGCCAAACCGAAACCCGACCCCGAGCCCGTCCGCGTGGCCGCTGAGAGGCTCGGGCTCGTAGCTAGCGAAGTGTTGATGGTGGGCGATAGCGTCTTCGACCTACGGGCCGGCCGCGCCGCCGGCGCCGACACTGCCGCCGCGCTCTGGGGCCCGTTCGACAGTCACCAGCTCGCCCCCGAGAAGCCGGACTACTGGCTACACCGCATCGACTCCCTGCTCCAACTCCTGGGGGTGGAGCTCGGCGCGAACGATGGGTAGCCGGGCGGCCGAGCCGGAGGCTCGCGCCCGCCGCCGCCGCTCGGTGCTCGCCGCGCAAGGCGCCTACTACGTCCTTATGGGCGCCTGGCCGCTCGCCCACTTCGCGAGCTTCGCCCGCGCCGTCGCCTTACCGGTGAACCCCTTCCAAGCCCACGTTTTCGGCGCCGTTCTGGTCGTGCTGGGCGCCTGCCTGCTCGAAGCCGCGCGCCGCGAGCCTCCCACGGCCTTCCCGACACTGCTCGGTGTCTCCGTCGCCGCGGCGATCGCCTTCGTGGAGCTCGTTTGGCTGCCCCAATCGCGTGTGCAGAGTGTGCTTTGGCTGGACCTGATCGTTCAACTAGCCGCGGCCGTTGCTCTCCTCTTATTCTATCCACGTGCCCCAGCGCAGCCGGAGCGGCTGGGCGCACGCCGACGCTGATACCCGGCCACACCCGACCGGTGGACCGACCACGGACAAACTAAAGATGATGAAGATCAATCCGTTCCAGATGGAGCGCTGGCAGTCGACGTGGGAACATCGCGTCGAGCTGAATCTCTCGGAGAGCGGCGTCCACCCCATGACCCCAGCCGAGCTTCTGGAGCTCGGCGAAGTCGATCCGGGCGAGCTGCTCAGACAGCGGCTCGGTTACAACCAGTCCAACGGCAGCGACGACCTCCGGGCATCCATCGCCCGGCTCTACCCCGGAGCCGGCCCTGAGAACGTCCTGGTGACCAATGGCGGGTCCGAGGCGAACTTCGTGACCACCTGGAGCTTATTCGAGCCCGGCGCCACCGTCGTCATGCAGACGCCCAACTACATGCAGATGTGGGGTCAGGCGGAGACGTTCGCCCGCGAGGTGCGGAGCTTTCGCCTGGTCGAGGAACGCAGTTGGTCGCCCGATCTAGATGAGCTTCGGGATCGGGCCAAGGGAGCCAGCGCCATCATCGTCACCAACCCCAACAACCCAACGGGCAGCATCCTGAGCGAGGATGAGATCGATGAGATCGTGGGCATCGCCGACGGTGCCGGCGCCTGGATCATCGCAGACGAGATTTACGCAGGCGCCGAACTCGACGAAGCCGCTAGCCCGACTTTCTGGGGACGCTACGACCGGCTCATCGTCACGGCGGGGCTCTCGAAGGCTTACGGCCTGCCGGGTCTACGGGTCGGCTGGGCGCTGGGTCCGCCCGATGTCGTGGAAGATATCTGGGCCTACAAGGACTACACGACCATCGCCCCCGGAGTCCTCAGCGACTTCTGCGCTCGAGTCGCGCTGACGCCCACAACTCGGCAGCGCATACGCGAAAGGACTCGCAGCATCCTCCTCGAGAACCTGCCCACGATTACGACCTGGCTCGACCGGCGGCCCGACATCTTCAGCTTCGTGCCACCGCGCGCCGGGGCGATCTGCTACGCCCGCTACGAGCTCGACATCGGGTCGAGCGAGATCGCCAGACGCCTCAAAGACGAGCACAGCGTGCTCATCGTGCCCGGCGATCATTTCCATATGGATGGTTACGTGCGGATAGGCTACGGCTTGCCGAGGCCGGAGCTCCTTGAAGGTTTGAACAGGATCGAGACGCTCGTCAGGTCGCTGAGCGGATGAGCGGACAGAAGGGGGAGATCAAATGGGGCGGCGAACAATCACTTCGAAGATATCGTGCACTTCTCACGCTTACCCTTACGGATGTAGACGAGCTCGGCCTCCCCTGACTCGCTCAACTGCTCGCGCAGGTCCTCGACCGACTCTACCGGCTGCCCATTGATGGAGATCACGACGTCCCCCTCCCGCAGCCCGGCTTCATACGCCGGAGTCCCCTCCACGACTCTTACCAGCAAGAGACCCCTTCCCTCCGAGCCCGCGAAATAATCGCCCAGCCCCTCGTTCATCTGCTGGAAACGGGCTCCGGCAACGGCATCCTGGTACGGGGCCACCAGTGTCGCCTTGCGTGCCTCGACCAGCTTTTCATCGTCATCGCGCTCGCCCACGCGCAGCTCGTCGGCCTCCTGATCGGTCGGCCTTGGCGTGAGGTACAGCGCGCGCACGGCCAGCGAGTCGGCCTGCAACCTAAGGCGCGCCTGTGCGAGCAGAAGCTGGCGCCGGATCGAATCGACGTTCTCCCGCAGTTCCGCGGCGAGTTGTCGCTGCTCCTCCGTAGAAGTCGCCTCGATCTGCGTCTGCTGCAGCGCTTCCTCGGCCTCGCTCAGCGCTTTCCGCAGCTCGGTTCGCTCGTCCGATAGAGTCTGCAGCTCGACGCGCACCGAGTCCCAGTTGCCCCGGTCGTAGAGGGCGAGACCCTGCTTTTGGCCGAATACTTCCTCGTAGTTGGCCGGGGTCACCCTCAACGTGAATTCTCTTCCGGACCGCCGGACCCTCATAGCCAACGGCACGCTGGCCCTCAATGCGCTAAAGCGCCGACTACCTTCGTCTGTTGTGATGTCGACGCCGTCTATGGAAAGGATCGTGTCCCCGGAAAGAATCCCCGCCAGCGCGGCAGGGCTGCCAACGATCAACTCGCTAACGAGCGGCGGAATCGAGAATGACCACGCGACCGCGTCGCCCGTTTCCTCGAGCACACACTTCGTACACGAGACCCGGAAGCCCAGCCAGCCGCGCTCGTCCTGTGCGAAGAGCGAACTGCTGAAGCCTACTCCCGCCAGCAGCGCAATGGCCAGCGGTCGGCCACACCGTCCTAAATTCCAACTAAGCATCGACACCCCTTAACTTGCAGCCCACGCCCGGCGGCGCCGCACAAAAACAAACTAAACCCAAAACTCCTATCGCCACGCTACTTCGGCTTCCTGCTGAGCCTGCCGAGCCAGCTCACGCAGCACTTCCTCCCGCTGCTCCAGCGCCGCGAACAAATAGGAGTTCAAAACAGCGTCGGCGGGCCGCGTCGCCAGCGCGCTGCGCGACGCCTCGACCAGTACGTCTAACGCCGCCAACCGTTCTACCGCCAGTGAAGCCATCGGCGTACCGGCCCGACTCGCCACACGCTCCAGCCGCCGCAGAGCGAGATCGTACTCAGCGCCCTGTCGGCGCACCTCAGCCAGCGCGTCCTCCAGAGACGACGCCGGCGGTTGCTCGGCCACCTGGCCTATCACGGGCACACCGCTCGGCTCCAGCGCTTCGTCGCCAGTGAACATCGATCCGATACCCAACCCGATCACAAACACCGCCGCCATCGCGGCCGCCTGCATACCGATCAGCGCCGGCCAGCCGAACCGGCGATCCCTCGCCGGCCGCCCTGTCAGCCTGGCCTCGATCGCCGACCACAAATGCGCCGGCGCCTCCAGCTCCGGCAGCGCCCGCAACCGGGCCTTCAAATCCCGCAGCGAGGCCAGCTGATCACGGCACGCCGCGCACGACGCCAGATGCTCCTCGGCGCCGGCGACGACTCCGCCGTCTACGAGCTCCGAAAAAACCTCTGCGTTAAGGTGTACCATGATCGAGTACCTCAACTCGGGCCGCCTCCACTAGCGCGCGCATTCGCGCCCGCGCCTTCGACAGCTGTGATTTAGATGTCCCCACAGCGATTCCCAGCCGATCGCTTATCTCTTCGTGCGTGTAGCCCTCTACATCGTGGAGCCACAACACCGCCCTATATCCTTCCGGAAGTACATCCAGTGCCCGCTGGACCGTCACCCGATCCGTCGCTCGCGACGCCGGCCAAGCGTCCGCGTTCCCCAGAGTCGAGCCCCCATCGTAGCCCTCCTGCAGGTCACGCCGCCGAGCCGCCTGCCTCAGTCGCGTCAACGCCGTATTGACCGCTATGCGATGCACCCAGGTTCCAAAAGACGCATCGCCCCTGAAATCACGGATCTTGCGAAAGGCGTTGACCCACGCGTCCTGTGCCAGGTCCGCCGCCAGATCATCGTCCCCCGCTAGCCGCCTAACCACCGTGTATACCCGCGACGAGTGTCTCTCGTACAACAACTTCAGCGCCTCTGACTCGCCAGCGCGGGCCCGCTTGATGACTGCGGCCTCGGTGAAATCTCTTGTCAAACTTGTCCTCCGCAACCCGTTATTTAGACGATCGAGCTTCCCAGGGAGTTGCCTGCCTCACCAGATCCCCTAACCACAAGTAACGGTTGGAGATATAGCGCCAGAGGTACCACGGCCAACCCCATGATCACCCCACTCAACGTATCGACTCCGTAGTGGAATCGCCCATAAACCGTACCGACTGTAAGACCGACTACTAACGGCAACATCGCCGCCATCACCAGTTTGTCGTGTCGCCACGCCACGAGCAAGACGGCCACCGCTACCGCCACGTGCGAGCTGGGGAAGGCAGCCCCCTTGCTGCCGCCGTCCTCCAGGACCCAGTGCACGAACCGGTACACATTGCCCTCTGCCAACGCCCCGCTGATGGCCGGGAACTGATAGTGCGGGCCGGCCACGGGAAAGAATATGAAGACGATGTAACATGTATAAAACACGATCTGCTCGACGAAGATCAGCTCGCGAAAGCCGCCGATCCGCCCCCTCAAGTACAGCCCGGCGCCGGCCAGCGGCAGTAGGATCCAGTAGAGGGAGTAGAAGAGGTGAAAGAGCTCGCTCATCCATAGGACCGGCCAGCGCATGCTGAAGGTCATGGAAATCTGCTCGCCGAAGACCGCTTCCTCCAGGGCGAGAATGAGTGGGTCGTGGTACCCCTGCGTAAACAGTTGGGAGATGAAGCGCAGTTCCCAGTAGAGAAAGGCGATGAGGGCGATCGGATAGACGTCCCGGAGCACGCCGAACCAGGAGTGATCGCGAACTGGCTGTCTGGCGAACCACACGCTGAGCGCCAACAGCGCCAGGTGCCCAAGGATGAGCCCCGCCCTTAAGCCGAACGGCATCGACCACCCGAAGAACAGGATGAGGGCGCCGCTGAAGGCGACATAGCCCATGAAGACGAGATCGGAAGGCTGAGCCTCGGGAAGCCGCCTACCCACCCAGCTCAAAGCCATCCCTGACTCCGGTACCAGTCTGCAGTATCCCTAAGGCCCGGCTCGGCGCCGTATTCCGGCGACCAGCCGAGGACCTCTTGCGCTCGTTCGACGCTGCAAGTCCAATCGAGCTCGGACAGATCCCGCGCCCGTCGCAGGTCCAGCTGGCCGGGGCGGCGAGCGGCGCCGAGCGCTGACGCGAGCCCACCCACGGCGCGCAGAACCGGCGACGGTACCCGGACCGGCAGGACGCGCCGGCCCACCGCGCGAGCGATCGCCTGCGCTAGCTCCCTCCACGTCAGCGCATCGGGGTGTGCCACGAAGAAGGTCCCTCCCGCAGCGCCGGGGCTCTCGACCGCCGCCAACGCGGCTTGCGCCACGTCTCGCGCGTGAACTATCTGAACGACGCGCTCTCGAATCCCGGGGATCACGATCACGCCGTGAGCCGCCATCTTGAAGTAGGGCAACGTATCCTCATCCCGGGGTCCATACACTGCCGCCGGCCTCAGCACGACTGGTTCCACGCCCTCGGCCTCGAGAACAGCCCGCTCGGCGGCCAATTTGCTGCGGCCGTAGTCGGTGGTGGGTAGCGGCGGGTCTTCCTCCCGGCGCCTCTCACCCTGCAGGCTGGGGCCGGCGGCCGCCTGGCTGCTGCAAAAGACGAAGCGGCGCTCTCGGGCCGCACTCGCGCAGGCCGCTACCAGCGCCCGCGTGGCCTCGTAGTTCGCCGCGTTCAGCTCGCGCCCGGATCCGCGGGTCAGACCGGCGAAGTGGAAGACCGCACTAACATCAGCGACAGCGTCCGACGCATCTCCCTCCACGAGATCCAGCTCGACGAGCTCTACCGGCTTACCCTCCAGCCAACGCAGCCGGCTGCTCTTACGCACAGTGCAGCGGACCCGATAACCTGCCTCGAGCAGTACGTCTACGACATGACTGCCCACGAAGCCCGTTCCGCCTGTCACCAGCGCTGTTCGCGCCTCGTCGACCATAGAGAAGTGGTAATCGTGACTAGGAACTAGGATATGGCGGGGCGCGGTTCCAGCGCCCGCTCGTACATCCGATAGGTCTTGCTAAGAACGAACCCCATCTTCACCAGAGCCCGGTTCATCAACTCGTTATCTTCCAGTATCCAGGAACTCTCCGCAAAGTCTATCCCCAGTCGTCGTCCGTTCCCAAACATCTTGATGTATAAGAGACCATCCAGTCCCGTCCGCCGGTGCTCCTCCTGAATGCCGAGCGTGATGATCCGCATGCGGTTTATTCGCCGCATGTACCAGAGAAGCTTGAAGATGCCAAACGGTAGGAGTCTGCCATTGAGGTGGTGCAGCGCCTGGTTGATGTCGGGGAGCGCCAACGCGAACCCCACCGGCACGCCGTCGATCTCGCCGATCATCGCCAGGTCCGGCTCGACCACCGGCTTGAGCGCCTTGGCCATGTAATCGACCTCGGCATCCGTCATAGGCACGAAGCCCCAGTTCCGCTCCCACGCCAGGTTATAGAGATCACGGATCAGCTCGACCTCTTTGTCGAACTGTTTCATCCGCAGCGACCGCACCCGAAGGTCGTGCTGCGAGCGCTCCACCAGGCGCGAGATGCGGGCAAACCGGCGATCGTCAAACTCGTCGTGACGTACCGAATACGCCAGCAGGTCCTTGGCCTTGGCCAGGCCCCAATTCTCGAACAGGTCCACGTAGTACGGTGGGTTGTAGTTCATCAAGACGTAGGGCGGGTCATCGAAGTTATCGATCAGCAGACCGCACTCCTCGTTCGTCGAGAAGTTCGCGGGCCCTCTCAGCGCGATCAGGCCGCGATCGCGCGCCCACTCGGCCGCACTATCGAACAAGGCGTTCGCCACCTCTTGATCCTCGACGGACTCGAACAGGCCGAAGAAGCCGATCTTCTCTTGATGAAACTCGTTGTGCAGGGTGTTCTCGACAGCAGCGATACGACCTGCGACGTCTCCGTTGCTGTAAGCCAGGAACAGCTCCACGGAGCCATGTTCGAAGAACGGATTCACCTCAGGGTCAATCCGTTTCTTCTCTTCGGCGAGCAGCGGGGGTACCCAGGCGGGGTAGCTGCTGGGGTATATTTTCCAAGGGAAACGTAGGAAAGCCCGCCGCTCTTCGCTCGTCGCGACGGGTCTGATCTCAACGCTCACGCGTTCAGATCACGCCGAGCTTCTTGCCCACTTTGCCGAACACGTCGAGCACGTAATCGAGCTGGTCGTCAGTGTGGGTGGCTATATAGCTCGTGCGCAGCGAGCAGCTGTTCTCGGGGACCGCAGGGGGCATCACCGGGTTGGTGAACAGACCCTGATCGAAGGTCTCCTTCCAAAACTTGAACGTCCTCTCCACCGAGCCCGACATGATCGGGATGATCGGCGTCTCGGTAGGACCGATCTCGAACCCGAGATTCCTGAAGCCTTCCATCATTCGGTACGTGATCTGCCAGAGCCGCTCCCGCCTCTCAGGCTCCCGCTCGATCACATCGAGGGCGGCCAGCACCGTGGCCACCGCCGACGGCGGCATGCTCGCGCTGAAGATCAGGCTGCGCGCATGGTGCTTCAGGTAGTGGATCACGGTCTCCGGCCCGCCGACGAACCCCCCGATCGAGGCGAACGACTTGCTGAACGTACCGATCGTCAGATCGACCCGATCCCGCATGTCATAGTACTCGGCCGTGCCTGCCCCCGTCGGACCCAGATAGCCGATCGAATGAGCATCGTCCACAACAACCGCCGCCTCGTACTCCTCGCAGATGCTCGCCAGCTCCGGCAGATCTACGATGTCGCCCTCCATGCTGAATACGCCATCCACGACCACCATGCGACCGCCGTTGCGGCCCGAGTCCCGGTCCGCGTTCAGCTTCAGCCGCAGCATATCCAAGTCGCCGTGATTGAACCGTACGACCTCGCCGTACGACAGCCGCGCGGCGTCCACGATGCTCGCGTGATCCAGCTTGTCCAGGTAGACCTTGTCGTTCCGACCCACCAGCGTGCTGATCGCCCCGAGGTTGGTCTGGTAGCCCGTGCTGAAAACTAGAGCGGCCTCCGTGCCCAGATAGCGGGCTAGCCGCTCCTCCAGCTGCTCGTGCAAATCCATGTTGCCGTTCAGGAAACGGCTTCCCGTGCAGCCGCTACCGTACCGCTTGAGCGCCGCCTCCGCGGCCTCGATGATGCACGGGTGGTGAGTCAGTCCTAAGTAGTTGTTGGAGCCGATCATGATCTTGCGCTCGCCGCCCACCCAAACTTCGGTGTCGGAAGAGCTTTCGATCGGCTGGAAGTACGGGTAGTAGCCCGCAGCCATTACCTCACGCGCGCGCGTGAATTTACGGCACTTCTCAAAAATATCCATCAAGCCCCCGAAACTTGAGAGAGGCGCGTTTTCTTCTAGATTTGACTCTGACCGGCCGGGCTGATCCGCCCGAAGCTACCGGGCCATGGCCCCGTCGGCAAGGACGATCGGCCGTTTGCTGGCTCTCCTGACCCAGTCCCTCCCCCACCCGAAAAAGCCTAAGCAGGAGACGGGTCCGCCGATGAAACGCCTCGATAGCCACGGGTTTACGTTCGTGGAGGCCCTGACCGCGATAGCCCTCATGACGGTCCTTACCGTCTTGGTCTTGGGGCGCTTCAGCAAGACTCGCGAGTACGCCCTTCGGGCAACCATGATGTCGGATCTCAGGAACCTGACCACCGCCCAGGAGCTGTACTGGCGGCTGAACTACGCCTACAGCCCCAGTGTCGGCCCCCTGAACGTGAACCCCAGCGCGACGAGCGCCATCTACATCACCGAAGCCACGGCGTCCGGCTGGGCCGCTTGGAACGAAGTGGAAGGCACGCTCTTCCAGTGCGAGCTCTACTTCGGGAATGGCGTCAGCTCGCCCCTTGGCTACGCCCCTTCGTCAGAGCGGATCGCCTGCGGCACTCCCTAGCCACTCAGAACCCCAAGGCGGCTCGCGCCTCCGGATTGATCAGGTCCGGTGACCAGAAAGGGTCCCAAACCAACTGAACGCTCGCCTCATCGACGCCCTCCAGATCCTCCAGCACCATCTTCGCCCCGTTCAGAATCTGAGGGCCCACCGGGCAGCCGGGGCTTGTGAGCGTCATCTTCACGATGATTTGGGCGTCCTCGACTTCCACATCGTAGACGAGTCCCAGGTCTACTATGTTGAGCCCTATCTCAGGGTCAATGATCTGCTTCAGGGCCGCTCTGGCCTCTTCTGCTGTGGGCATGGCGCCTCCCCCAACTGCTGGCGATCGCGAGCGTGGCAACACGAATTCGGTGTGCCTCGTGTCGTGAAGCTAACCAAAGGCATGACGCCGATCAATCGACCGAGGCTGCACTTGTGACTCCACCTCGAGGCATACATGTTCCCTTCTGGCTACCTCAACCCCGCCCGACGCCGGCCATGTGCTTCAAGGCCGCGCCTAAGAACGAGCGATGCCCGAGCTTCGAATAGACGAAGAGCGAGATCTCAAGCTGAGCTATAAGGATGAGGGGCCCGCGGGCCCAGAGGCCCTCATCCTTTTGCATGGCTTTCCCTTCAACTCCGACCTGTGGCGCCCTCAGCTAGAGCAACTCGCCACGAACCGGCGAATTATCGCACCCGATCTACGCGGCTTCGGTGGATCCAGCCTCACGCCCGGGCGCTACACCATGGCGCAACTCGCGGCGGACGTCGTCCTGCTTCTCGACGCAATCAAGATCGAGCAAGCCGTCATCGGCGGTCTCTCGATGGGAGGATATGTCGTCTTCGAGTTCTATCGACGCTACCCTGGGAGGGTGAGCGGGCTCTTGCTCGCCGATACCCGACCCGAAGCCGATTCATCCGAAGCCAAAGCCGCTCGCGCCAAGCTCGCGGAAACAGCGACGCGCCATGGAGCCCGCGCCGTCGCCGATCAGCTCATTCACAGGCTCCTCGCGCCGGACACTCCAGCCACTAAGCCCGAAATCGAACGCCATGTGCGGGACATGATCGAGTCCGCCGACCCGGCGGCCCTCGTCGCCGCCCTCGCCGGCATGGCCGAGCGCGCCGAATCGCGCACCTCGCTTCCCGAGATCACCGTGCCCGTACAGGTGATCGTGGGATCGGAGGACCAAATCTGTACACCCGATGAAGCTCACGAGTGGGGAGGAGAGATCCCGGATGCGCGGGTCGATGTCATCGACGGCGCCGGCCACGTTTCTAACCTGGAACGGCCCACCGCTTTCAATCGCATCCTCAACCGCTTCTTGGACGAAACGATGAAGACGCTTGCCGCTATCGCCCTGGTTATGACGGCGAGCTGCGGTCGCGTGCCCAATCCACCGGAACCCGTGCCGGCAGCGGAGCCCCCGGACGTGTCCTCATCCCAGGTGCGCTATGACTCGGAGACCATGCCGGAGCTCTCAGCGCCCAAAGCTCTCCCGCCGACCGTCAGCTGGCTGCCGGCGGCGCCCGAAGAGGGTACGCTGGTGGCGCTGATCGTCGAGCCGGCTTCGAACGGCATCCCGGTCCTGGAGATATCGGGGAGCATCTCGAGCGAGCTGCCACGTGGCAAGCGAACCCGCGTCCTCGCCCTCGCCCAACTGAACGGCGGCGTCTACGCGGGGTTCATCGCCGCGCCTCTCGATTCGCGTGAGTTGTCGTTGGAAGTCACGGCGACGCTGGTCGATGGCTCGAAAATGAGCCAGGCGCTCACGGTGCCCGTCAGCTCCCGCAATTTCCCGACTACTCAACTCACCGTCGCCCGCCGCTTCACCGAACTGGACTCCGCCACGATCGAGCGGGTGCGGCGCGAGCGCCGGCTCATTCAGGCGACGCTCGGCGCCGCCAGCGCCGAGCCGCTGCTCCAGGGTCCGTTCGCGCTCCCCCGCGCCGATCTCACCACGAGCGTCTTTGGCCAGCGCCGCCTGTTCAACAACCAGCTCCAGAGCCGACATGGCGGTCACGACATCGATGGCGACACCGGCGATCCCATCTACGCCTCCAACAGCGGGCGCGTCGTGCTCGCGCGTAGCTTCTTCTTCAACGGCAACTGCGTCTATATAGATCACGGCCTCGGGCTCTACACCGGGTATCTCCACCTATCGAAGTTCGAGGTCGCGGAAGGAGAGTGGGTCGATAACGGGCAGCTGATTGGACGCGTCGGAGCCACGGGGCGCGTCACCGGGCCTCACCTGCACTGGTCACTCCACGTGCAGGGCACGTCGCTCGACCCCATGTCGCTTCTCAATCGGGACTTCGCTGGGGCTAACGACCTGCTGGTGGGCGGCCCCCGCCCCCACCCTTCAGCCGACAGCCTTGCCGACAGCCTTGCACCCCAGCCATCCCATGACGAGCTCTGACCACCTACTGATTCGTTAACAGCAGCTCCTCGAATAGATCGATCGCCCGCGGATCTCCACTTTGGCCCAGCCAGAACAGCGCCTTCTTACGCAGCCCGAAGTCCGGATTTGTGCGGGCGATCCGGATCAGAGCCGGAACGCCTTCGTCGTGGGGGCGCTGCGAAAGGGCGAAGATCGCCGACTCGCGGACCTCCCGGTCAGCGCTCGGCTCTTCGACGATGGAATCGAGCCCGGCCGTGGCCGCTTCTCCCGCGGCCTGACCGAGCCAAAACACCGCCGTCTTTCGCGTATCCCGGCGCAACGAATTGTCCCGCGCCAGGCGCAGCAGATCCGGCCATACCGTCACTCCGTCCGCCAGCACCAAAGGAAAGATCGCGTCCTCCGCGACATCGCCCTCCGAATGCTCCGCAACGGAGATCAGGTAATCGACCGCCGCGCTAGCCGGCACCGTCCCGATATCGATAGCGGAAGAGCTCTCGCGCCAGCGCCCGCCGACGTACGTGTCTATGTCCCGCACCTCTCCGCGCCGCACGCGCAGCACCAAGCGCACAGGTCCGTGCTCGCAGTCGCTCTCCCAATCGTCGCTATGACCGCGCCAGGTAATGCGGCCCTCTCCAAAAGAGATATGGTTACGGCCATTGCCACACACGTCGGGCCGGGCGGCGTAGCTGAACCGCACCTTGCCGTCCTCGACTGCGGCTACACGCTCCGCGATGGATTGCCCCGCAACGGGCTGCGCAGCGACGGCCAGCGCGACCGCCGCTGCGCTCGACACAAGCTTCGCCGCGCTCGTCATTGGTTGATCAACTCCAGGAGAAAGTCCGCAGCTCGCGGATCGTTGGACTGGCCCAGCCAGAAGATCGCCTTCTTCCTGAGCTTCTGGTCGGGCTCGTTCCGCGCGATGTCCATCAGCTGATCGGCGGCGTCCGGGCTGCTGCTCTGTGAGAAGGCGAAGATCAATTGCTCCTTTATCTCGCGATCCGATACGCTCGTGTAGAGTCTCGCGAACTCCTCCATCGATGCCCCGCCCTGCCCCGCCCAGAAGATCGCCTTCTTGCGCAGGTTGACGCTCTCGCTCTCATCTAGCGCGATCTCGATTAGCCAACTGCCATTCCCCGCGCCGCCCATCTGCGAGACCGAAAAGATGATCTTCTCTTTCAGTTCCTCGCTTTCCATGCTCGAATAGAGACCCCGAAGGAACTCGGAATTTGCACCCGCACCATGCTGGCCGATCCAGAAGATCGCTTTCTCCCTCAGCTCGAGCGGATTGCCCCGGTCGCCTGCGTAGTTCCGCAGTATCGAGCCGGCGCGCTCGCTGGGGTGCTGGGACAGGGCGAAGATCGCTTTCTCCCGTATGGCTACGCTCGACTCGGTGTTCAGGATCTCTTCCAACGCATCCACCGCCTCCTCCGAAGACACCTGCGAAAGCCAGAAGACGGCCTGCTCGCGAACCTCGACGTCCGGATCGTTACGGGCCACATCGAGCAGTAACTCGACCGTCTCGTCGCTCCTCTTTTGCGACAGCAGAAAGACCGCCTTTCGACGCAGTTGCACCGAACATTCGTCGCGCCGCTCCAGCACCTTCTTCAGGATCGGTACGGCCAGCTGCGCGTTCATGTTGAGCAGCGCGTTCAGAGCCGCCAGCCGCACGTCATCGTCCTCATCCGGGCAGGCGTCACCCTGAGCCCGGCCGTCCCCTCTTGCTCTCTCATCTCCCCGCGCCCTCTCCGCGCTCCGCGCCGCCGCTTCCTCATGGCCGAGCTCGGCTAGCTTGCCATCGATCAGGGCCTCCAACTCCTCGGAGTCCCTCTCTCTCGCCGCACGCGGATACTCCTCCTGCTGCTCCAGCACCATTTCCCTCGCCGCTTCCAGGTCGGAGTCTCCCCCCGCTCTATAGAGAGAGTAGGCCCCCCAGTAGAGCGACTTGCCAACGTAGTCGGAGCCCGGATAGCGCCTCTGTACCTCGCGGAACATGTCCGCTGCCTCCTGGAACGCCGCGCGGTTGAGCGCTGAGCGTGCTGCCCTGTAGAGCGAGTCCGCAGGGTCCTGGCTGTTATAGACCTCATCATCTACGCCGACCCGACCCGCTGCTCGACCGGCACCCGCCGCCGTTTCCTGACCGCGCGCCGCGCTCCGCTCGGCCGAGACGCCCTCTTGCGCCGCCCCGGCGTCGCCCGCTGAAAGCATCAGCAGCAGCGCCGTCGCCATCACTATGAATGAGAGGTTCCTATTCCATCTAACCATGATCTTTCTCCTATGCGCCTGCTGCGAAGCGGCCAGCTGGAATCGCCGAACGCAGCCTCGGCAACAGGCTTCTGCTTTCCATTCCTTCATCTATCACATCGAGGTCTACCTCATTGTCGTAGGAGACCTGCGAGATCTGTGCGAGCATCAGCTCGAGATCTTCCAACAGCTCACGTACGGCCGGGTCCGCCGCCGCCGGTGAGCCCAGCAGCAGCCTCGTGCTCGTCAATAGCTGCCGCACCGCAAAGAAGAACTGCGGGTCCATCTGCCCGATCTCAGGATCGACCCGGAACGAAGTTAGAATCGCCTCCGCTCTGGAAAGGTGCTGCGTCGTAGCTAACTGGAGCGCCAGATTCGGAAAAGAAGGCTCCCGATCCGCTGGCGCCGCGGCTTCGGGCCGCGTCACTACCTGGGGCTCACCGCCGTTCTCACCCGCATAGCGCCCTATCGCGATCCCGATCACGAGCGCAGCCGCGATGCCCATACTCCAGCGTACCCATGGCGATCTGAGAACCTGCAGCCGCTGGCGCCGGCGCGCTCGCTCCCGACGCACTGCTTGGATCCGCGCCCACATCAGATCGCGCGGCGTGTTATCCGGCGGCCGGTTGTACTCCTGCGCCGCCTCTCTCAACATCTCGTCGAACCGATCATCCATCATCTTGACGTCCACTCCTCGGCAAAGTCCGCCAGCTCAGTGCGAAGCTTTGCCCTCGCCCGCGACAACTGAGCTTTTGAGGTGCCGGTCTTAACGCCCAACGCCGCCGCTATCTCTTCGTGCTTATAACCTTCGATATCGTGCATCACCAAGACCGTCCTGTATCCCAACGGCAGACCGTCGATGGCCTTCGCCAAACGCTCCTTCAAGTCCGGGTCGGGTTCCGTCGGGTTATGCACCAAACCGTCCGTCTCCTTTAGATCCACCTCACGCTGCTCCCGCCGCCGAATCTTTCTCAGCCCGTTGTAGATCACCGACCGCGCAATCGCATGCAGCCAAGTCGAGAATGCCGCGTCCCCCCGGAACTGGTGCAGTCGATCGAACGCCCGGATGAACGTCTGCTGCGTAAACTCCTGGGCCAGCTCTTCGTCGCCCGCCAGGCGATAGGCCAGACGGTAGATCCGATCGACGTTTCCTTCGTAAAGCTCTCGTTCGGCGCGCGGGTCGCCGTTCCGGGCTCGATCTATCATCTGGGTGAGTTCGCTCACACCGGTCTCGTTCACTAGCAGTCCTTATGCGCTACCGACCGTTTGACACGAAGGGGCCCGCCAGGGTTGCGTGCGAGGACCCGGCTCCAGCCCGCCCACGAACACAGTAGTGTATCCGACATACATACAGCGCCGTCCTCGACTCACCTTTCCGCCCCCTTTCCAGTCCCGGCGAAGGGGCGAAGGGGCGAAGGGGCGAAGGGGCGAAGGGGCGGAGGGGCGGAGGGGGGGAAGAGCTCCCCTGTGCCCTACTT
>CANPVX010000021.1 GCA_947581815.1 Candidatus Indicimonas acetifermentans | reverse complement strand
CCTTGCGCTCTTCGGGCTGAATCTCGTGCTCTTGGCCCTGTTGCTGTTCTGGCTCGATCGCGGGCGGGTCATCCGGGGCAGCTGGGGCGCGTCGCGGCGGCGCACACAATTGATAGCCCGGGAGCCCGAGAACGTGGGGGCAGCCAGCGAAGAGGCCGCCGCGGTCTGACCCTGCCATCGCCATCCCGTTTCGACGCGGTGGCGATGAAGATGACGAGTTGGGTGGGGAGGCGGTGGCGAGGGGGTGCGGAGGGAGTGGGGAGGGGAAGCGGTTCGAGTCCGAGTGCCGTGAAGGAGCAACCAGAAGGTCCATGCGAAGAGAGATTTAGCGAATGGGGATCGGGATCAAGACGGTAGAGAGGCCGGAGAGTGAGGCGTCGTACTTGCGCGCGACTTTCAAAGGGATGTCGCTGACCTTCCGGCACCTCGTCAATCCGCACAAGGTGACCCAGCAGTATCCGGAGGAGAAGTGGGAGCTCGCGCCAAGAATGCGGGGCACTCACCGCATGGCCGTGCACGAAGACGGGCGAGCGAAGTGCGTAGGCTGCGGGCTCTGCCCGACGGTTTGCCCAGCCAACTGCATCAAGCTGATCCCCGCGGAAGATGAGCAGGGCGAGCGGTATGCCGCGGTCTTTGAGATCGATGAGTTCCGTTGCATCTTCTGCGGCTTTTGCCAGGAGGTATGCCCCGTCGAGGCCATCCATCTTGGCGTCCATTACGAGAATGCGGAATACAGCCGCGAGCGGTTCGTATACGATCTCGAGCGGCTCTGTGAACAGGACCAGCCGTTCACGCAGCTCTGGGATCCCGAGGATCCCGCTTCGGAGTGATGCCCCGTCGGGAGTCGAGGGGCAGGGGGCAGGGGGCAGGGGGCAGGGGCAGGGGTCGGGGGGCGGGGCGGGGAAGTTCTGAGACGATCTCCAACGCGTACCGGCATCGCCGCCGGTATTAACACGCAGCGAGTATGAGCCTCATCCAGCTGGTTTTCTATTTCTTCGCGAGCCTGGCGGTCGCGAGCAGCCTGTTGATGATCACGCGTAGGAGTCCGGTGTACAGCGCGATGTTTCTGGTGCTGACCCTGTTCTCTCTGGCGGCGATCTTCGTTGTGTTGGACGCTCACTTCCTGGCCGCGCTCCAGGTGATCCTTTATGCCGGCGCGATCCTCGTTCTCTTCTTGTTCGTGATCATGCTGCTCAACCTCGGTTACGATTTCGAGCCGGATGTGCGGGGCCGCTTCGCGCTGGTTGTGGCTGGCGGTGTCGGCCTGGTGCTGCTGGCTGAAATCGTGGCGCTGCTGAGCGGGGCCGAGGAGTTGCCGCCGGTGGATCTGGTGACGCCGCTGCTGGACGCCCAGGGGGCGATCGGCGCTGTGGCAGAACCTCTGTTTCAGAACTACGTCGTCGCTTTGGAGATAACGGGTGTGCTGCTACTCGTCGCGATGGTTGGGGCGGTCGTCATAGCCAAGCGGAGAACTGTCTGAAATGCCGCTGCTTCAAGAATCGTTGGCCCTGAGCGCCATACTCTTTGTGGTCGGTACCGTGGGTGTTCTGATTCGCCGCAACGCCATCGTCATGTTCATGTGCATCGAGCTGATGCTGAATGCCGTGAACTTGACGCTCGTGGCGCTTTCGCGTCAGGTCGGCATAGAAGGGCAGATCTTCGTTCTGTTCGTGATGACGGTTGCGGCGGCGGAGGCAGCCGTGGGGTTGGCCATCATCATTTCCATCTTCAGACACTACGAGTCGGTTGATGTCCAGCACTTCAGATTGCTGAGATGGTAGGCGGGTTCGGCCTGAACACGGTCTCCGGGTTGGCCGGCCAGGTGGCGGAAGGTGGCGGATTCAACCCGTTCCTCCCGGCCTGGATCATCCTGTTCCCGTTCATCGGGTTTGTCGTCAACGCGGCGATCGCTTTCCTCGCGCCCAACCAGCGCAGACGCGTTTCGCTCGTCGGCCCCGGCGTGCTGGGGCTCGCTCTGGCCCTGGCGGTGATCAATTTCGTCCTGCTTTTGGGCGCAGGTGAGAGCGAGCCGGTCGTTCGATCGTATTGGACGTGGATCGAAGTCGGTCACCTGCGAATCGACGCGGCACTTCAGTTGGACCAGTTGTCGATATTCATGGCATTGGTTGTCACGGCCGTCAGCTTCGTGATTCATGTCTACAGCGTCGGCTACATGCAGAAAGACCCGGGGTATGCGCGCTACTTCGCATATCTCAACCTGTTCGTGTTCTTCATGCTGGTGTTGGTGCTCGCGGCGAACTTCCCGCTGGTGTTCGTGGGTTGGGAAGGCGTCGGCCTTTGTTCGTATCTGCTGATCGGGTTTTGGTACTCGGATCCGAAGAAATCGGCGGCCGGTCTAAAGGCTTTTGTCGTCAACCGGATCGGCGATTTTGGCTTCCTGATGGGCATGTTCGCCATTTTCGCCTACGTGGGAAGCCTCGACTTTATCGCGGTCTTCGAGATCGCCCCGCGCGCTCTCCAGTACGGCGGCGCCGCTGTCACGATGATCACGCTCTTCCTGTTCCTCGGCTGCGTAGGGAAGTCGGCTCAGATCCCGCTTTTCGTTTGGTTGCCTGACGCGATGGAAGGCCCGACGCCAGTCTCGGCACTCATTCACGCCGCGACCATGGTGACCGCCGGTGTCTATCTGATCGCACGCGCGGGCGTGCTGTTCGCTCTTGCCCCCCTGACGATGAACGTCGTCGCGATCACCGGGGCGGCGACCGCATTCATAGCCGCAACCATCGCAGTGCAGCAGGTCGACATCAAACGCGTAATCGCTTACAGCACCATCTCTCAGCTCGGCTACATGTTCCTCGCGGTGGGGCTGGGAGCGTTTACGGCCGGAATCTTTCACCTGGCGACGCACGCCGTGTTTAAGGCACTCCTCTTCCTGGCGTCGGGGGCCGTGATCCACGCGCTGCACGACGCGCTGCACAACGCCCGAGAGGACGCCAGCGAAGCTGCCAGCCAGGATATGCGGAACATGGGCGGTCTGCGGACCTATCTGCCGACTACATACCGCACGGCCTGGGTCGCAGCGCTCGCCTTGGCCGGCGTCTTCCCGCTCGCAGGCTTCTTCTCGAAGGATGAGATCCTGTGGGCGGCGGCCGCCCACGGCCAGACGGTGCTTTGGGTCATCGGCGTCGTCACGGCCGTGCTGACCGCGGGCTATATCACGCGCTGGATCGTGATGGTGTTCCACGGGGAGAGCCGCGTAAGCTCAAAAGCGCGGAAGCACCTGCAACCGGCTGCGCGCGTGATGGGCATCCCACTGATCGTGCTTGGGGTCGGTTCGCTTCTGGCCGGATGGATGAACGTGTCGGGCGCGCTGCCGCTACTGCCCGAGTTCACCTGGTTGCACGACTTTCTGCATCCGAGCTTCGCTGGCGCCGAGAGCGTCCTCGCGGCGCACGTCGGCGAGCCGTCGCATGCCGCTCCGCTGGGAGGGGGAGAGGGCACCTGGGCCGTGATCTCGACGGTTCTGGCCGCCGTCGCGATCGTGGCCGTGTTCAGGATCCTGAGCGAGCGCAAATATGCTCGAGCAAAGGACGCGGTCGCCCCCACCGGCGTGATGGGCTTCTTGTACCACAAATGGTATGTGGATGAAGTCTACGACGCGCTCATCATCCGTCCGTTCCAAGCGTTGGCTCGGTTCTGCTGGAGGGTCATCGACCGGGCGTTGATCGATGGCGTCATGGTGAACGGGACGGCCGCGGTGACCCGGGTCATGGGACGAATCGGGAGCTTCGTCATCCAGACGGGCTATGTCGGAAGCTACGTCCTAGTGTTCCTCCTGGGCGTGCTGATCGTGCTCGGGGCTGTAGCCTTCTGAGGATATATCTGAGGATATATAGGACATGACGCTGATCTCGGACCTGTATCACAGCCACTGGATCGTGACCTTCCTGGTATTTTTTCCGGGCTTGGCCGGTCTGTTGTGTCTGTTCATCCCCGCGCGGCGGGTCAAGCGGGTCGCATTCTACGCTGCCCTCATCGAGTTCTTGGTCTCAGCCCCGCTGTTCTGGACGTTCACGATCGGGGACACTTCGTTCCAGAACTTCGTTTCCATTCCGTGGGTGCCGGACTGGGGTATCGCTTACTCCGTCGGAGTCGACGGCATCTCTCTGCTACTGATCCTGCTGACCACGTTCCTGCTTCCGATCTCGGTACTGGTTTCTTGGGAGCAGATCAACGAGAAGGAACCGGCCTACTACGCTATGTTGCTTCTCCTGGGCACGGGGATGCTCGGCGTGTTCGTGGCGCTCGATCTGTTTCTCTTTTACGTGTTCTGGGAAGTCACGCTGATCCCGATGTACTTCCTCATCGGTGTTTGGGGTCACAATCGACGGATCTACGCGGCGGTGAAGTTTTTCCTTTACACCGCGTTCGGTTCGCTGCTCATGTTGGTTGCCCTGCTGGTACTCTTCTGGCTGCATTTGGATCAGTTCGGCGTCCCCAGCTTTGCCTATGCCGATCTGCTGCGGGTTAGCGTGCCGGTGGCGCTCAGGTACTGGCTGTTCCTCGGATTCGCCCTGGCGTTCGCCATCAAGGTGCCGCTGTTCCCGTTTCACACCTGGCTGCCGGATGCTCACGTAGAAGCGCCCACGGCTGGTTCGGTCCTCTTGGCCGCCGTGCTGCTCAAGATGGGCGTCTACGGTTTCCTCAGGTTCGCTATCCCGCTGTTCCCCGAGGTGGCGCTGGATCAGAGAGTCATCCTGGTCATGCTGGTGCTGTGTCTTCTGGGCATCATCTATACCGCGTGGGTCGCAGCGGTGCAGCCGAACATCAAGAAACTGATCGCCTACACCTCGGTGGCGCATCTGGGGTTCATCGTGCTCGGAATCTTCGCCATGACGGGCGCATCGGTCACGGGCGGCATCATTCAGATGGTCAACCACGGGCTGTCGACGGGCACGCTATTCATTCTTGCGGGTCTGCTCTATCAGCGGCGACACACTTACGAGATCAGCGACTATGGAGGGCTAGCGAAAGTAGTTCCGCTCTTCTGCGCCGCTCTCGTGGTCACTGCGCTCGCATCGATCGGCCTGCCCGGGCTCAACGGGTTCGTGGGAGAGTTTCTCATCCTGCTCGGTGCCTTTCAGAAGTATCCGTGGATGACGCTGCTGTCCGCCACGGGGGTGATCTTCGCGGCCTACTACCTGCTGCCGATGATACGGCGCGTGGTGTGGAACGCGCTGGATAAGCCGGAGAATGAGAAGCTGATCGACCTTACGAGACTAGAGCTCGCCGTCGTAGTCCCGCTGTTGCTCCTGATGGTGCTGATGGGCGTGTATCCCAAGCCGTTCCTCGATCGGATCGCGCCCTCGGCGGAGGCGCTCGCCGAGCAGATTTACTCCGCCCGGCAGCTCAGACATGATCCTGTGGAAGGACGCCTCGTCTTGCGCGACGCTCCGTCTGGGCGAGAAAGGCGATGAGTTCGTCGATGCAAATAGACTTTTCGAACCAGCTACACTATTTCTGGGCCCTGCTACCCGAGACGGTCCTGATCGTCTGCGCGCTCCTGCTGCTGGTGGTGGACGGGTTCTGGAAAGGCCGAAAGGGGCCTGGACGTGCGGTGGGGAGTCTGAGTCTCGTCGCCCTCGCACTGGCCGCCGCCGCCAATTATTGGCTGCTGGGCGTCGCTGAGGTGGGAACCACCGGGGCGGTAGCGATCGATAGCTACAGGATTTTTACGAATTTCATCTTCCTGGGCGCCGCCGCCCTCACGGTTCTGATCTCGTTCGATTACGTGGCGCGCGAGGGCATCGATCTGGGCGAGTATTACATTCTGCTGCTTTTCTGCGTTGTGGGGATGATGCTGCTAGCGGCCAGCCGCGACTTGATCCTCATATTTCTCGGATTCGAGCTTATGTCGTTCGCGGCATACGTGCTGACGGCCTTCAAGCGCGACGACCCCAAGTCCAGTGAGGCGGGTCTCAAGTATTTCCTCCTGGGCGCGTTCTCCAGCGCCTTTCTGGTCTACGGTATGGCGCTGATATTCGGTGCCGGGGGAACGACCAACCTGGGTGTCCTCCGGGAAATACTCGTGGCGGGGGATATCAGCCCCATGCTGGCAGGCGGCATCGTGCTGCTGACGATAGGGTTCGCCTTCAAGGTGTCGGCTGTGCCTTTCCACGTGTGGACACCCGATGCTTACGAAGGAGCTCCGACGCCCTTCACCGCGTTCATGGCGACGGCGATCAAGGCGGGCGCTTTCGCCGCCTTCATACGAATCTTCGTGATCGCGTTCGGCGACCTACACATCTACTGGGAGCGGAGCATCTGGTGGCTGGCTGTCTTGACCATGATCGTCCCGAACCTGATCGCCCTGGTTCAGGACGACATCAAGCGGCTGCTGGCGTACTCTTCGATCGCTCACGCGGGTTACCTCCTGGTCGCGCTCATCTCGGCCAACGAGTCCGGCATGGCCTCGTTTCTATTCTATTTGGTGGCCTATACCGTGATGACGATCGGAGCGTTCGCGATCGTCCTGGTGATCGCGGGGAAGAATGACCGCCTCCAACGCATTCGAGACTATTCGGGGCTTGGCTGGACCCATCCGTGGCCCGCGGCGATGCTCGCCCTGTTCCTCGTATCGTTGGCTGGGCTTCCGCCTACGGGTGGGTTCATAGGGAAGTTCTACATCCTTCGAGCGTCGATAGAGGCGGGATACCCTAACCTCGCTGTAATACTGGCTTTCGCCACTCTCGTGTCCTACTGGTATTACCTCCGAGTTATCGTCAGCATGTATATGAGGACAGCGGAATCGCCGCTCCCGCGCTTGGAATGGAGCGGCTCTCTCCGTACCGCTGTGGCGATCTGCGCGCTGATCACCGTATTTCTCGGTCTGTTGCCATCGTGGCCGCTGCTCAAGGCGCAGCAGAGTGTCGAAGGTCTCGTTCGCGTGACGGAACGAGTGAGCGATAGCTTTGGAGTTGTCGCGCAGCGCTAGGCCTCCCTCGCTCGACGATCTCGACATCCTGTGAAAAAAGCGAGTCACGGACCGCACAGTTAGGAGGATTCTCGTGGCGCGGGTTAGCCAGCAAATCTTTCGCGAATACGACGTGCGCGGCGTTGTGGGCGAAGACCTCACCGCTGCGAATGCCAAGCTGCTAGGCCGTGCGTTCGGAACCGACGTGGCGGAGCGCATGGGCGGCGCGACAGCTCCAAAGGTGGCGCTCGGACGCGACAATCGGCCCAGCTCGGACGAATTGGCCGAGGCGTTTGGCGAAGGACTCTCTTCTACGGGAGCCCGGGTCCTGGATGTGGGACTTCTTCCCACGCCCGGGCTCTACTTCGCCAGCCACCACCTCGCGGCGGATGCCGGAGTGCAGGTGACGGGTTCTCACAACCCGCCGGAGTACAACGGCTTCAAGATGCTGACCTCACAGGGTCCTTACTACGGCGCGGCGATTCGCGGCTTGCGCGAGCGCATCGAGTCCGACCGCTTCGCTCAAGGCGATGGAGCCATCGAGTCGCGCGAAGTCCTGGAGGAATACATCGCCGATGTTGTGGGGCGCTTCCAGCTTTCGCGACGCGTGTCGCTTGCCGTCGATTGCGGCAACGGGGCCGGGAGCTTGGCCGCGGTTCCCATGCTGGAAGGGATCGGTGCTCAGGTAGACCCGCTCTACTGCACTTCGGATGGAACATTCCCCAACCACCATCCCGACCCGACGGTGGATGAGAACCTGAGCGAGCTGATCGAACGTGTGCAGGGTAGCGACAGCGAGTTTGGAGTCGCGTTCGACGGGGATGCGGATCGGATAGGCGCGATCGACGAGAACGGGGAGATCGTCCGAGGGGACTATCTTCTGCTCGTCTACGCCCTCGACGCCCTGCAGAGGTCGCCGGGTGAACAGGTCATATTCGACGTCAAGTGCTCACAAGTACTGCACGACGAGATCGCGGCGGCCGGCGGACGGCCGATCATGTGGAAGACGGGGCACTCGCTGATCAAGGAGAAGATGCGAGAAACAGGGGCTCGGATCGCGGGCGAGATGAGCGGACACATGTTCTTTGCTGACGGGTACTATGGGTATGACGATGCATTGTACGCCGCTTGTCGACTCGCTGAGATCATCGCCCGGGCCGGCGTTCCGCTTTCCGGCCTGCTGTCTGGATTCCCGAGGCCGGCATCGACGCCGGAGATCCGGATCGAGTGCGAGGAGGCGCGAAAGTTCGAGATAGTTTCCCGCGCGGTGGAGCACTTCAGCGAACGCTACGAAGTCGTCGATGTGGACGGCGCCCGCATCACATTCGCGGGAGGCTGGGGGCTGATTCGCGCCAGCAACACTCAACCCGTCTTAGTCGCGCGGTTTGAGGCGGACACGCAGGAGCGGCTGGAGTCGATCCAGGGTGAGGTCTACGATTGGCTCCGAGCCCAGGGTGTTTCCATCTGAAACTTTGCGTATATGAGCCTCGGTAGACGACGAATCCTGATCTTCGCAGCGCTGTTCGTGCTGGCCGCGCTGATCGGGGGTAGAGCCGCGTCCGGCCTCTACGTCGAGGCGCTTTGGTTCGGGCACCTCGGTTACGGTCGTTTCTTCTGGTCATTTCTAGGCTATCGCCTGCTCGCGGGCACCGCGGCTGCCGTGCTCGTGGGCGCCTTCCTCTTCGCCAATCTCTACCCGCTGACCCGTCAGCACCCGCGGATCCAGATCCGCCGCCGCTACGGAGACATCGAGATCGCCGAGCTGTTTCCGCAATCCTACCTGCTAGTCGGCGCGCTGGCGGTCTCCGCCGTCTTTGCCGCGGTGATGGGCCTGTACGTAGGACGCTTTTGGACGCTACCCATCGTCATGCGTCTGAACGCGCCAAGCTGGGCCCGGGTGGATCCCGTCCTCGGGCGGGATGTGGGAGCGTACGTCTTTGACCTGCCCGTGAGCTCCGGCCTGCACGGTTTCGCGGCAGTCGTGTTGCTAGGGACGATCGTGGCTGTCAGCCTGGCCTACGTGATGTACGGGGGATTGGCGTACGTCGACGGCCGCGTAACGGCATCGGATATGGCCCGGCGCCATCTCGGAATCTTGGCCGGCCTCGCGTTCTTGCTGCTCGCCTGGGGATACCGCCTGGGTATGCAGGAGCTTCTGTGGGCGGGCAACGGCGTCACCGACGCCCTCGGCTACACCGACGTTAACGCCAGATTCCCAGGCCACAGAATCCTCATCGCACTCGGCATCATTGGGGCGGGGGCGACCTTCTACGGCGCATATCGGCGTACCTTCCTTTACGGGATCGTAAGCGTCGTCGTGGTGCTGCTGGGTGGGTTGATCATCGATCGCGCCTATCCGACGGCGATCCAGAACCTTCGCGTCGAGCCGAACGAGCTCGAGCGCGAGAGTCTCTACCTCACGTGGAACTTGGAGTTCACCCGGGCGGGTTACGGCCTCGACGCTTTCGAGGATCGTGACTATCCCCTGGATCTCGCCCGAATACCGGATCAGGCGACGACCGCGCGCGTGACGGCAGGATTGCCGTTATGGGATACCCGGCCTCTACGAGCGACTTACAACCAATTCCAGGGAATCAATCCCTACTACACTTTCGCGGACGTTGACTATGACCGGTACGGGACTCAGGGTCAGCTTCAGCAGGTGGCCGTGGCCGTGCGCGAGATCGATCTCGACCAGCTGCCGCCGGTCGCCAGAACGTGGCAGAACCTCCATCTCAGCGAGAACTATACGCACGGCTTGGGTCTCGTGATGAGCCCCGCGGCGCGGATCACTGCGGCGGGAGAGCCGGCCTACTACATGTCGGGCATACCGCCCAGCGCGACCGCCGACGCGCCCGCTGAAACGGATTTGGTCTGGCCTTCGGTCTATTTCGGCGAGAAGACAAGCCAATACGTGCTGCTTCGCCCGGAGGAGCCTCGAGAGTCGGCAGCCCCCGCAGCCCCCGCCACCCCCCCCCCCCCCCCCAACACCCCCCGCCGTCCCCCCCACCCCCTCCCCAGCCAGCCCCCCCTTCCCCCGGCCCCCGCTGACCCGCTCCTCCCCCCGGAGGAGCCTCGAGAGTCGGCCGCCCCCCCAGCCCCCGCCGCCCCCGCAGGCCCCGGAGGCCCCCCCCCCCCCCCACAACCCCTCGGCGTCTCCCTCGACTCGTTCACGCGCAAGCTCGCGTTCGCCTGGTCTCTGGGAGATCGAAATCTCCTCCTCAGCCAGGAGGTGAGGCCCGGAACGCGGATCGTCTACGAACGCACGGTCCAGCGGCGCGTCGCGCGGCTGGCTCCTTTCCTCGCCCTCGATCCCGATATCTATCCGGTCGTCTTCGAGGGGCGCATCGTCTGGGTCCAGGATGCGTACACGGTATCCCCGCACTTCCCACTGTCGCAGAGGATCGCGACCGCCTGGGGCCCGATCAACTATATGCGCAACAGCGTCAAAATCACGGTTGATGCGCTGACGGGCAGCGTGAACTTATACATCGTCGATCCCGATGATCCCATCATCGCGAGCCTCCAGGGAGCGTTCCCGAGTCTTTTCCGGCCACTGCAAGAGATGCCGCAGGAGCTGCGGCGGCATCTCAGGTACGCGCGAGAGCTGCTGCTCGTTCAGGCGCAGGTGCTTAGGGCTTATCACGTGGAGGACGCTCGCGCTCTATATCATCAGCTCGATCTGTGGGACTTTCCGGTTGAAAAGTACCGGGAGGGAGAGGAGGAGGTCCGCCCCTATTACGTTGTAATGCCCGACCCCGCGGGTGAGAGCGGCGAGTTGGAGTATCTGCTGATGTTTCCGTTCACGGCCCACGGTCGTGACAACATGCGCGCGTTTATGGTCGCGCGGAGCGATGTATCGCAGATCCCTCAAGTCACCCTCTTCCGCCTCCCGTCGGAGCAGGTTCTCGGGCCCCGTCAGGTTGAGGTTCAGATCGACCAAGATCCCCTGATCTCCCAGCAATTCACGCTCTGGCAACAGCGTGGCTCGCGCGTGATCCGGGGTCACCTGCTGGTTGTGCCTGTCGAGGGGACGTTCCTCTACATCGAGCCGATCTTCTTGGAAGCGGAGGGCGGCGGCGCGGCGCCGAGCCTCAGCCGCGTGATCGCCGCATCGCCCACTCGCGTGGCGATTGCGGAAACGCTCGAAGGGGCTCTGGCGGCTCTCCACGAGGGATCGAGTACGAGCGCGCTACTCGACGAGCTGACTCTTGATGACCCCACGTCGCCGCACTTTGATCGACTACGAGAGCTGATCGAGCGTGGCGATTCGGCACTTCGTAACGGGGACGTGGCCGAGTTTGGGCGGTTGTGGGCGGAGATTCGACGGCTAGCTCGAGAAGCGCAGGGAGCGCCCCAACAGAAGCCGTAGGCGGTTGCGGCGCCCCGATGGCGCGGGTACAATAGCCGCCCCGTTTTGCCTAACAACAGCGAGACGATGGACATTCACGAATACCAGGCCAGAGAGTTATTGCGCGAGCACGGCATTCCGGTCCCCCCGGGCGAGGTCGCCACGACGTCGGAGCAAGCTGGGGAGATCGCCCGCAAATATGGTGGGCGGGTGGTCATAAAGGCGCAGGTGCATGCCGGCGGACGCGGGAAGGCGGGGGGTGTGAAGCTCGCAGACGGTTCAGCTGAGGCGCGCAAATTCGCCGAGCAGATTCTGGCCCTCGAGATCAAAGGTCTGCCCGTGACCAAGGTCCTCGTTGCGCCCGCCGAGGAGATCGCGCACGAGGCCTATCTCGGGGCGGTCGTCGATCGATCATCGGGAGTCGTCGTGCTGATGGCTTCCTCCGAGGGCGGAATCGATATCGAAGAAGTTGCCGCGAAGACTCCCGAACTCATCTACAAGGAGCAGGTCGACCCGCGCTATGGGCTTCTCGCTCACCAGGCTTCTCGACTCGGCTTCAAGCTGTACCCGGGCGATGCGGGCCGCGCCAGGCAGGCAGCTGGAATCGTCCGCAAACTATACGACGCGATGATCGATGCCGGGGCGTCCCTCGTCGAGATCAATCCGCTGGTGACCACGCCTACGGGGGAGCTGCGGGCGATCGACGCGAAGATGAATATCGACGACAACGAACTGTTTCGGCGCCCCCAGATCGAAGAGCTGCGCGATTCAGAGAGCGAGACGCCCGCCGAGGTAGAGGCCCGAGACGTGGGCCTTACGTACATCGAGCTGGATGGGGACGTCGGTTGCGTAGTCAACGGGGCCGGGCTCGCGATGGCCACGATGGACCTCGTCAAATACTACGGTGGTCAGCCGGCGAACTTTCTCGATATCGGCGGCTCATCGAACCCGGAGAAAGTCGTCAGCGCCTTGCGGATCATCACGGCTGACTCCGCGGTCAAGTCGATCCTGTTCAATATCTTCGGCGGGATAACACGGTGTGACGATGTCGCGAACGGGATTGTGGAGGCCTCTCGGCAGATCGAGGTGACACCGCCTATCACCATCCGATTGACCGGTACGAACGAAGAGGAGGCGGTTCAGATTCTCGAATCTGCGGGCTTCAGTGCCATGACCGATATGGACGAAGCCGTTAGGAAAGCGGTTCAGCTGGCCAAGCAACACGAGTAAGGCGTGCAGGTGCGAAACCGATGGCCATATTTGCAGACAAGAAAACGCGCGTTCTGATTCAAGGGATCACCGGTCGCGATGGCAGCTTTCACGCCCGGCAGATGCTCGAGTACGGTACTCAGATCGTCGCGGGGGTCACGCCGGGCAAGGGCGGCCAGCGGTTCGACGATAGCGTTCCAGTCTTCGACACGGTCGACGAGGCGGTCCAGGCTGAAGGAGCCACCGCTAGCGTCATCTACGTGCCGGCTGCTTTCGCTAGCTCGGCGATATGCGAGGCCGCAGATTCGGGTATAAGCTTGATCGTCGCCATCACGGAAGGCGTTCCAGTCCTCGATATGCTGCGAACGGTGCGCTATGTGAGCGACCGGGGGGCTCGGTTGATCGGTCCGAACTGTCCGGGGCTGATTTCGCCGGGGCAGACCAAGCTGGGGATCATTCCCGGCCAGATCGCGGCGCCAGGCCCGGTTGGGGTGGTCAGCCGCTCGGGTACGCTGACCTACGAGGTGGTCTCCGCGCTAACGAGAGCGGGCTATGGCCAGTCGACGTGCGTCGGGATCGGCGGCGACCCAATCATCGGAACAAACTTCATCGACTGCCTCGATGCTTTCGAGGTGGATCCTCAGACCGAGGCGATCGTGCTGATTGGGGAGATCGGCGGTAGCGACGAACAAGAAGCGGCGCGGCACATCAAGGAAGATCTCTCGAAACCCGTTGTCGGCTTCGTCGCGGGTCGCACAGCTCCGCCGGGCCGGCGCATGGGCCACGCGGGCGCCATCATATCGGGATCGCAGGGCACGGCCGCCGAGAAGATCGCTACGTTCCGGGAGAACGGCGTCGAGGTGGCGGAGCGACCGCTCGAGGTGCCGGACTTCATCGCGAGTGCACTTGGTGGATAATTCGTTCGGGCTCGACGAGCTGGTCAACAGCGACCGCATCGTCGTCGGGCTGGAAGTCCAAGGATTCAAGGACGCGGTCGGCCTACTTCTCGACCGACTCGAGGCCGCCGGCGTCCTAGCGGATCGCGGCGTCGTCGAGGCGGCGGTCGATGCCGAGATCGGGGCCGGCGAGCTGCCGACGGTCGGCGATAGCGCGTTGCTGGCCCACTATCGTACGGACGCGGTCCGCGATCTCGCGTTGGCGATCGGTACGTCGCGCCAACCGTTTTCGTTCGCGCCAGACAGGGCGCCCGGCGCCCGCATCCTGCTGCTCGTCGTCGCTCCCAGGTCCGCCGCTCGCTACTATCTCAAAGTCCTCGGAGGTCTCAGGCAGCTTCTCCGCGATCCCGAAGTGACCGAGCAGATCGCGAACGCCGCATCGCCTGAGGCGCTGCTGAAGGTCGCCGGCCTCGAGAACGTGTCGATCAGACCCGAGCTGCTAGTCCAGGACCTGATGAGCCGCAGCATAAACTCGGTGTCCCCCGACAGCCCCCTTTCCGAAGTCCTGCACGTTATGGTGCGGCATCGGCGGCGGGCCGTTCCCGTGGTGAGCGAGACGGGAGAAGTGCTGGGGATGGTCACGGAGCGAGAGCTGTTGCAGCATTTCCTCCCCCAGCTCTCAGGCGGTACGGGGCTCCAGCCAGGGAGGGCACAGGTGGAAGACATCGAGGTGCGCGAGGTCATGGAGCGCTCCGTGATGTGCCTGTCGGAGGATCAGTTGGTCTCCGATGTCGCGGGCACGATGGGGACCAAAGGCGTTGCGCGATTCCCCGTCGTTAGAGACGGGAAGCTGGTCGGCTTTCTTTCGCGCACGGATATCATAAGAAAGCTACTGGACATCTCAGTCTAGCGGGAGCCGTGAGCAAGACACTGGCCATCATTAAGCCGGATGCGGTTGAGGCGCGCAAGATCGGCCTGATCGTGAACAGGCTCGAGGAGGAGGGATTTCGCCTGCTGGCAGCCAAGCATACGCAGCTCGACGACTCCGAAGCCGGTGAGTTCTACGCCGTCCATCTCGAGCGCCCTTTCTATGAGCCACTGAAGAAGTTCATGACGTCGGGCCCTGTGCTGGTCCTCGCCCTGGAGCGGGAGGATGCCGTGGCTCATCTTCGCCGGGTGATTGGGGCGACCGATCCGGCTGAAGCAGAGCCGGGAACGATCCGAGCGCTCTATGCCGAGAGCAAAGAGAGGAACGCGATTCATGCCTCCGACTCGGACGAGACCGCCAAGCAGGAGATCGCTTTCTTCTTTCCGGCCCTGGCCTGAGCCCTAGCCCGGATGGGACCCTTTTTAGACATAGATAGAAGGGGAGCGGGCAAGGCGCGCCCGCGCGGGGGCGCGGGGGCAAGGTCGTCGCGTTGACACGCTCTATGGCCCCCAATAGACTATGGGGCGCCATGTTGATTATAGATTTACGGCGCCTCACTGAGGCGCCACTGGAGGTCGTGGGACAGATCGACCGTGAGGATCCGTTGTGGCGTGGCAGCGGAGTCGATCTTCTGCTGCCGCTGTCCGCACGGGGAACGGCTGAGGCGGCGGGTGGGGGTGTTGTCCGCGTTCACGGCTCGTTCGAAAGTCGCGCCGGGGCGGCTTGCCGGCGTTGCCTGAAGCCCGTCGATCTCGACGTCGCGGAGGAATTCGATCTGGTCTTTGACCCCAGCGCGAAGCGGGGCGACGAGGACCTCACGCTGTATCGCCTCGACCCCAATGCCGACGAGCTGGATCTCCGCCAGACGCTTAGGGAGCGGCTCCTCCTGGCGGTGTCAGAGTATCCGTTGTGCCGGAAGGAGTGCCGCGGGCTGTGCCCGCACTGCGGAGCCGATCTCAACGCGACCGAATGTGACTGTTCCACGACCGAGTCTGACCCGCGCTGGGCGCCGCTCCTGACGCTCCGGGGCGAGGGAGAGGCCGGCGCGAATGGATGAATGACGATGGCTGTACCCAAAAGACGAACTTCGAAGGCGCGGAAGCGGAAGCGTCGCACGCACTACAAGGCGGACGTGCCGGGGTCCCAGGCGTGCCCGCGTTGCGGGGATCCGAAGCTACCCCACCGCGTTTGCCCATCGTGCGGCCACTACCGAGATGTCGAAGTCATCCCGGAGCAGGCGGAGTACTAGGGAAAAGCTGTCTGGCGCCAGCCGCCAAGGTCAAGCAAGAGTGCACGCGCGTGCTAGATCCAACGGGTAGCTTCCAATGCGCATAGCGATCGACGCGATGGGAGGCGACGGCGCACCGGGCGTACCGGTGCAGGCCGCTGTCGAGGCTCTGGACCAAGTCGACGGCGATTTCGATATCGCTCTGGTCGGCGATCCCGATGCTATCCAAGGTGAGCTGAGCGCCCACAAGCATCCCGAGAAGCGTCTGGAAATCGTTCCGGCGCGGGACGTGATCACGATGGACGATCCACCCGTAGCGTCGGTGCGAGCTAAGCCCGACAGCTCTCTAGTCCGCGGAGTGCGGCTGCAAGAGAGCGGGGAGGCGGATGGCTTCATCTCGGCGGGTTCCACGGGTGCCATCCTGGCGGCGTCGATCTTGATTCTGGGACCGCTGCCGGGAGTTGATCGACCCGCGATCGGAGCGCTGCTTCCCAGCGCGGCGGATCATCCGACGTTGATGCTTGACGTCGGGGGGAACGTCGACAGCAAACCGCATCAGCTCGTTCAGTTCGCCCACCTCGGTCACATTTATATCCAGGATCTGGAGGGTCGAGAATCTCCCCGAATCGGCCTGCTCAGCATCGGCGAAGAGTCGGAGAAAGGCGATGAGCTGACGACTCAAGCCTTCAAGCTCTTGCAGGACAGCGATCTCAACTTCGTCGGCAACGCCGAGGGTGGCGACGTCATTAGCGGCGATTACGACGTCGTAGTTTGCGATGGGTTTGTGGGCAACGTTGTGTTGAAGTTCTACGAATCGGTCGCCGGCTATGTGGCCCAGCTCATCAGTCGCAACGTCGCAGACGCTGCGGCGAATATCGATCTTCAGAGCGTCTGCCGCGTTCTCGACTACACGGAGTTCGGCGGCGCACCGCTATTGGGCGTGGACGGGGTGACGATCATCTGCCACGGAGACTCGCCGGCCCGGGCCATCCGAAACGCTGTTCGTGTGGCAAAACATTCGGTGGAACGGAACATGGTAGAACACCTCAGTCGCCAACTGTCGCGGCTGGCGCAGGTGGAGGCCTGACGGTGCCCGTGACGACGATCCAGCTGGTCTCGACGGGGATGTGGGCTCCCTCGAAGGTGTTGAGCAACGCCGACCTCGAGCAGCTGGTCGAAACGTCTGATTCGTGGATCACGGAGCGCACCGGGATTAAGGAACGCCGCATCGCCGACGAGAAGATGCTCGTTTCCGAGATGGGGTACCTAGCGACGTTGATGGCTCTCGATGAAGCTGGGCTCGAACCGGGCGATGTCGATGCTCTCATCGTTTCGACGGCGACTCCGGATCGACTTCTTCCGGCCACCGCTTGCGATATACAGGCGCAGTTGGGAGCCCACAATGCGGTCGCGTTCGACGTTTGGGGTGCCTGCAGCGGCTGGCTCTACGCGCTGTCGATCGCTCGGGGGTTGATCGTCTCGGGTGAAGTCAAGAACGCGGTCTGCATCGCTGCCGAGAAGATGAGCGCGATTGTGGATTGGACGGATCGATCGACCTGCGTCCTGTTCGGCGATGCCGCTGGAGCTGCGGTTGTACAAGCGGCGCGTGAGAATGGGCGCGGAATCCTCGCCAACTATATGCGGTCCGACGGAACGCTGGCGGAGCTGCTGCACCGCCCGCCGGCCGGCGGGGCGGGCGGCGCGGGCGGCGCGGCCGGCGCGGGCGGTGGTGGATTCCCTCTGGAGGCCGCTGAGATCTCCGGCAATGGCTACGTGCAGATGGCCGGCCGCGAGATATTCAAGGCGGCCGTGCGTTCGATGTGCGAGGCGGCGGAGGTGGTTCTGCAAGAGGCCGGGTATGCCATCGGCGACGTCGATCTTCTGGTACCGCACCAGGCCAACATCAGGATCATCGAAGCGATGGCCAAGTACGCGGGCATCCCGATGGACCGAGTTTGGGTTAATATCGATCGCTACGGCAATACATCTTCCGCTTCGATTCCGGTCTCGCTGCACGAAGCTCGCGAACAGGGGCGAATAAAGGACGGGTCGCTCGTGCTCATGGTCACTTTCGGGGCCGGGCTGACTTGGGCCGCCACCCTCCTCCGGTGGTAGCCGGAAGGGATCTTTGAGCCAGGTCGCGGCACTTTTCCCCGGACAGGGCAGCCAGCATGTCGGAATGGGCCGCGAGCTCGCCGATGCGTTCGGCTCGGCTGCCGACGTCTTCGAGCGGGCCAATGACGCGCTTGGCTTCGACTTGCGCCGGCTCGCCTGGGAAGGACCGGAGGAAGAGCTGAGGCAGACCCAGAACGCGCAGCCGGCCCTGATGGTGCATAGTTGCGCTGTATGGAGTGTGGTCAGGGACGAGCTCGCTCCGCGTCTCTCATACGCGGCGGGTCACTCGCTGGGTGAGTTCAGCGCCTACGCGGCTGCGGGGTCCCTCGCGTTCGAAGAAGCGGTACGGCTCGTGCGCAGGCGCGGCGAGTTGATGGCGGAATCGCCTCCCGGCAGGATGGCCGCCGTAGTTGGCCTCGAGGCTTCGGAGATTGAAACGATATGTGAGTCGGTTCGTAATGAGGGCGGAATCGTCGTTGCCGCGAACTACAACTCGCCGAAGCAAATCGTCATTTCCGGCGAACCCGCGGCCGTCGAGCGCGCCAGCAATCTGGCCCGCGAAGCGCAGGCGAGGATGGTGCGCCAGCTAGCGGTGAGCGGGGCTTTTCACTCTCCGCTCATGAGCGATGCCGAGGCGGGCTTGCGAGAGGAGCTGGAGGATCTGGCATTCAGCGATCCTCAGATCCCCGTGATCTCGAATGTCACGGCCCAGCCGGTTACCCAGGCGAGCGAGGCCCGCGAGCTGCTCGTGAAGCAGTTGACGTCACCGGTCCGCTGGACAGACAGCATGATCACTTTGGCTGACCTTGGCGTTCGACAGCTAGTGGAACTCGGGCCAGGAAAGGTTTTAACCGGCTTGCTAAAAAGAATTGACTCGAACCTCGAAGGGACCTCGGTCGCGGGTCCGGGTGACGCGAACCGGCTGCGCGAGGCTTTGGTATGACGGGGGAGCTCGAAGGCAAGATCGCATTCATCACCGGCGCCTCCCGGGGCATCGGGCTGGCCACGGCCCGCGAGCTGACTGAGGCAGGGGCGCGCGTGGCGATCATCGCGCGCGACAAAGGGAAAGCGGACGAGGCGGCGAAAGACGTGTCGGGCAGTCGCTGTTTCGCATGCGATGTGACCGATGTGGATTCGGTGACTGAGGTAGTCGGCGCCGTTCAAGCCGAGATGGGTCCGATCGATATCCTCGTGAACAACGCGGGCGATACGCGGGATCAGTTGCTGGTTCGCATGACGGATGAGGATTGGACTTACGCCCTCGATGTCAACCTGACCGGCACGTTCAATACGATTCGTGCTGTCGCTCGAGGGATGATGCGTCAGCGCTCCGGTGTGATCATCAACGTATCGAGCGTCGTCGGCCTCGTGGGAAACGCAGGGCAGGCGAATTATGCGGCCGCAAAGGCGGGTCTCGTGGGCCTCACGAAGTCGGTCGCCAAGGAGTTGGCCGGTCGAGGCATCAGGGCAAACTTGGTCGTACCGGGGTTCATCGATACCCAGATGACGGCCGATCTAGCGGGCGAGGCGCGAAAGCATCTGGCCGAACGCATCCTCATGGGCCGTCTGGGCGAGCCCGAAGACGTGGCGCCGGTGATACGTTTCCTGGCGAGCCCCGGGGCGGGATACATAACGGGCCAGGTTATTGTTGTAGACGGGGGCATGGTCATGTAGTAATTTTCCGAGGATTCACCTCTGGGGAGAACCGTTTTTCGTCCAGCAAGTCACGGGAGATACCTATGGCGGACATCGAATCACGCGTGCGCGACATCATCGTAAACGAGCTAGGGGTTGAGTCTTCCAAGGTCACGGCGGAGGCCTCGTTCGTGGATGATCTCGGAGCCGACTCGCTCGATACCGTCGAGCTGGTCATGGCTTTTGAGGAAGAATTCGGCATCGAGATCCCCGACGAGGATGCCGAGAAAATGGAGACGGTCGGGGACGCGGTCGCCTACCTCGAGGGCAAGGAAGAAGGTTAATCGCAGGTCTCGAGATTGTACGACAACATGACGAAGAAATCTCAGCCAGTGAAGCGTCGGGTCGTTGTGACGGGGCTAGGCCTCGTCACGTCGGTCGGGAATGATGTGTCCAGCACTTGGGAAGCGCTTCTCTCCGGGGTCAGCGGCAGTGGCACGATCACGCAGTTCGACCCTTCGGAACTCCCGGTGCGGTTCGCCAGCGAGGTGAAGGACTTCGACCCGACGCTCTATATGGATCGTAAGGAGATCAAGCGCACGGACCGGTTCACACGGCTTGCGCTGGCGGCGTCGGCGCAAGCGATGCGAAGCGCGGGTTTTGACGATGGCAAACGTCCCGATGTGGAGCCCTCCCGCTTCGGTGTGATCACCGGAAGCGGAATCGGCGGAATCGCCACACTCGAAGACCAACACAAGAAGCTCGTTGAGCGTGGCGCCTCCAAGATCTCTCCGTTCTTCGTGCCGATGTTTATCGCCGACATGGCGCCGGGTCTTATCTCCATGCGCTATGACGCGAAGGGCCCCAACTACACAACGGTCTCCGCTTGCGCCTCCAGCGCGCATGCGCTTGGAAACGCCTTCAACTTGATCAGCGATGGCGTGGCCGACATGATCATCGCCGGGGGCTCCGAAGCGGCCGTGACTCCGCTGACGATGGCGGGATTCGCCTCGATGAGGGCGCTGTCGTTCAGGAACGATTCGCCGGAGACCGCCAGCCGCCCGTTCGACGCGACGCGAGATGGATTCGTGCTGGGCGAAGGTTGCGGGATGGTGATCCTAGAGGACTTGGAGTCGGCGCAGGCGCGTGGAGCGAAGATCATATCCGAGATCATCGGCTACGGGCAGACGGCGGACGCCTACCACATGACCGCCCCCGCGCCCGAGGGGGAGGGGGCCCAGCGGGCGATGAAGCTGGCGCTTGCCGATGCGGGTCTCCAGCCCGAGCAAGTCGACTACATCAACGCGCACGGCACGTCCACGCCTCAGAACGACGCCACAGAGACGGTGGCGATCAAGCATGTCTTCGGCGATCACGCACAGAGCCTCGTCGTCAGTTCGACTAAGTCGATGACGGGTCATACCCTCGGCGCCGCCGGAGGCGTCGAGTTCGCGGTCACCTCGCTCATATTGAGCGAGGGTAAAATCCCGCCGACGATCAACTTCAGGGAAGAGGACCCCGCGTGCGATCTGAACTACGCGCACAACCGGATGATCGAGCAGAAAGTCAACGTCGCGCTGACGAATTCCTTCGGCTTCGGCGGTCACAACGTGTGCCTGGCTCTGAGACGCTGGGAGGAGTGAGTATGCCGGAACTGCTGGAGCGCGACCTAGATCTGGCCGTGAGACCCAGCGATCCCGCACTGAACCCGATCGCCGATAAGGTCAGGGCAGGGGAGCGATTGGGTTTCGAAGAAGCCGTGACGCTGTTCAAGTCCGATGACCTTCTGGCTATCGGCGCTATGGCCGACCTCGTGAACCGGCGGATGAACGGGGATCGCGTCTACTTCGTCGCCAACCAGCACATCAACCCGACTAACGTCTGCATACTGAATACGGTGTGCGTGTTCTGCTCCTTCGGCGTGAGCCCGACGCACGCCAGAGCCTACACCATGCCGTTGGAGGAAGCGTTCGAGGAGGCCGAGCTTACGCGGGAGCTGGGGATTCGCGAATTCCACATCGTCGGAGGGCTGCACCCGAAGTTGAGGTTGGAATATTACACCGATCTCATCCGCGGGCTCAAGCAGCGCCATCCCGAGACACAGATCAAGGCGCTCACCGCGGTCGAGATCGCGCATCTGGCAAGGATCGAGAGCGTCACTAGCGTCGAGGTGCTCGAGGCTCTCAAAGAGGCCGGTATGGACACCATGCCGGGCGGCGGCGCGGAGGTCTTCAGCCCGGCTGTCCGCGACACGATCGCAGACCGCAAGCTGGTCGCCGAGGAATGGATCCGCGTGCACCGCGAGGCGCACAAGCTGGGCATCCCGACGAATTGCACGCTTTTGTACGGCCACGTGGAGACGATGGAGGACCGCGTCAGCCATCTGGCCATGCTGCGCGATCTACAGGACGAGACCGGCGGTTTCCTGACTTATATCCCGCTGGCTTACCACCCCGAGGATAACGCCCTCGGCGAGCAGCTGGGCTGGCGGGGAAGGCGGACTACCGGCATGGACGACCTGAAAAATCTAGCCGTGGGCCGCCTGTTCCTCGACAACATCCCGCATATCAAGACGCACTGGATCATGGTGACGACCAAGGTCTCCCAGATCGCGCTGAGCTTCGGGATCGACGATCTCGAGGGGACCGTGGTGCTCGAGAAGATCACTCACGACGCCGGTGCGGATACGCCTGTAGGCCTGCCTTTCGACGAGATCATCCACCTTATAAAAGACGCTGGGAAGCGGCCCGTGGAACGCGACTCTCTCTACAACGTCATCCGGGAATACTGATGGCGCTGTTGGAGGTCGGTGCCGAGCTGGGATTCGCCCGCGGCGAGATTGCGGACTGGCTCGATATCTACCGTGACATGCCTTTGCTGGAGCTTGGAGGCGAAGCCGACCGCCTGCGGGCCGCCCGCCACCCCGAAGGGCACGTCACCTATATCGTTGATCGCAACATCAATTACACGAACGTGTGCATCACGGACTGTAAGTTCTGCGCGTTTTACCGCCGGCCGGGCCACAGCGAAGCGTACACGCTTTCCTACGAGCAGATCGGCGCCAAGATAGACGAGGCCAAGAAGCTGGGTGCCGTGCAGATCCTAATGCAGGGAGGGCACAACCCCTATCTAAAACTCGACTGGTACATCGATCTCCTCCGCTACATCAAAGAGCACCATCCGATCCACGTGCACGGATTCTCCGCGTCGGAGATCGATATCATCGCCCGGATATCCAAGCTCTCTATCGAGGAGACCCTTCGAACGCTTGCCGAGGCCGGCCTCGATTCGATGCCCGGCGCAGGCGCTGAGGTACTCGTGGATGATGTCCGCGAGGTGATCGCCAAGAAGAAGATCAACACGGCGCGCTGGATAGAGATCCACGAAACGGCGCACCGGCTCGGCATGCTAACGACGGCGACCCTGATGTACGGCGCCGGCGAGACCGTCGAGGACCGGCTGGAGCACATGCTCCAGATCAAAGCCCTCCAGTCGCGCACGGGTATGTTCACTGCCTTCATCGCTTGGTCGATGCAGCCCAGGGGGACGGAGATGGAGGGAATCGCAGAGGCGACCGGAGTCGACTATCTACGAACCGTTGCGGCGTCGCGCATCGTCTTGGATAACGTGGATAATCTCCAGGTATCCTATGTGACCCAGGGTCCCAAGATGGCCCAGATCGCGCTGCGCTTTGGCTGCAATGATTTCGGGTCGCTGATGATCGAGGAGAACGT
>CANPVX010000020.1 GCA_947581815.1 Candidatus Indicimonas acetifermentans | reverse complement strand
AGACCGCCGAGGCTGAACTGATCAGGGATGATGTACTCCCGAGCGTCCGTGAGTGTGATTCCCAGAAGCAGCGTCCCGAAGACCGCCGCGGAGAGAGCATGCCATCGGCTATCGAAGTAATAGAATGACCCGAACCAAATCAGACCCGTAGCTAGCTCGACCAACGGATACATGACAGAGATCCGCGTGCCGCAAGTCCGACAGCGGCCCCGGAGGGCCAGGTAGCTGAGCACGGGAATGTTCTCGTACCAGCTCAGCTGTCGCTCGCACGACGTGCAGCGCGAGCGCGGATGCAAGATGGACTCGCCCCCGGGGAGCCGAAGTATGCACACGTTCAGGAACGAACCGAGCGATAGGCCCAGCGCGGCGACAAAGGTCAGCAGAAGCGGTTCGGGCATGCGTCGGCCTTCTTATTCGATTCAACCGGATAACAGGCGATCGAGCAGGAGAGCACCAGCGATCGCAGCGTTGAGCGACTCGGCTCCGCCGACCAGATCGATGGCGACGAGGCGTTGGCACTCAGCGCGCACCTCATCCGACAAGCCCGTCGGCTCGCTCCCGACAACGAGAGCGAAACGGGCGGGGGCGGGGGATACCCCCGCTCTGGGCACGGTCTGCCCGCCGGGGTCGGCGCACAAGATGGTGAAGTCGTGTCGCCGTAGCCAGGCCACGACCAGCGACCAAGGCTCCTGAGACACCGGAAGGCTGAATAGCGAGCCCGCTGAGGCGCGAACGGCCTTGGGGTTCCACGGATCCACGCTGCCCGGCAGAGTGACGGCCCAGTCCGCGCCCAACCCGTGAGCCGCCCTGAGAAGCGTTCCCAGATTTCCAGGATCGCTGAGGCGGTCGAAGACCAGTATCGCCGCCTCACCCGCCGGCTCCCAATCCTCGAGGCTCGCTGAGACCTTGAGCGCGACGGCCAGCACCCCCTGAGGAGATTCGGTCGAAGCCAGCCGGCGGAGCTCCTCCTCGGAGACGGCCGCCCGAGCCCAGTCGCCTTTCTCTATGCGGTCCAGCAAGTCGCGACCGCGGGCGGTTCCGGAGAGGTTGGGGGCGGTTACGAGGAGATCGATCGTCAACTCGCTGCGCAACAGCTCCTCGACGGCTCGCACGCCCTCGACGAGGAAGGCTTTCTCACCCTCGCGCCGCTTGCGCGCTCCTAGTCTCCGAATCAGCTTCGCTTGCGACTTAGTGATCATCCATTCAGACTCCGCGTCGGAGGGCGACAAACCCCCAGTCAGGAGGGACTTGTTGAGCAGACCTGTGGTAGCGCTCACGATCGCCGGCAGCGACAGCGGCGGCGGAGCCGGGATCCAGGCCGATCTCAAGACCTTCCAGGCCTTCGGTGTTTTCGGTACATCCGCCATCACGGCCGTCACCGCTCAGAATACGGAGGCCGTCAGCGCGATTCAAAAGATCGATTCGAGAGTCGTGTTTCAGCAGATCATGGCCGTCGCGGGAGACCTTAAGCCGGCTGCCGTTAAGAGCGGGATGCTCGCAGATACCGCCATCATCGAGAGCGTGGCGCGCGCTCTCGAGGAAGCCGCGCTCGAGCGTTACGTCCTCGATCCGGTAATGGTGGCCAAGACGGGGGACAGACTGCTTGAAGCGGATGCGGTCCATGCCCTCGCCTCTTTGCTCCTCCCTTTGGCCGAAGTCGTTACCCCGAACCTGCCTGAGGCTTCCATCTTGACGGGCCGTCCCGTCGAGAATCACGACGATATGAAGGCAGCGGCCGCTATCATCGTAGCCCAGGGCGCGAGATCCGTCCTGTTAAAAGGCGGTCACCTGGCCGGCGATACCGTCACAGATATCTACTACGACGGTGATCTCTGGCGGCAATGGAGCCATACTCGCCTCGAAACGCGACACACCCACGGAACGGGCTGCACATTGTCTGCGGCTATCTGCGCCGGACTAGCGCTGGGTTGGCCACGAGAGCTCGCGGTTACGAGAGCGCGGCTCTTCGTTCAGCGCGCTATCGAGACCGCTCCGGGCCTGGGAGCGGGTCACGGTCCCCTCAATCACTGGGCTGATGTCGAAGATCCCGACAGCTCCTCAGATTCCGACTAGATCCAGAGACGGCGCGATCTGATCTCCCGCTTGTCCAGCCGCCTTCCCTCCCGCTTGGCGCCGACCAATTCAGGCCGAACGAACGCCTTGATCAAGACCAGCCCCGCGAAGAAACCGCCAATATGCGCCCAAACGGCGACGCCGGAGGCCTGCGCGCCCGCCGCTAGTTGGCTGAACCCGATGACAAGCTGGATAACGATCCAGTAGCCGAGGACGAAACCCGCTGATAGCCGAAACAGCCAGAACGGAGGCAGGAAGACATGGACCTGTACGCGCGGGTATAGAAGCATGTAGGCGCCCAGGACCCCGCTGACCGCCCCGGAGGCGCCCACCGTCGGGATCGAAGAGCTCTGATTCAACAGAATATGTATCGCCGCCGCCGCCAGACCGACGATCAGGTAAAAGACCAAGAAGCGGAAGTGCCCCATCGAATCCTCTACGTTATTCGCAAACACCCACATGAACAGCATGTTACTGCCCAGATGAAACCAGCCCCCATGCATGAACATGGATGTGAAAGCAGCCGTCCACGTGATGCCGCCTAAGCTGCAGATCGACGACCCGACGCTAGGCTGGTGGGTGATCTCGACCGGGATCAACCCGTACCGGCAAACCGAACTCTGCAGATCGACTCCCATCCCTTGAACGAGCACCCAGGCGGCCACGTTAGCTGCTATGAGCCCAAGCGTGACCAGGGGCACGAGCTCGGTTGGGTTTTCATCTTTTAAGGGGATCATCTCTCTACTCAGCGCCAAGCGAACTGCAAGCTACGACTTGGGCGGGCTTCGGGTCAACGATGGCGGGTCGGAAGCTCCCGGAGACTGCCATTTTGGCATATGTCAGCCCGCGCGGCGCGCCAGATTGTCGGTAATCGTCGGCGCTACGTGTGTTTCCCGCCGCAGAATGCAGCGCTTCGACTGGCACGCGGGTTGCACCTTGAGGCACCGTTACTTCGGTTATTGCGCGTCTCGGGGCCACAGCGCTCGACGGTTCCTCAGCGGGGACTGGGCGAGCGCGGCGTCACCGGAACGCTGTTTCTTGTTTATCGGATCGAGGCGGATCGACATGGCAAAAGGTACCGGAAAAGTAATAGGCATCGACCTGGGTACGACGAACTCGGTAGTTGCCGTGATGGAGGGCGGCGACCCGGTGGTCATCCCTAACCAGGAAGGCTCGCGGACGACGCCTTCGGTCGTCGCGTTCACGAAGGACGATGAGCGGCTGGTGGGCCAGGTTGCCAAGCGCCAGGCTATAACGAACCCGCAGAAGACGGTCTATTCGATCAAACGCTTCATGGGGAGCACGTGCGAGGAGCTGAAGACCGAGATTGATCGAGTAGCCTACAAGGTAGTTTGTGACGACAACAGTCGTCCGTTTGTCGATATCGACGGTAAGCGCTACTCACCGCCCGAGATTTCGGCGATGGTGCTCCAGAAGATGAAGCAGACCGCCGAGGACTATCTCGGGCAGCCGGTGACGCAGGCCGTGGTCACGGTACCGGCCTACTTCAACGACCGTCAGCGTCAGGCGACGAAGGATGCGGGCAAGATAGCGGGGCTCGAGGTGCTGCGAATTCTCAACGAACCTACAGCGGCATCGCTGGCGTACGGCCTGGAGAAGAAGGCCGAAGAGACGATCGCGGTCTTCGACCTGGGAGGTGGCACATACGATATCTCCATCCTCGAACTGGGCGAGGGCGTGTTCGAGGTCAAGTCTACGAACGGTGATACACACCTGGGCGGCGACGACCTCGACGATCGTATCATCAAATGGCTCGTCGCCGAGTTCAAGAAGGATCAAGGTATCGATCTCTCGCAGGATCCGATGGCGGTTCAGCGGCTGAAAGAGGCGGCTGAGAAGGCCAAGTGCGAGCTGTCGAGCACGATGGAGACTGACATCAATCTGCCCTTCATCACCGCGGACCAGTCTGGCCCGAAGCACCTCAACATCAAGCTAACCCGCGCCAAGATGGAGCAGCTGGTGGACGACCTCATCCAGCGAACGATCCCGCCGATGAAGCAGGCGCTCGAAGACGCGAAGCTGAAGCCTGAGAACATCGACGAGGTGATCTTGGTTGGTGGCTCCACGAGGATACCCAAGGTACAGGAAGTGGTGAGGGACTTTTTCGGGAAGGAACCCCATAAGGGCGTGAACCCCGATGAGGTCGTTGGAATAGGGGCGGCGATACAGGCCGGGGTGCTCGCGGGGGAGGTCAGCGATGTATTGCTGCTCGATGTTACGCCTCTGTCCCTCGGGATCGAGACGCTAGGCGGCGTGATGACGACTCTCATCCCGAGGAATACGACCATCCCCACGAAAAAGGCCGAAGTGTTCTCTACTGCGGAGGACGTCCAGACGACGGTGGACATCCACGTCCTACAGGGGGAACGCCCGATGTCATCAGGGAACAAGACGATAGGCCGTTTCCAGTTGACGGGCATCCCGCCGGCTCCGCGTGGAGTGCCTCAAGTGGAGGTCATCTTCGATATCGACGCTAACGGTATCCTTCACGTGTCAGCGAAGGACCGAGCGACCGAAAAGGAACAGAAGATCCGGATCGAAGCTACCTCCGGGCTGACTGACGCCGAGATCGAGAAAATGGTCAAGGAGGCGGAGCAGCACGCCACCGAGGATGAAGCAGCTCGGCACTACGTTGAGGCTCGCAACAAGCTGGACAGTCTGGTCTACCGCGTCGAAAAAGAAGCGACGGAGTGGGCCGAGAAGCTGGACGAAGCCACGAAGACGCGTCTGGACGAGGCGCTGGAGGGCGCAAAAAAGACGGTGAAGGAGAGCCAGGACGATGGCGAGCTGAATCGCTCCCACGACGAGCTGATGCAGGCCTTCTCCGCCGCTGGACAGAAGCTGTACGAGGCGCAGGCGGCGGCCGGCGGGGGCGAGGGCGGAGGCGAGGGCGGAGGCGGATCTGGCGATGCGAGTAGCAGCTCCGAGGCCGAGGCCGAAGCCGCGCCCGACGTGGTCGAAGCGGACTACGAGATCGTCGAAGAGGAGAAGGGCGAGTAAGCATGAAGCGGCCGCGCAACTGCGCGGCCGCTTCACGCATCATATTAGTACGGGCCTGTTAAAAAAGGGGCCCGGTCTCGTCGCGCTCGAGGCCGCCCGGCCGGAACCGCGGGGGATGGCCCGTGTAGAGGCTGGAAACCACACGTTTCCGCGCCTTTCTTGACTTGCAAATAGATAGTTAGGGATTTCGCTATGAGTGACCCTCTCAGAATCAAGCTGAAGGTTGTGCTTTTCACGTCACTGGGCCTCATGCTGAGTTTGGGGCTGGCCTCGGGGCTGCGATGGCTGCGGGGCGGTGACTCGTACGGGATAACAGCCGCCATGGCGTCGCCCCGACTCGCGGCTCCCGCTGTCTCCGATCCAACGGCCGCGCTGCCTGACGTACAGTCGGACGTGGCGGCGCTCGCAGCCGTGAGCAAAGGGCTGGTGGAGATAGCGAAGGCGGTGACTCCCGCGGTCGTCTCCATCGACACGCGTGGCACGCCGGAATTGCAGGCGCCCAATCGCCTTCAGGACCTTTTTGGCCCCTCCCGGCAGGATCAGCCGTTGCCCTTCGACGTGCCGCTGGGGCGGGGATCGGGCTTCCTGGTCTCGGACGACGGTTACATTCTGACCAACAATCATGTCGTGGCGCGAGCCGAGAGGATCACCGTCGAGCTCATGGACGGGCGGCGACTGCCGGCGGAGCTCGTGGGCCGCGATCCAACCACGGATGTGGCGGTGCTGAGGATTCATTCCGACAACCTGCCGTCCGTAAAGCTTGGCAGCTCGGAGGCCGCCGAAGTGGGCGAGCTCGTCATGGCCATAGGCAACCCGGGCACGGGGTTCGGCTCAGCTCTACCTTTCACCGTAACCACCGGCATCATCAGCGCCAAGGGGCGCAGCCTGGGGATCATCCAGCGCGCCGCTGGTGGGAGCCAATACGCCATCGAGGACCTGATCCAGACGGACGCGGTCATTAACCCTGGCAACTCTGGCGGCCCGCTGGTTAACTACCGCGGGGAGGTCATCGGGATCAATACCGCAATCGCAAGCGTGACCGGCTTCTATCAGGGCTACGGCTTCGCGATCCCGGTCAGCCTGGCGCAGGACGTCATGGAGGACCTGATCGCGTACGGGCGCGTACGGCGCGCGGCTCTTGGAGTCGTAGTCGGTTCGGTCAATCGAGCCGATGCCAGACTCTACGGTCTCGACCGCCCTAGGGGCGTGCTGGTTCAAGACTTCCAGCCCCCCGAAAGCCCTGCTCGCAAGGCCGGACTTCAGCGCGAGGACGTCATCATCTCCATCGACGGCAGGTCGGTGGACCGGGTTGGCCAGCTGCAGCGAGTCATAGCGTCCTACGAGCCAGGCGATCGAGTCTCGATAAGCGTCATGCGCTTCGGACGGGCGATGCAGTTCACGGTGAGTCTGATGGAGGCTCCCGTACCTCAGCCCGAAGTCGCTACCAGCAACTCCGACACGCGTCGTGCGACGACGCTGCTCGGCGTTCAAGTCCGGAACCTGAGTCCGGAGCTGGCCAGCCAGGCTGGCCTGCCCGAAGGCGGGGCATCGATTGAGGGAGTGATCGTCACAGATGTCGCCCGATTCGGACCCGCAGCGGGCTCGGGGTTGTCAGAAGGCTGGGTGATCCAGAGAGTGAACGGGAAGGTGGTCACGAGCGTTGGAGATTTCGATCGTGCCCTGGAGGACCTAGAGGCGGGATCGGTGGTATCGCTGGAAGCGGTGGCCACGGGACGAGATGGGGACCTCCTACGCCGGGTCTTCAACTTTGAGCTTCCCGAGGAATAAACGTACGCGAGGGGGCGGGGGGGAGGGGTGGGGGGGGGCGCCGATTCGCAGCCCCCTCAGCGCCCTCAGCCCCCTCAGCCCCCTGCCCTATCCTAACCCTTCTTGTTCCGAAAGATGCGATGGCCCCCGATTCCTTGACCTTTGGGGGGTTTCGGGTAACCTTTTTTTGGCGCCTATCATAGGGCTGCTGGCGGATCTTGGCCACTGGGCGGCCGAACTGGCCACTCGCGCGAAAGTGGCGGAATCGGTAGACGCGCCAGCCTTAGGAGCTGGTGGCCACCCGGCCGTGGGGGTTCGAGTCCCCCCTTTCGCATCTCGCGTCGACTTCACTCTAGGGCAGGACTGGCCTTGGCACGATCCCAGATCGATGACGGACTCCAGGTATCCATTGAGGAAGGTGCCGCTTGGAGCCGCAAGATGGTGATCACTGTGCCGACGGAACGCGTTCGGTCGGCGCGGTCGCAAGTCGCCCGGCAGCTATCGAAGCGCGTGCGGATCCATGGTTTTCGCAAGGGCAAAGTGCCGGTCCATATTCTGGAGGCGCGCTACGCGGAGGATATCGATCGTCAGACGCAGAATAAGCTGATCGATGACGCTTTCCAGGAGGCGGTCCGCGACAACGATCTCGATCCGATCAGCGAGCCGCGCCTGGCCAACCTCAGCTACGACTCCGCCGCCGAGTTCACTTTCGAGGTGCAGTTCGATGTACGGCCTCAAATTAGCTTAGGCAGGTTGGGGGGCTTCCGCATCAATCGCCCGGCGATCGAGCTTCGCGAAGCAGACGTCGACGAGCTTCTGGCCAAGCTGCGCGAGCAGGCTGCGCTCTGGAAGCCAGTGGAGCGCCGCCCCGAGGCAGGGGACAACATTCAGATCGAGATCACGAATCTCGAGAGCGATGACCATCAGCCGCGCCCGTACAACTTCGTGCTGGGCCAGGGGCATGCGATTCCGGGAGTCGAGTCCGCCATCATGACTCTTGAACCCGGCAGCTCAGACGGTTTCACCGTAGAATTCCCAGACGACTTTCCCGATGAGGATAAACGCGGCCAAAGCCAGCAACTGCGGATCGAGTTGAAGCAGGTCATGGAGCAGGAGCTGCCAGAGCTCGACGACGAGCTAGCGAAATCGGTATCGGACCATGACAGTCTCGAAGCGCTGAGGGAAGCGTTGGCGGCGGGCGTTCAACGGGAGAAGGAACACCAGGGCGAGCTCGAGCTGGAGCGCCAGTTGATCGAGCAGATCATGCAGTCAAACCCTTTTGAGGTGCCGGATACCATGATCAACCACTACATCGGCGCCCTGCTCGGACCCCCGCCCGAGGGCGCCGACGCCGAGGTCGTGCGCGCGGCCGTTGAAGAGGCACGTCCCACGGCGCTCTGGGGTATCAAACGCAGCCTGATTCTGCAGCGCATCGCGGAAGATCAGGGTTTTGAGGCCTCCGCCGAGGAGGTAAAGGAGCGGGTGGACGCGCTCGCAAAGCGGACGGGCAAACCGCCCACTAAAGTCAGAGCCCGGCTAGCGAAGTCTGGCGGGCTGAAGGAGATAGAACGGCGGATCGTCGACGAGAAGGTCTTCAGCTTCTTGAAACAGCAATCCGAGATTGAGGATAGCCAGCGTGATCGTGCGTTGGCATAGTTCCATTAACTCGTAGCGGAAAGAAAGAGCCATGACGCCGTATGCCCCGTACGTAATCGAGCGGTCCAGCCGCGGTGAGAAAGTCTACGACATCTTCTCACGCCTCTTGATGGACCGCATAGTGTTCCTGGGCTCGCCGATCAACGACGAAGTAGCCAACATCTTGATAGCTCAGCTCTTGTTCCTTGAAGCTGAGAACTCTGAGAAAGACGTTTACCTCTACATCAACTGTCCCGGAGGCGGCGTTTACTCCGGGCTAGCGATTTACGATACGATACAATACATGCAAGCCCCAGTATCGACGATCTGCATGGGCATGGCGGCTTCGATGGGAGCCCTACTTTTGGGGACCGGTTCACCGGGTAAGAGATCCGCGCTGCCCAACTCGCGTATCATGATCCATCAACCGTCAGGCGGCTCCCAGGGGACCGCTTCGGATATCGAGATTCAGGCGAAGGAGATCTTGTTCGCGCGCGGGCGAATCAACGAAATCCTGGCCGAGCATACGGATCAGCCGATAGAGAAGATCACCGATGACGTAGATCGCGACCGCTTCATGTCGCCTGCAGAGGCCGTCGAGTACGGCTTGATCGACACCATCATCACTCACAAAGGCGGTGTCGCCAGCGGCGACGGTAAGAACGGGGGCGGGGCTGGCGGGGGAGGCGGGGGGGGCGGCGGTCCCAAATGACGACTCCGAGCGATAAGAATCTACGCTGCCCGTTCGGCGGAAAGCCCAAGGATACCGGAAGCAAGTTCATCTCCGGGCCCAATGTCTACATTTGCAACGAGTGCATCTCTCTCTGCAACGAGATCCTTGCAGAGGAGGAGGAGCGTTCTACTGCGGAAACGGTCTCGCAGATTCCAACGCCGCAGGAGATCAAGGGCACGCTCGACCAATACGTGATTGGCCAGGAGAAGGCGAAGAAGTCGCTCGCCGTAGCCGTCTATAACCACTATAAGCGAATCAACAACCAGAGCCTCGTCGAAGATGTCGAGATCGAGAAGTCCAACATCTTACTACTAGGGCCGACGGGGGTCGGTAAGACCCTTCTGGCTCAAACGCTCGCCCGTCTGCTGGAAGTACCGTTCACCATCGCCGACGCGACGACGCTGACGGAGGCCGGCTACGTCGGGGAAGACGTAGAGAATATTCTCGTTCAGCTGTTACACGCGGGCGACTACAATATCTCCGAATCGCAGCGCGGCATAGTGTATATCGACGAACTGGACAAAATCGCGCGCAAGTCCGAGAACCCTTCGATCACACGCGATGTATCGGGCGAAGGGGTACAGCAAGCGCTACTGAAGATACTCGAGGGGACGGTAGCGAACGTCCCACCCCAAGGCGGGCGCAAGCATCCCCAGCAAGAGTACATTCAAATCGATACGCGTAACATCCTCTTCGTCTGCGGCGGCGCCTTCGACGGATTGGAGAAGATCATCGAGTCTCGCGTCGGCACGCGCAGCATCGGATTCGGCCGCAGCGCCGCCAGCGCAGCGCGCGCCAAGCTCGAATCGGCAGAGGGTAGTGGCACCTACGAAGCCTTCCATTTCGTCGAGCCCGAGGATCTGATTCGCTACGGCTTGATTCCGGAGCTGGTCGGGAGGCTACCCGTGCTGGTTGCGCTTGATGAGCTCGACGAGACTGCCCTGATGGATATCCTGCAGACGCCAAAGAACGCCATTGTCAAGCAATATCAGAAGATGGTGGAGCTCGAGGACATCCGTCTCAAGTTCGAAGAAGAGGCCCTGCAGGCCATCGCGCGTAGGGCAATCGATCGCGGAACCGGCGCGCGCGGGCTCCGGTCCATCATCGAAGAGCACATGTTGAATGTCATGTTTGATCTCCCCTCGCGCCGAGATATACAAGAAGTCATCATCACGCGCGAATGCATCGAAGAAGGGGCGGAGCCCATTCTCGTTCTCGAGGCTGAGGCTCAACGAAAGGAAGCTTGAACGGGTTAGATGACATGATCAGAAAACACTCCTCCCGCTTTGTCTACGCCCTCGCCGTAGGCCTCCTCGCCCCGGGCTGCGCTTCGTCTTCATCCGAGTCCGCGGTGGGCGACTCGCGCGAGCCAGCTCCCGCGGCCCAGACCCGAGACGATGACACCGAGCAGCTGCCACCGCCAGGATACGGCACACTGAGACAGGATCAGTTCACTGTGCCGCTCGAGGTGGGACTCGTAGGCGTCAAGGTGACCCCTATGGCCGAAGAGGTGATTCGCCTGGCGGCCCCCGACACGTATCAAAGGCTCAAGAGCCTCAGAGGCTCGCGTAGCGCGCAAATCCAGGATATCGCCCGGCGCAACGGCCTCCGCCAGGAGCCGCTAGTCGTTCTCGTCTCGTTCTTCACGCGCCAGCAGCAGGAAGAATTCTTCCCTACAGAGGTTCAGATCCTGAGCCGGGGAATTCTCTACTTCCCGCTGGGCATCGTGCCGCTCACACCCGATTGGGGCCAGCAGCAGTTGATGCAGCAGGTGACGCAATCGGCGCTGTACGTGTTTGATCCGGCGATCGACCTGGAGGTCGTTCTTACGGTGGAATACCGTGGCGTGCAATCGGCGCGGTGGATCTCGGTGGTGAGCACTCTTGAGACCGAGCGAGCGCGCGTATTCGCGCGAGCGAAATCCTGACTCTCAGGTTTCGATATCGTACTCCTTCAGTTTACGATAAAGCGTTCGCTCGCCAATTCCCAATTTCTCGGAGGCACGCCTCCGATTTCCATTCACAGCGGCCAAGGTCGCCGCTATCGCCGCCCGCTCTAACTCCTGCATCGTCATCCCCAGAGTGAACGTGATCGTTCCCCCGTTCGACTCCGCCGGCTCCGTCTCGGTCAAAGAAACCGGAGCGTCGACCACAGGAGATAGCACCTCCACTGGCCTTCGGCGCGGCTCGAGACGTTCCATGGCGGCGCCGGCCGGTGGGATCGCCACAGCTTCCCGGTGCCTCAGTAGCTCGGGGTGCAGCTGCTTGTAGCGCTCGAACTGGTCGCGCAGGTCCGACATATCGAGCTTGAGCTCGACGAGAGTCCTGAATATGAATTCCATCTGAGCGGCGGGGGCCGTGCCGGGCTCGGAGCGGGGAGCGTGGGGGACTACGGGCTGCGGCAGGTAGGCGTGGTCCGCTCCCCGTCGCACTTCCGGCGGAATGTCCTCCGGACCTATGACGATTCCCGGGGCGAGAACCACCATCGACTCGACCAGGTTCCTCAGCTCTCGCACATTACCCGGCCAATCGTAGCGCCGGAGCATCTCCATCGCCTCCGGCGTGATCCCCTGGAAGTTCTTATGGTGCTCAGCGCTGAGCCTGCGGATGAAATCGCGGACGAGCAGCGGGATATCCTCACGTCGTTCTCGTAGAGGCGGGATATTGATCTGCAGGACGTTGATGCGATGGAACAGGTCCCTGCGAAATTCCCCCAGCGCGACGGCGTGACGCAGATCCCGATTGGTCGCGGCAATCACGCGCACATCTACTTTGATGGGAGCGCTTCCCCCGACGCGCATGAACTCCTTTTCCTCGATCGCGCGCAGCAGCTTTGTCTGTGGGCCGAGCGGCATCTCGCTCACTTCATCGAGAAAGATTGTGCCTCTGTCCGCCAGCTCGAACATCCCCTTGCGCAGCGAGGCCGCACCCGTGAACGCTCCTTTTTCGTGCCCGAAGAGTTCGGATTCGAGCAACGTCTCCGGAAGCGCAGCGATATTGACCGCGATGAACGGCCTGCCGCGCCGCGGCGACAGCTTCTGCAGGCCTCTCGCAACCAACTCTTTCCCAACACCACTCTCTCCGGTGATCAGCACGGTAGAACCCACCGGCGCAACCAAGGCGATACGATCTATCACTTCGTGGATGGCTTCGGTGCTGCCCACTATGCCCAGATCATCCTGGAGATGCTTGCGCCCAATCGACCTGCGGGTGACCAGGGCGACCTCCTCCGGATCGATAGGCTGGACGAAGTAGTCGTCGAACCCGAGCCGGATCGGAAGACCTGCGGAGATGACTTCGCTCTCATCGAACACCGCGATGATCGGAACGCCTGTACTCTCCCGCGATGCAGCTCTCACGAAGCTATGGGCGAGCGTCTCAGACGGAGCGTCGGTGACTATCAGCGCGGCTTCTCCGACTCCGGAGCCTTCCAGCGCTGCTTCCACGTCTTGAGGGCCGGAGACGAATTCGACCTGGTCATCGGGCTCGAAAGCCGCTTTCAGCTGAGCAGCGACTTCAGGGTTGGCTGTCGTAAGGAGTATCTTGGCCATCAGTAGACTCTGGAGCGGATTACCGCTTCAGCGAGCCTCCCTCGTAGAAGGGCATGCGAACAACCTCGGCAGGCACCTCTTTGCCGCGGATAAGAATCGAGAGCGCGGTCCCGGGCTCGCTGCTCCCGCTGGGCAAATACGCCGTTCCAATCCCCCGCCCCACAGTCGGGCCGACCGTCCCACTCCTGACTGTTCCGGCATCGAGTCCATCGCACTTCACCGGGTAACCGGCACGGGGGAAACCGCGCTCCTTGAGGATGAATCCGCAAAGTCTGCGCTCGACTCCGCCGTCTCTCTGCCGCTGTAGCGCTTCACGCCCAACGAAGTCGTCTTTGTCTAGCTTGACCGTCCATCCCAAACGCGCCTCGAGGGGCGTAGTGGATTCATCGATATCATTGCCATAGAGCGCATAGCCCATCTCGAGACGCAGCGTGTCGCGCGCCCCGAGCCCTGCCGGTTCCAGGCCACTCCCCGCGCCCGACTCGATCAAGGCTCTCCAGATCCCAGCCGCGTCTCCGGCATCGCAGTAGAGCTCGAAGCCATCTTCCCCGGTGTACCCCGTTCTGCTCACCACGGCGGGTAAGTCGGCGACGCGTCCCTCCGCGAATCGATAGTATCCGACCCCGGGCAGCTCGACGTCGGCCAGCGGCGCCAAAATCGCCTCGGCGTCAGGACCCTGAAGCGCAAGCAAGCCCACTTCGGCGCTCTCGTCGCTTACCTCGACCCCGCCGCCGCCGTGGCGCTCCAGACAGCTCCTAACCCAAGCGAGGTCCTTCTCGATGTTCGCGGCGTTGACAACGAGTCTATACCAGTCCCGGAACCGATAGACCAGCAGGTCATCGATGATTCCGCCATCCGAACCACACATCATCGTATACTGAGCCTGACCGAGCTCGAGTTTAGTCACGTCGTTGGTAACCACGACGTTCACGAACGCCTCGGCGCCCGGGCCCTCCACCCTGAACTCCCCCATGTGAGAGATGTCGAACAGGCCGGCTCTCTCTCGAACAGCACGATGCTCGGCCGGAATCCCTGAGTATTGCACGGGCATCTCGAAGCCGGCAAACGGCACCAGCCTGCCCTCGAGTTTCACGTGCTCCGCGTGGATTGGCGTCCGCGTCAGTTCTCCTGCCATAGTCGGTTCCCGCCGTCGGCTTGGAGGGTGCGGGGTCTTGTGTCTAGATGTCTGCCAATTTAGCAGACCGCGAGCCGGGTGCCAGTCGCCGCCGCCCAGCGACGGCGGGGCGCCGAGAGGAGGCGCTTAGGCTGCTAGTGCTTTGACCCGGCGGGGATGAGCCGCGGCACGGCTGCGGCTCAGAGGATATAACGGCGCAAATCGTCGTCCTCAATCACCTTGGCGAGTCGCTCTCGCACCAATTCCTCGTCGACGGTGATCTTCTGGGTCTTGAGATGGGGGACATCGAACATGATGTCCTCTAGTAGCGTTGTGAGGACGGTGTGCAACCGGCGCGCGCCGATATCCTCCATGCGCCGGTTCACGTCGGCGGCGACATTGGCGATCTTGGACACCCCGCTGCTCGTGAAATCGAGCGAGACACCCTCGGTCTGGATGAGGGCGCTATACTGGGTGAGGAGGGCGTTCTTGGGTTCGGTTAGGATTCTGACAAAATCATCCTCCTTGAGCGGTGACAGTTCGACCCGTATGGGGAAGCGACCCTGCAGCTCGGGGATGAGATCCGAGGGCTTGGTGCTGTGAAAGGCACCGGCCGCGATGAAAAGGACGTGGTCTGTGCGAATCATCCCGTACTTGGTCTGGACGTTGGACCCCTCGACGATCGGCAGGAGGTCTCGCTGCACACCCTCGCGCGACACATCGGGTCCGACCCCTGAACCACGCTCTGCGGCGACCTTGTCGATCTCGTCGAGGAAGATGATTCCCATCTGCTCGACGCGATCGAGCGCCTCATTAACGACGTCGTCCATATCGATGAGTCGATCGAGCTCGTCCGAGAGGAGTATGCGTCTCGCCTCTGCAACCGATACACGCCGCCGCTTCGTGCGTTTGGGCAGCATCTCCTGAAGCATCTCGGTGACGTTGTAATCGACGCCCTCCATCCCCGGGATCTCAATCGTCGGGAAGGACGAGTGAGTGACGTCGACGTCGACTTCCCTGCTCTCGAACTGGCCGTCGCGAAGAAGCTTGCGCAGCTTCTCTCGGGTTCGCTTTCGACGCTCCTGGAGAACCTTCTCTTGGGAGTCTTGCGGCTCGACCTCCGGAGGCCGTTGGGCGACCACGTCACCGCCAGCCGAGACCACGAAGTCGGGCGGCGTCCCTTCGATTTCCTCGTCGCCGACCGGAAGCAGAAGGTCGAGCAACCGCTCCTCTACCCGCTCGTCAGCTACTTCCTGAACGTCGTCCTCTCGCTCGGTGCGGACCATGTTGACCGAGGTATCCGCCAGGTCGCGGACCATCGATTCAACGTCACGGCCGACGTAGCCGACTTCTGTGAACTTTGAGGCCTCCACCTTGACGAACGGCGCGCCGGCGAGCCTCGCCAGGCGCCGTGCAATCTCGGTCTTACCCACGCCGGTCGGGCCTATCATTATGATGTTGTTGGGCATGATCTCATCGCGGAGATCTTCAGCGACCTGCTGGCGTCGCCAGCGGTTACGTAGCGCTATGGCGACGGCTTTCTTGGCGGCGTTCTGACCGACGATGTATTTGTCGAGCTCGGCGACGATCTGACGCGGAGTAAGCTCTTCCTGGGCCAGTGGGCCGTCGGACCGGCTTTCCTGAGGGGCGGGTTGCTCTACGATCGAATGAAGGGGATCGTTCATCTATTTCTGCCTTACTACTTCGAGGTTGCGTGAAGCTATCCTTTGGTGCCCAGCTCCAGCACGGTTATCTCGGTGTTCGAATAAATACATATTTCTCCCGCGATCTCCAGGCCTGCGCGAACGATTTCCGCAGCACCCAGAGCCGAATACTGACACAGAGCGCGCGCCGCCGCCAGCGCTAACGAGCCGCCGCTGCCGATGGCCACTATACCGTCGTCCGGTTCAATGACCTCGCCGCTGCCGGACAGTAGGAAAGAATGACTCTCGTCAACCACAGCCAGGAGCGCCTCTAGTCTGCGGAGCACGCGATCGCTCCTCCAGTCCTTCGCCAGCTCGACGGTGGCTCGCGGAAGGTTTCCAGGGAAGCGATCGAGTTTCTCCTCGAACTTCTCGAACAGTGTGAGCGCATCCGCCACCGCGCCGGCAAACCCAGCTAGGACGGCCCCCTCCCGGAGCGCGCGCACTTTCTTCGCCCTGGTCTTCACGACTGTGTCGCCGACAGTGACCTGACCGTCGCCCCCAAGCGCAACCCGACCCTCACGCCGGACAGCCAGGATCGTTGTACCCTTAATAGCTCGTCCTCTCACCATGTTGTATTTCTTTCTCTCTAGCCCCTCGGGTGAGCCAATCGATGGACCTGTTTGACACGCTCGCGCGACGTGTGCGCATACATACGAGTCGTAGAGAGCGACGCGTGTCCCAGCAGCTCCTTGATCGCCATCAAGTCCGCTCCCTCGTCCAGCAGGTGAGTGGCGAACGAATGGCGTATTGAGTGCGTGCTCAAGTCACTCTCATCGGCCACGAGACGCACAGCGACCGTAACGATTCGCTGGATCTGGCGGCGAGACAAGCGAGCCCCGCGATCCGAGACGAATAGCGGCTGGGCATCGCCCACGACGCCGAAGCGCTCGTCCCGAGCTCGCACATAGTCACGTATCGCCGCGTTGGCGAGTCGACCGACTGGAACGATCCGCTCCACATTGCCTTTTCCTCGCACTCTAACAGTCGTGCTCGTGGCCGTGCTCCCGGCTGGGTGATCGACGTCGCGATCGCTCAGCCCGTGCACTTCGGAGAGCCGCAGCCCAGCGCTATAGAGCAGCTCGAGCAGCGCGCGATCCCTTGCCCCTCGCCAACCCACCTCCGGCCTGGAAAGCGCAATGAGCTCGAACAGCCGCGACATCTCGCTCTGCGTGAGATATCCTGGAAGGGTACGCCCCAGCCTCGGAGCCTTTACCTGGCGCGCTGGATTGGCTCGCACTCTGCCTTCACGGTGCAGAAAGCGAAAGAAGCTTCGCACCGCCGACAGCTTGCGCGCTATCGTTCGCCGCTTCAGCGTGAGCGCTGTAAGGTGGCTGAGGAAAGCGCGGATGGCCAGGCGGTCCACTTCACCCCAGGACCACTCCCCGGACCCGAAGTAGTCGGTTAGAAACTCGCGGAGCTCTGAGAGGTCGGATGAGTACGCCGCTAGCGTGTGCTCGGAGAGCTGGCGCTCGTCCCTTATGTGTCGCAGGTACTCTTCCAGATCTTTTTCCAAAGCCACGGCCCTTCACTTCACTTGAGCAGAGGGGGGGGTCGGCATAGCCGGCCCGTTGGCGCCCCCCTCCCCCCTCCGAGGCGACCGGGGCACGTACCGTCTCCTTATGCCACCGCCGAAGATCGCGCAGCGCCCGCTCCACCAACGCCTGCCTCCGCTCCCCTTTTCTGCGGATCGGCTCGCCCAGCTGATCCAGCAGGCCAAAGTTGGCATTCATGGGCTGGAACGCGTTCGCTTTCGCCTCACGAAGATAACGATAAAGGCCACCCAGCATGGTAGTGGAAGGCGGGAGCACCGGCTCGAGGCCCCTCATCAGGCGATCGATGTTGAAGCCTGCGAGCAGACCCGTAGCGGCTGATTCCATATAGCCCTCGACGCCGGTCAACTGGCCAGCAAAGATCAGTGCCGGCGTGTCGGGAGGCGAGCCGTGCGGCGACAGCAGGGCAGGGAAACTCAAGTAACTGTTACGATGGATCTGGCCGTAGCGCAGGATTTCTGCGTCCTCAAGCGCCGGGATCATTTGCAAGGCTCGCCGCTGGTCAGGATACCGCAAACGGGTTTGAAACCCCACCAGGTTCCACATCTGCCCGGCGCGGTCTTCACGCCTGAGCTGAACGACCGAGTGAGGAACCTTGCCGCTGCGTGGATCCTTCAGCCCGACCGGTTTTAGCGGACCGAAGCGCATCGTATCGGGTCCGCGGGCGGCCAGCACTTCGATCGGTAAGCAGCCTTCGAAGAAAGGCACGTTATCCCAATCGTGTGTCTCGTAGATCTGACCTGTTAGAAGTGCAGAGCAAAGCGCGCTGTATTGTTCGCGATTCAACGGGCAGTTGATGTAGGCGTCATCCCCACCTTTATCATAGCGGGAGGCTCGATAGCTTCTTGATTCGTCGATCGAATCCGCCGCCACTATGGGCGAGATGGCGTCGAAGAAATAGAGCCCCTCGGTGCCGAGGCGTTTGCGGATGGACGCGAACAGGCTGTCGGAAGTGAGGGGGCCTGTGGCGATGATGGCGGGGGGATCCGGTAACTCGCGGACCTCATCTTGCCTCACCTCAATGTTCGGATGAGCTGTTATCCTCGCGGTGACCTGGCTGGCGAACGCTTGGCGATCGACGGCGAGGGCGGCGCCTGCCGGCACACGCGCTTCAGCCGCTATCTGGAGCAGAAGCGACCCGAGCTCGCGCATCTCGGCTTTCAGCAGCCCATGCGCGTTTGTCAGCTCTTCGGACTTGAATGAGTTGCTGCAGACGAGCTCGCCCAAGCGATCGGACGTGTGAGCGAGCGTCGTTGTATGGGGTCGCATCTCGAAGAGGGCGACGTGGTGTCCCCTCTCGGCCAGCTGCCAGGCCGCCTCCGGGCCCGCCAGACCACCGCCGACGACGACGATCTTATCCAAGGCCCCAGCAGCCGTTCAGCGGCGCTCAGTCGGAGCCGACATCCGCCGTTTCCGCCGCCTCCAACTCGAACTCGTGCTCACAGGCGGCACAGCGCAAGAAGTCGCCTTTGCGCTTAGAGGTCTTCTCCAGAGCGACCTTTCCACCGCAGGCGGGACACTCCGCTTCGGTGGGCGTGTCCCAGCTCGACCAATCGCATTCCGGATAACGGGTACAGCCATAGAACACGCGGCCGCGGCGCGTCCGGCGCTTGGCTATGTCCCCCTCTTCACAGGTGGGACACTTCATTCCCAAGGTGATAGGTTGGGTGTGCTTGCAATCCGGATAGGCGGAGCACGCTAGGAAGTTCCCGAAGCGGCCCGTCTTGATCACCAGAGGACTGGCGCACTCCGGACACTTCGCGTCCGTCGTCACTGCGGCCTCCGTTTCGTCGACGGGGCGAGTGTAGCGGCAATCAGGATAGTTTGTACAGGCGACGAAGGGGCCGAATCGCCCGCTCTTCACCGTGAGGTCGCCCTCGCACTGCGGACACTGCTCGCCGGCGAGATCGACCTCAGGCAGCTTGTCGATCGAGCGGGTGCTTCTGCACTCCGGATAAGCTGAACAGCCGAGGAACCGCCCGTACCGGTTCCAACGGACGTTCATGGGTGATCCACAAAGATCGCACTGAGCATCTTCCGCCTGAACGATTTCTCGAACGATCTCCTCGCTTCGTGCCTCGCCGTCCTGGAGCTGAGCGGAGAACGGCTCGTAGAAATCGCTCAATACGCGCTGCCATGCCAGCTCGCCCTCTTCGATGCGGTCGAGGCTGGCTTCGAGGCTGCTGGTGAAAGCAACGTTGAAGAGGCCGGGGAACACCTTGATCAACACCTGGACGACGGTCTCGCCCAAGGGAGTCGGAACGAATCGCCTATTCTCCGACTCTACATACTTCCGGTCCAGAAGAGTAGAAATGATCTGCGCGTAAGTCGATGGGCGCCCGATTCCATCCTTCTCCAACTCTTTGACCAGACTGGCTTCACTGAAGCGCGCTGGCGGCTGGGTGAAGTGCTGGGTCTTGGTTAGCTCTAAGAGGGAAACGACCTCGCCCTCGGAGAGATCCGGCAGCGGCTCGAGATCCCCCAGTCGACGGCCGGGCTCTTCTTCGCTGACCTCCTGGTAAAGGCGAGTGAACCCATCAAACTTCAACACGGAGCCCGTAACCCTGAAGAGATACTTGCGGGCATCGGCGCCCTTCAGACCGAAATCGATCGTGGTCGTGTCGTAGACGGCGGGCGCCATCTGGGATGCCACGAATCTAAGCCAGATCAGGGTGTAGAGTTTCAGTTGCGAGGCGTCCAGGTCACCCTTCATGGACTCGGGCGTCCTCTTGACCGACGTCGGGCGAATGGCCTCGTGAGCCTCTTGCGCGCCCTTCTGTTGCTTGCCCGTGTATAATCTGGGCGAGGAAGGGAGGTAGTTCGAACCAAAAGCCTGCTCCACATGCTTGCGCGCCGCCTCGGCAGCTGATCTCGCGATCCGAGTCGAGTCGGTTCGCATGTATGTGATGAGCCCGACGGCCTCGCCACCCACCTCTATGCCCTCATAGAGTTGTTGGGCGATGCGCATCGTCTGGCGGGCCGACATCCGCATCCGTTTGGCCGCTTCTTGCTGCAACGTGGAGGTGGTGAATGGCGCGGCGGGGTTCTTGCGCCGCTCTTTTCGGTGGATCTGACCGACCGCAAACGGGACGCCTTTGATCGCTGAAAGGACTTGCCCGGCCGCGTCCTCGTTCGGCAGTTCTGGCTTGGCTCCGTCAAGCTTGTGGAGCTTGGCCGTGAAGCGCGTCCCAGCTTTCTCGAGTAAGGCCTCTACGGTCCAGTACTCTTTGGGCTCGAACCGTCTGATCTCTTCTTCACGCTCCCAGATGAGGCGAAGTGTGACGGTCTGAACGCGCCCGGCGGACAGGCCGGGACGTATCGGCTTCCAAAGGAAGGGACTCGCCTTGTAGCCGACCAAACGGTCCAAGATCCGGCGGGCCTGTTGGGCATCGACCTTCCGGAAGTCGATCTGACCGGTGCTGGCTATCCCAGCCTCGATACCCTCGGGCGTGATCTCCTCGAACAACACTCGCTTGAATCTGGCCCCGTCGCTCTTCTCGTAGCCCAGTTGTTCGGCGACGTGGTAGGCGATGGCTTCCCCTTCGCGGTCCGGGTCCGTACCCAGTAGAATGAGATCAGCGCCCAGGGCAGCCTGCTTGAGCTCCTTTATCACGGCGCCCTTGCCGCGGATAGTCACATAGTGGGGCTGAAATCCCGCCTCTATATCGACGCCGAGATCGCGCTTGGGAAGGTCGCGGATGTGACCCACCGACGCCTTGACGACGTACCCGTCACCCAAGTAGCGGCTCATCGTGCGGGCTTTGGCCGGCGACTCGACGATCAATAGCTTCTTGCCGGTCGCTCGCGCACCCGGCTTGGACCGCGACCGAGACACCGCGCCCGTCTTGGCCTTGGCCTTGGTCCTACGTTTGGTCTTGGCCGGTGACTTCTTCTTGTTCGGTTCGCTTTTCTTTTTCTCTGCGCTCATCGTTTCAGCCTCACCCGTGAACCCGCTTACCCCTGACCCGACCCGTCGTGTTCCACAGGGTCCCGGCGCGGAGTATGCCTATCAGTAATCAAGCGCTTGTCAACAGCTACCGGGGGAGGGCTCAGGATTTATGGGCCATGAAGCTACCAGCTGAGCTATATCTTCGGCGATGTCCTCGCGTGTGCGACCATCGGTGTCGATGACCAGGTCCGCCCGCTCATACAGGGGTGTGCGGGTTGCCAGGAGCGCCTCGATGCTACCCTGCGGCTCCTGTGAGGAGAGCAGAGGCCGTACCGCGTCGCCCTGGCGCCGACGGCGTTCGACAACCGTTGAAGGCTCAACGCGCAACCAGACGGTGAGCGATCCGGGCCGCATCCGGTCGAGCAGATAGGGCTGAGTCACCCAGCCACCCCCCGGAGCCAACACCAGGTTGCGGCGGCTCTGGATGCGGTGCGTGAGACCCTGCTCGAGCTCTCGGAAGAAGGTCTCTCCCTCATCTCGGAATATGTCCGCGATCGTTCTGTCCTGCTCCAATTCGATGACCTCATCAAAATCGAGAAACTCCCAGTCGAGCTTCGCAGCCAGAATGCGTCCCACAGTCGACTTCCCCGAACACATGAACCCGATTAGTACGACTCTCTCAATCACCTCTCGCAGCCAGAAGTTCCAGATAGGCATCGTAGTTGGCGCGCATCTCCACCAGCGAGTCCCCGCCAAACTTCTCGCGAAAGGCGTCGGCCAGCACGAGCGCCACCATAGCTTCGCCCACCACGCCAGCCGCCGGCACCGCCGTTACGTCGCTCCTTTCCCGGACCGCGCTCGCAGCCTCACCGCTTTCGAGGTCGACGCTCTTCAGCGGGCGCATCAGCGTAGACAGCGGTTTCATCGCGACGCGAACGGTGAGCAGCTCGCCGTTTGTCATGCCACCTTCCAGCCCCCCGGCACGATTGGTTCGACGCTTGAAGCCTCCGCTGAGGCGCCGCCCGGGGTCGGCCTCGATCTCATCGTGCACGGCCGATCCGCGGCGCCGGCTGGCCTCGAAGCCGAGGCCGATCTCGACCCCCTTCATCGCCTGAATCGACATCAAAGCGCCCGCCAGCCGGCCATCGAGGCGACGGTACCAGGCCACATGGCTTCCCAGCCCGACGGGCAGTCCCCGCACCACTACCTCAAACACACCGCCAACGGTGTCACCCTCGGCCTTGGCGGCGTCTATGGCCTCCATCATTCGGGCCTCAGATTCAGAATCCAAGCAGCGCACTGGCGACGCATCGGCTGCCTCGTTGATGTCCATCGGATACTCATCCGGCTCGACTCGCCGCGCATCCACCCCACCCAAGGAGACCACGTGGCTTCCCAGGCTCACGCCGAATTCCGCCAATAGCCGCTTGGCGACAGCCCCTGCGGCGACGCGGGCCGCCGTCTCGCGCGCGCTGGAGCGCTCGAGGACGTCGCGAGCGTCGCTCCTCGCGTACTTGAGGAGACCGACGAGGTCCGCGTGCCCAGGCCGAGGGAGCTTGACCCGTCTCAGCTCCGTATCGCTCGCCTCGGGAACGGGATCGACGGACATAGCCAGCCGCCAATTCTCCCAGTCCCGATTCGGAACCAGCAGAGCTAGCGGCGAACCCAGGGCCTCTCCCAGCCTAACGCCCGAAAGTATCTCGGCCGCGTCCTTTTCGATCCTCATTCGACCACCGCGACCGTGGCCCTTCTGCCTCCGAGCGAGCTCCCGGCGTAGCGTCTCCGAATCGAGGGGTAATCCGGCCGGAACGCCCTCGATGATCGCGACCAGCCCCCGCCCATGGGACTCACCAGCGGTAACGAACCTGAAGTGGTTCAGCATCGGAGCCAGCTCATCTCCTTCGTCGACGGTACCAGGGCTACTTGGGCAGAAACCGAAAGCCGCCAGTCCATCCAGGGCGCCCGGCAAGGTTCCTAGTGCCAGACAGCCCGAATCGGCTCAGCGGCTTTGGCGGCCCGCTCGTTTGGCCGCGGCACGCGGCTGCCACATGAGCTATGCGATAGCCAGCCGTCCCGCAAGCTCGAAGTGGCAACGCAGATCCATCAAGGGATCGGATCTATGTCAATATCGCGGACCGGAATCACGACCACGCCGTTCGCGGTGATACCGTAAAGCCTTACCACGACGTTCGCCGGGTCGAGCCCCGCCAGGCGCCGCGTTATCTTCAACGGGCCGACGATCGGATCGCGGATCAGGATATCCCCGCGCTTGAAGCTGAAGAAGCGCGTGTCGACGATCTCTAGCCGGGCGTCTCCGGAAC
>CANPVX010000019.1 GCA_947581815.1 Candidatus Indicimonas acetifermentans | reverse complement strand
AGCGGCCTAAGATTGCACTCCGCTGCCCGCTCAACTTACATTCGGCGACTATCGACAGACACCGGTTCGCCTGACCCCGTACGGACCTGCTGATGCCCCAAGCCATTCCAGAACGCCTGGCACACAAGGCCAACCAGCTCTACTGGGAGACCAAACGACCAGCGGGCCAGCTAGCCGATGAGCTGGGAATCTCGCGCTCCAAGTTCTACGCCATGATCGAGCCCCTGCAGCTCGATCAGCGCTGCGACGCCTGTGGCGGTCAGCTGGTCTTTAGCAGTCGGACCGATCGCGAGGCCAGCCGGGCCCGGTGCGTCGAATGCGGAGCCACCGTCGAAGTGTCTGCCGATGTGGCAGCGTCCGCCCAGGCGGCGGAAGATGGGGCGCCCGTGCGGGCCGCGGCGAAGGCGGAAGGGATCGGCGACGCTTTTCCCTCCCAACACCATTCGGAGAATCTCGACCTCTGGGTAACGGCCGCCGCGGGCGTCGTGGCCGGGCTGCTGACCGCCGCCTGGTTTCGGCGCCGCTGACCACCTACAGACGAATTCCGGCCACGGGCCGCCTGAACTCCACAACCTCCTGAAGGAACGATCATCACTCACATGGAGATCATCCGGGCCCGGCGCGTGACATTCCTGGCGAACCACGCTTTCCTCGGCGACTCTGCCCTGTGACGGCGCTCTCTTCCGGAGATCAGCTGCCGCAGATCGTTGTCGCGCCGCCCGGGCCCCGCTCGCGCCAGCTCGCGCAGGAGCTTCGCAAGTACGAGGCCCCAAACATCACGTTCATCTCCGAAGACTTCCCCGTTTTCTGGCGCGAAGCCCTCGGAGCCAACGTCCTCGACGTAGACGGCAATATCTACATCGACCTCACGGCAGGTTTCGGCGTCGCCGCCGCAGGCCATCGCAACACGGCCGTCAGCGAGACCCTCCGCCAGCAGCTCTCCAGGCTTCAGCACGGCCTCGGCGACGTCCATCCGCCCCATATCAAGGTCAAGCTCCTCAAAAGGCTCAGCCAGATCGCTCCGCCGCCCCTGACCCGCAGCATCCTCGCTAGCTCCGGCGCGGAGGCCGTGGAGGCCGCCCTCAAGACCGCTCGCCTAGCCAGCGGACGGCCCGGCGTGATTCGCTTCAGCGGCGCCTACCACGGGCTCACGTACGGAGCCCTTTCTCTGGCCGACCGCGATCATTTCCGAGCCCCCTTCGAGGATCAACTGGGCATACCCACCCTCCGCGCTCCCTTTCCCGACCCCTTCCGCCCCCCCGAACCGCTGAAAGACGAGAGCGACGTGGGCCGCGCGGCGCTAGAATGGCTCGACCTTCGCCTCGACTCCGCTCAGGGGGAGACCATCGGCGCGATCATCGTCGAGCCCATCCAAGGCCGGGGCGGTGTCGTCGTGCCGAGCGACGGCTTCCTGACGGGGCTCCGCGAGCTCAGCGACCGGCGAGGCCTCACCCTGATTTTTGACGAGATCCTCACCGGCTTCGGGCGCACCGGCCGCTGGTTCGCTTGCGAGCACGAGGTGGTGGTCCCCGACATCCTCTGCGTCGGCAAAGCGCTGACCGGAATACTCCCTTTCTCGGCTTGCATCGGCCGGCCCGCTACGATGGACGCCTGGCCTGTGAGCAGTGGCGAAGCCATACACACGAGCACCTTTCTGGGCCACCCGCTCGGCTGCGCGGCGGCCCTCGCACAGATCGAGCACATCAAGGCCAGGCGGCTCATCGCCCGCTCGGCCCGCATCGGCGAGATCGCCTTCCGTGAGCTCGGTGAGCTCCGCGGCCAGTTTGGAGTCGGCGATGTCCGCGGGCGTGGCCTACTGATCGGCCTCGACATCGTCACCGACGCCGGCGCGCGAGAACCCGACCCCCAACGCGCTCAGGCCATCGTAAACTGCGCCCTGCGCCAGGGCCTTCTATTCACCGCCGGCGGCACTCACGGCAACGTGCTCACCCTGACCCCGCCGCTGAACATCTCCGAGGAGCAGTTGGGCTTCTCAATTCAGCTGATCAAGGATTGTCTTGCCGCCGACTGACGGCTTAACTTGCCCGGCGTCCCCAGCCGGCCTGGAGCGAGAGAGAGGGCGAATGCCGGAAGCGAGCATCACGGTTCAGGGCACACCCAACCCCAACGCCGCCAAGTTCACGGTCGATCGCACGCTGGTGGAGGGCGGAGCCAGCAAATCGTATCTGGATCCAGCCTCCGCTGCGGCGGACCCTCTGGCCAGCGAGCTGTTCCGCATCGACGGGGTCGAGTCGCTCCTCATCGCTGACGACTTCGTCACCGTGACCAAAGAGGCATCGGCTTCCTGGGATCAGCTGATCACGACGATAGAGCAGGTTATCCAAAAGGCTCTGTCCAGCTGACGGCCATGATCAAGCACTTGCACTCCGGCGCCCCCCTCGTCGGCGTCGCCAGTCTCGCCGGGCTTCTCTTAGCCTGCTCCCCTGACCCTCGTACGGAATCCCCGCCGGACCTCGCCTCCCCCGGCGAGCGGCACCTGAGCAACATTCGGCAGCTGACCTTCGGCGGACAGAACGCCGAAGCCTATTTCTCCGCCGATGACAAGTCGCTGATCTTTCAGTCAACGCGAGACGGACATCATTGCGACCAGATCTTCACGATGAAGATCGATGGAAGCGATGTGCGGAGGGTCAGTACTGGCCAGGGAGCCACGACCTGCTCTTTCCTCTTCCCGGGCGGAGACAGGATTCTATATTCGTCGACGCACCTCGGCGGACCCGAATGCCCTCCACGGCCTGACTTCTCGCGTGGCTACGTGTGGGCGCTTTACCCCACCTACGACATCTTCACCGCTGACATCGACGGGTCTAACCTGCAGCAGCTGACCGATACGTGGGGCTACGATGCCGAGGCAACCATCGCTACGGACGGCAGCGTGATCGTCTTCACCTCCGTGAGGGATGGAGACATCGATATCTACACGATGGACGCCGACGGCTCGAACGTCCGCCGCCTGACCCATGAGCTCGGCTACGACGGCGGCGCCTTCTTCTCGCCAGACGGATCGCGCATCGTCTACCGAGCATCCCGCCATCAGACCGAAGAGGAAAAGCAGGATTACCTGAGCTTGCTCGAGCAGAACCTCATACGGCCGGGCTCACTCGACATCTATGTCATGGATAGCGATGGATCGAACAAACGGCAGCTCACCGATAACGGCGCCGCAAACTTCGCTCCTTACTTCTTCCCGAGCGGCGAGCGCGTGATCTTTGCATCGAACGTGCACGACCCCGATGGCCGCAATTTCGACCTCTACGCCATCGATATCGATGGTTCGAACCTCAAGCGCATCACCTTCGACACCGACTTCGATTCTTTCCCCATGTTCAGCTCTGACGGCAATAAGCTCGTCTGGGCATCCAACCGTAACGGGCAGGAGCCCGGCGAAACGAACGTCTTCATCGCCGATTGGGTAGACTGAGCGGCACTGCTGCACGACATAAATGTAGCCCATATAACATTGTTGCCCCTCGACCCCGTTTCGCCCTGTCATCGCGCACTTGCCACCCCATATCCCGCCTGTTTTATTTAGTAGGCGGTAGTTTTCTCCTTCCCCCGTGGTTTCTGCCCAATCGCAAGTCATTTTTGGATGGTGCCAAAGGACCCAAGAATCGGGACCCGGCACGGGGTTCGGTACGCGCTCCGGGGTCGGAGATCAGGCTTCACGCTCATCGAATTGATACTGGTGATCGTCCTTCTGATCGTGGCCTCGGCCATCGCTATACCTCCCCTCGGGCGCATGCGTGTCACGGCCGGCATCCACAACGGGAAGCACGCCGTGATCTCGACGCTGTCGCTCGCTCGTGCGACGGCGATCCGCTACGGCAGACCGGCGGTATTGAGGATCGATGCAAGCGGCGATCGCGTCTGGGTCGAGGTCGACACGTCGGTAGCCGGAACCGGCGCTAGGCGCGACACGCTGGGCATATTCAACCTCAACGCGGATCTAGCGGTCGACCTCCAGAGCGATCGGTCCACGCTGTGCTTCACCAGCCGCGGAATCGGGACGACCAACGGCATCTGCCCGGTGGCGGGCGCGCGAATCGTTCTGTCGCTGGCGGATCAAGCCGACACGGTGAACGTATCGGCTCTAGGGCGAGTGATCGATTAGCGGTGGCGGCAGGAACGAGCTCCTTTTTGAAGGCGCGATAACTAGACAGAGCCAGGCGATGAAGACTCTACCAACCTCGAAGATACCAGACCGCGGAATTTACGTTTCGCTCTCTCAGCGGATTCGCGCTCGAACGGGCGGGTTCACGCTCATAGAGATGATGATCGTCATAACGATCGGCGCCATTATCGCGATGGCGATCTACGGCACGCTCGTGGCGCAGCAGTCCTTCTTTACGCGGCAAAAGTCGGCGGCGACTCAGCAAGATGCCCTCCGCCTCGCCGGAGCGATCTTGATGACTTCGCTGATGGAAGCCAACGGAAGCGAAGGCGACTTCAGCTTCGTGGAAGCCGAGAGCGTCGGCGTCAGATCCCCTGTCGGCTTCGGCGTCGTGTGCGTCGCCGATACGGCCTCGAAGACCGTCGGCCTGATCGACGTTCACGGCAGAGTCAGCACGAATCCTGGAGACAGCGTCCTGTTATACACCGCCAACAGTTGGCTGGTTCGTGGCATCACCGCCGAGAACCCGAGCACCCCTGTCTTGACTTGTCCATACCCGAGCGGTCCAACGATCCAAAAGACCCTTCAGCTTGATGGATCGGTGGCGGACATCCCTGTCGGCTCGCCGCTGCGCGCCTTCCACCCTTTCACTTATCGCCTCGACCTCGATGGCAGCAAATGGTGGCTGGTCCGCGACGATGGTAGCACCGTCGAGATCTTGGCCGGTCCGTTCAAGGGAGACGGATCCGGGCTCTCGTTCGCCTACCTAGACAGCCAAGGACAGTCGACCTCGGACGCCGCGTTAGTGGCGCGGGTGAACCTCACGCTCGTCACCGAGGCCGCACACTCATCGTTTGCAGTCGATACGCTCGCCCTCTCCACGAGCATACGTAACCAGTAGAACGGCAAGACACTAAGGAAGGACTCCGAGCCGGACCCTGCCGGCGCAGCGCTAAACCGAAGCAGCAACCAGAAAGCCCATGCAGACCCTTACCGCCTGGAAATATCGAGCTCGAGCAGTCGCCGGTAGCGAGGTCAAGGAAGGCGTCCTCCAGGGCATCAGCGCCGCAGATGTGCGCCGCCAATTGGTGCGGATGAAACTCATCCCGGAGTTTGTGAAACCGGCTCCGCCACCCACCGTCAGGGCCCGTCATCGCGCCAAGATAGGTGCCGTAACTCTCTTCGCCCGTCAGTTCGCTACGCTCGTCGAGGCCGGCATACCGCTGATCCAGGCACTCGAGGTTTCTGAGGAACTGGCCGACGACAAGGGACTCAAGAAGAGTCTCGCCCAGATCTCCATCGATGTGCAGTCCGGCATGAGTCTGGCAGAGGCGATGCGACTTCACCCGAGAGTGTTCCCCTCAATCTTCGTGAACATGGTGCAGGCGGGAGAGCAGGGAGGTGTTCTGGACACGATCCTAGAACGACTGGCTATCTATCTCGAAAAGAACCAGGCGCTCATCGAGAAGATGCGCAGCGCGATGATCTACCCGGTCATCATCCTGATGGTGGCGCTTCTCAGCGCGGGGATCATGCTTACTTTCGTGGTCCCAACGTTCGAGGAGATGTTCGCCTCCGGCGGCCTCGCGCTTCCCTATCCCACTCAGCTGCTGATCAACCTCTCGGACTTCATGCAGGCCCACTGGCTCAAGATCGTCATTGGGGGTGGAGCAGGCTTCTTCGGTGCGCGCAGGTTTTATGAGACGGAAAGCGGACGCGACATCGGCGATGCGATGATGCTGCGCATCCCCATCCTGGGCGATCTGGTCAGGAAGACGGCCGTTGCGCGCTTCACGCAGAGCATGGCTTCCCTGCTGACCTCCGGAGTGAACCTCATCGATGCGCTGATCGCCGCCGCCTCGACCGCAGGCAACACGAAAATCGAAAAAGCGATCCTCACGGCTCGCCGGCCCATTGAAGCGGGACAGGGAGTCGCCGGACCGCTCGAGGACACCGGTATGATGCCCAGCCTCGTCCCCAAGATGGTCCGAGTGGGTGAGCAGACCGGCAACCTCGATGAAATGTTTGAGAAGGTCGCGATATTCTTCGAGGGCGAGGTGGAGACATCGGCCGACCGATTGATGAAGGCTCTGGAGCCTATGCTAATTTGCGTCGTCGGCGTCATCCTCGGTGGCATGGTAGTGGCACTCTACCTCCCCATATTCTCCGCCCTCAGCACCCTCGGCTAATCGCCGGCGCGCTCCTCCGCCACCGCAGCGGGCAACCCCTCGCGGTAGCTCGGGTACTTCAAGTTCACACCAAGCTCCTCCTTCAGCCGCCGGTTGCGCAGCCTGCGGCTGGCCAGCTTGCGTCGTAGGATCTCGGGGTCGTAGCGTCTCCTAGCTTCCTCCGGCTCGATCCACTCCGGACGCCGAAGCTCGTGCAGGTCCGCGGCCTGAAACGCGAACTCCCAGGCCCGGTGCGGCGCGTCGTCGACCAGGTTGTAGACCCGCCCGTCAGACCCCTTCCTCCAAGCAGCGACGAGACCGCAGGCCAGATCGTCGACATGAATCCGGTTCACCCAACTGTCGTTCCCGCGGATCAGCGCGTACTCGCCCCGCTCCAGTTCGGCCCGCAGAGTCCGCCCCGGGCCGTAGATGCCCGCCAACCGACAGACCCGCCCAGGCGTCTGGAACTCCCACTGTGCCCGCACGATCGTCTTCTCTGCCGCGTGTCTCAACTTCGCCACGTTACCGACGAGTTGCGGCTCCCGCGTCTCGTCCATCCAATCGCCGCCACCGTCACCGTAGACCGAGCTGCTGCTCGCGTACACGAACGCCTCCAGCGGAGCGCGCGACGTGGCGTCGAGTAAGCCAGGTAATTGATCCTCCGCCGCCCTCTGCGGCGGCACCAGATAGAAAACGACGTGCGGACCAAGGTGATCGATCTGCCGCTCCGTCTCGCGATCCGTTAGCTCGCCAAACAATGGTTGGACTCCCGCGCGCGCCAAACGCGCCGCTCTTCGCTCGTCCCTCGTCGTGCCCGTGACCTCTAAACCCATCTCGAGCAACAGCGAGGCTAGCCGGGAACCGGTATAGCCACACCCTACGATCAGCGCCCGCTTGCTCATCCGGCCGCCTCCGGGTAGCCGATGCGGCGCAGGATCGGCTCCAACTGACTCAGCACCATCAGCGTCAGTCCCCAGATCACATAGCCCTCGTATTCGATCGTCGCATGCTCTCTGCCCGGTAGAGCCTCCACCAGGAGCTTGCCGCGAAAACTCTCATCGATCAGCGCCGCTAGCGGCACCCACACGGTACGCTCCACCTCCGCGCTGCGCATCGCCACCAGACCCGCATCGACAGCGACCACGAAGGGCGTTATTGCGATCGACGGTATCAGACGGATCGAAGGATTCACATCGTCGAGCTGACCTAGCAGCCGTGCATCGCTCCCAAGATCGATCCCCACTTCTTCGAGCGTCTCCCGCACCGCGGTAGCCCAGAGGCTCTCATCTGCCGGATCCTTCCGCCCGCCGGGGAGCGCCATGTGGCCCGACCACGGATCACGCTCATTCTCCGACCGTCGAATCGCCAGGAATTCCAGCCCGCGGCCGGCCGGCCGCAGCATGAGGCTCACGGCGGCTTGCGTGTCGAAAGTACCCTCTTCCGCACGCTGCGCCGTTCGCCCCCGGAGCGCGCTCTCGATCCCGCTGATCATGAGCTGGGCTGCCCTCACCGCACCGGGCTCCCATCGCCGAATCCCAAGCGCGTCCAAGACTGGGAATGCACCCTACGCGAACAGATCATCGAAGCCGCGCTCAGTAGGCCCTTTCCGCCTTCTGCTCGCCCAGAAGGCGCGCGTAGCTGTCGTAACGCCCTCCGTCGATATCCCCCGCCTCCAAAGCGTCGGTCACCGCGCATCCCGGCTCGCTCATATGCTCGCAGTCATGGAACCGACAGCCCCCCACGTAGCGTCGTATGTCAGGGAAGCACCAACCTAGATCGTGCTCTGCGACCTCCCAGAAATGCAGCTTGCGCAGGCCCGGCGAGTCGACGACGTAGCCGCCGGAATCGAGGGCGTGCAACGAGGCCTCGACCGTCGTGTGCCGCCCGCCCCCCCCGCCCCGCTTCTGCAAGGCCCGGCTCACTTCCCCAACCGCCAGGCCGAGCCCCGGTTGCAAGCTGTTGAGTAACGTAGATTTCCCGACACCCGAAGGGCCTGCCAGCAGCGTGGTCCGACCTGCAAGCTGCTTTCCAAGATCGCCGACATCCTTCACGGTCTTCGCGCTCGTGTACAGGACTCGGTAGCCGATCCGCTCGTAGAGGCCGAACTGTTCGTGAGCCGCCGCCTCCCCCGTAAGGTCGATCTTGTTCGCGACCACCACAGCGGGGATGTCGCTCGACTCGGCGAGCACGAGGAACCGATCCAGCAACGTAAACTCCGGTTCCGGCTCCCGCGTCGAGAACACGGCGGCCAGCTGATCGAGGTTCGTGGCGATGATCTGCTCGCGCCGGCCATGCGCCGACTTGCGTGAAAGCTTGTTCTTTCGGGGGTGGACATCCGCGATCACGCAGCTGCCGTCGGGAAGGAGCTCCAGCTCGACTTCGTCGCCAACGGCGACTTTCACCAGCTCTCGCTGCTGCTTCAGCCTCCCGCGCAGCGAGCACTCCAACGTCTTACCGTCGACGTCAACCCGATAGGCGCCGCCGACACCTCGCAAAACACGGCCGACCGCCTTGCTCCCTGCCTCGCTCATTCCGAGATGAGATCGTCGAGCAGCACCTTGACGGCGTGTAACGTCATCCGCTCGACCGCCTCACGAACCTCCCTTTCGCTTGTCCCTTCCGACAGGTAGCCGCTCTCGAGATGCCCTACCGGCTCCGTCCCGCGCCAGCGCACGAAGAGCAAATAGGCGCGCCATGGGCCCGCCTCGGCGGTTCCCCCCCCCTCGGGTTCCGCCATCAGCTCAACCGTGTACGAGCCACCATCGCGCCCTTCGAATGACGGCGGTCGCTCGTGCTCACCCAGGTAACCACCTAGCGTTGCATCTTTCATATCGCGAGCTAAAACGTAGGATTAGGTTGAAGACCGGTCAACGCGATTCGAGAGCCGCGATGAGAACGATACTCCACGCCGACATGGACGCCTTCTTCGCGGCAGTCGAGGCCCGCGAGAACCCGGCTCTGGTTGGCAGCCCGGTCGTCGTAGGCGCCGACCCCCGCGGCGGGGGCGGTCGCGGCGTCGTCGCCGCCTGCAACTACGAGGCACGGAAGTACGGCATCCATTCCGCCATGCCGATATCCGAGGCGTACAGGCGCTGCCCCGGCGCCATCTTTCTGCCCGTCAGGGGCGAGCTCTACTCCAGCGTGTCATCCCGAATCATGACGATTCTCGAGGGCTACACCGAGCTCGTAGAGAAGCTCAGCATCGACGAGGCGTTCCTCGACGTAACGGGCAGCACGAGGCTATTCGGCGACGGGGTAGCCATCGCCCGAAGCATCAAGCGCGAGATTTTCGAGCACGAGAAGCTGACGGTTTCGGTGGGTGTCGCGCCCAACAAGTTCCTGGCCAAGCTCGCTTCGGAACTCGAGAAGCCCGACGGGCTGGTCATCGTCACCCACGGCCGCGAGAAGGAGTTCCTCCGCCCGCTCCCCGTTTCGCGCCTCTGGGGCGTGGGGAAGAAGACCGGAGACCGGCTCTTCGAGCTGGGGATCAAGACGATCGGCGATATCGCCGCCTCGCCGCTGAACCGGCTCGAGCGCCACTTCGGGGCGGTGCACGGCGGCCGGCTTCACCGCCTGGCCAACGGCGAAGACGACCGCGCGGTAGAGCCCGGTCGAGAGCGCAAGCAGATAGGGCGCGAGACAACCTTCGATAGCGACACGGACGATCGCGAGCGTGTGCGCACCACGCTGCTGGGGCTGACGGAGGAGGTGGCGGCGCGACTTCGACATAAGGGCCTCGCGGCTCGGACCGTCACGCTAAAGCTGCGAGTCGCACCGTTCGACACTCTCACACGCAGGCGCACGCTGGACCGATCGCTGACCACGACTGAGGCGATCTACCCCGTCGCCTTGCAGCTATTCGAGGCAGCCGATCGCCGCGAGCGCCCCATCCGCCTCATCGGTATCAGCCTTTCCGGGCTGCACGAACGCCTGCCGGAGCACCAGTTGGGGCTCTTCGACGCGCCGGGTAAGGACCCCGACGATAGCGCAACCCAGGTCGCGTCGGCTATCGATCAGATCACCCACCGCTTCGGCAAGGATGCCGTCCAGAGAGGCAAGCTCATCAAGCGGCGACTCCCGGCGGGCGAGTAGACCGGGCGGCGTTAGGAGGGGGAGGGGGGGGAGGGGGGCGGCTTCACCTCGAAGAAATCGAGCGAATCGCTCAATGCCTCGCAGAGGGCGTCGACATCGTCCTTGTCGTTGTAGAGGTAAAACGACGCCCGCGTCGTGGCGTTCACGCCGAGTGAGCGCATCAATGGCTGGTTGCAGTGGTGACCGGCTCGCACGGCTATACCGCGACTGTCGAGGAACTGGGCCAGATCGTGAGGGTGCAGCTCGGACAGCTCGAACGACAGTACGGCAGCGCGATCACTGGCGGGCCCGAACCCGTGGAACCCTGGAATGTCTCGGGTCCGCTCCAGCGCGTAGGCGATGATCTCCCGCTCGTGGTGCACGAGCCGATCGAGCCCCACGTCGTTCAGGAAATCAATCGCCGCGCCCAGGCCGATCGTCCCCGCGATGTTCGGCGTGCCCGCCTCGAACTTGTGGGGCGTCGACTTGTAAGTGGAACGATCGCGCTCGACGACTTCGATCATTTCGCCGCCACCCTCGTACGGCGGCATCTCTTCCAACAGCTCGGCCTTGCCCCACAGAACGCCGATCCCCGTCGGACCGCACATCTTGTGTCCGCTCAGCGTGTAGAAATCAGCGCCGAGCGCCTGCATATCGAGCGGTAGGTGCGGCGCCCCCTGAGCGCCGTCGACCAGCACGAGCGCGCCGGCCTGATGCGCTGCATCGACGATCTCTCTCACCGGGTTGATGGTTCCCAAGCCGTTCGACACATGCGTAACCGCAACGAGCTTGGTCCGCTCCGTCAGAAGCTCCCTCAATTGGTCAAGCTGCAGGCGACCTTCGCCGTCGATCTCCACGTACTTCAGCTTCGCCCCTACCCGCTGCGCCAGCAGCTGCCAGGGCACGATGTTCGAGTGATGCTCGAGAACGGAGAGAAGGATCTCATCGCCTTCCCCGACGTTGACCGGACCCCAGCTCGCGGCCACCAGATTGATCGCTTCGGTGGTGCTACGCACGAACACCACCTCGCACGGATCCGCCGCACCGATGAAGTCGGCCACTTTGCGGCGCGCGGCTTCATACGCCTCGGTCGCGCGCATCGACAGCGTGTGCAAGCCCCGGTGCACGTTGGCATGGCTCGTCTCATAGTACCGCCGGATCGAGTCGACCACGGCTCTCGGCTTCTGCGAGGAAGCCGCGCTGTCCAGGTACACGAGACGATGCCCGTTAACGCGCTGATCGAGGATAGGGAATTCCTTACGTATGGCAGAGACGTCCAGGGCAGAACTCAGCTGGACGTCGGCAGGATGCGTCACCATGGGCCTCAACTCCTTCGGTCACCTAGTCCAAGGCAACCATTATCTCCTCGCCCTCGACCTTGATCTCGTATGTCTTGAGAGACTCGTAGGCCGGCAAGGCGAGCACTTCACCCGTCTCGACGTCGAAGCGAGCGCCGTGCAACATGCACGTGAGAGTCTTGCCATTCAGTTCGCCGGCCGAAAGCGGGTAATATTCATGCGTACACTCATCGCGCACCGCGTACAAAACACCATCCACGTTGCACACGACGATCCGCTCGCCAAGCGCCTCCACGCCTAACAGCGCCCCTGGCGGTACCTCGTCCCTCGAGGCGACCCGAACGAACCCCTTGGACAACTCTCTTCCGCTCGCCCTCAGGGAACCACCGGGTTCCCGTCCTCATCTATCACGATGAGCGCATCGACCGGGCACAATTCACACGCCTCGATCAAGCGATCGCGATCGATCTCCGGTGCTCGATCTCCAACGAAATCGACGATCTGATCATCGCCGAGCTCGAACACATCGGGCGCGAGATTTACACAATTCTCGCTTGCGATGCAGGTTTGACGGTCGATACGCACCGTCAACTCGCCGAACCGCCGCTCCCGAAACTCGCCCATGTCCGCACCTCCGCGCTCGGCGCTACTCCGTGCTGACCGGTTCGTCCACCGCCGCGATCGCGGCGTTCAGCGTGTGCCAGGGCAAAGTCGCACATTTCACGCGCACCGGGAACTGCCGAATGCCGGAAAAGACCGCTAGCTTACCCAGGCCCTCCAGCCCCTCCTCCTCGACCTCCTCGCCGATGCGCCGGGTCACCATGTCGCGAAAGTCGTCGAACAACTCGCGCACTTCGTCGAGAGTCTTTCCCTTGACGCTCTCCGTCATCAGCGAGGCCGATGCCCGCGATATCGCGCAGCCCGAGCCCTCGAAACTGACCCCGAGTACCCGATCGTCCTCCAGCTCGAGATAGACCGTCAGCCGATCGCCGCAGAGCGGGTTGTTACCCTTCGCCGTGCGGTTGGCGCCCTCCAGCTTCTTGAAGTTCCGCGGGCTCCGGCTGTGCTGGATTATGACCTGCTGATAGAGATCCCGGAGATCCGTCATCGGTTTCGCCGGCCCTCGCCGGCCCTCGCCGGCCCTCGCCGGCCCCGTCGGCTTCAGAGGCGCGGACGGGGGCGAGCCGCTGGAAGCCGCTCGGCAACCAGCACCTCCGCGTACGCGCGTACCGGGTCACACTCCATGCGATCGAGATTCTCGCCGGCGAATGCGAAGAGAAGCATCTCTCGTGCCTGATCCTCCGAGATCCCACGAGAGCACAAATAGAACACGGCATCCGGATCGATCTGGCCGATCGTCGCACCATGCGTACACTTCACATCGTCGGCGTAGATCTCCAGCTGCGGCTTGCTGTCGATTCGAGCGTCCCCCGAGAGGAGCAAGTTGCGGTTCGTCTGCTTCGCGTCCGTCTTCTGCGCGTCCTTGTGAACGACGATTCGTCCGCTGAAAACGCCGTGCGACCGATCGCTCAGTATCCCGTTGTAGAACTGGCGGCTATCGCAGTGCGGGCTCGCATGTTCGACCCACATGAAATTGTCCATATGCTGACGGCCGCGCGGCATGAAGAGGCCGTTGATCAGGCAGTAACCGCCCTCTCCACCCATGACAGGATGGACGTTGTTCCTCACCAGGCGGCCTCCCAGGAGGACCGAGTGGGATGCGACGTTGCTGGTCCGGCCTTGCTGAATGCGCAGGGTCCCGACGTTGAACGCCTCCTCGTTCTCCCGCTCGATCACGTAGTGGCTCACCACGGCGTTGTCGCCCGCCACGAGTTCTGTGACCACGTTCGAGAAGTGCACGCCGCCCCCCAGTGAGACGTACTCCTCCACAACGGTGATCTGGCTCTGCTCTTCGGCGACGATCAACGTGCGGGGGTGCGTGATCGTAGGTTGCTCCGCCTCGCTCGAAACGAAGAGCAGATGCACGGGCTGCTCGACGACGACCCCCCTCGGGACGTGGACCACACCGCCGTCCTCGATGAACGCCGTGTTCAACGCCGTGAAAGCGTCCGATCGATAGTCGGCGTAGCGGGCCAGGTGTCGCTCGAGTGTACCATCCCCGCTCCCGTCCCCCACCGCAATCGCATCGGCCAGACTCCCGGCCAATACACCTTCCGGCAGGTCGGTCAGCGTGGACAGCCGCTCCGCGTAGCGGCCGTCTACGAAGACAAGACGGCTACACTCCACGTCCGGCAGGCGGAAAGCCCCGAGATCGGCGGCGTCGACGGAGGCCCCGTTCGCCCGCTCGAACTCCACGCTCGCGATCGGCGCTACGTTCGTGAACTTCCAGTCCTCATCCCGCTTCGTCGGGAACCCGAGCTCGGAGAAACGCTCGAAGGCCTGGCGGCGCACATCCCGCAGCCAGTCGCCACCGCCCGCGCTCTCCGAGAAGACCTCGAAGCTCGCCGCGTAGCGGTCTTTAGCTTCCACTACCGTCGCCACCCTCGAGCCTCCTCATTCACGAGCCTGCAGACGCTGTCGCACTGACCTCATCCTTCGTCCAGCCGTACCCCTTGTACCCCTTCTCCTCGAGCTCGAGCGCCAGCTCCTTGCCGCCTGACTTCACGATCCGACCATCGACCAGAACGTGCACGTAATCCGGGACGATGTGGTTGAGCAGCCGTTGGTAGTGCGTGATCACCAGAAAGCCGCGCTCCGGGCTGCGCAGACTATTGACACCGTCCGCGACCACCTTCAACGCGTCGATATCGAGGCCCGAATCAGTCTCGTCCAGAATGCACAGCTTCGGTTGCAATACCGCCATCTGGAAGATCTCGTTCTTTTTCTTTTCACCGCCCGAGAAGCCCTCGTTGAGCGAGCGCTGCAGTAGCCGCTCGTCCACGTGCAAGATCTCGAGCTTCTCCTTCAGATACTTGTAAGCCTCCAGCGCATCGAGCTCGTCCTCGCCGCGGTGCTTCCGCAACGCGTTGAGCGCGCCAGTCAGAAACTGAACGCTGCCGACTCCCGGAATCTCGACGGGATACTGAAAGGCCATGAATATGCCCTCGCGGGCGCGTTCCTCCGGCGTCATCTCCAGCAAGTCTCGCCCCTCGTAAAGCACCTCGCCCTCGACCACCTCGTAGGTGTCGCGGCCGGCCAGCACCTGCGCCAGCGTGCTCTTTCCCGAACCGTTGGGCCCCATTAGCGAGTGCACCTCTCCGGCGTTGACCTCGAGACTCAGCCCCTTGAGGATCTCGTTGCCCTCTACAGCTACATGTAAGTTCTTGATCTCCAGCATCTATCTTCCCTGTGTTAGCTCCCCAGCGCTATGCGCGCTCAGCCGACGCTCCCTTCCAAGCTCACGCTCAGAAGCTTCTGCGCTTCGACCGCAAACTCCATCGGCAGCTCGCCGAATACTTCCTTGCAGAAACCGGCCACGATCAACGAGATCGAGTCCTCCATCGACAACCCGCGCTGCTGGCAATAAAAGAGCTGATCCTCGCCGATCTTGGAGGTCGAGGCCTCATGCTCCATCCGCGCCGTCGGGTTCTTCACTTCTATGTATGGGAACGTGTGCGCGCCACACTTATCTCCGATCAGCAGCGAGTCGCACTGCGTGTAATTGCGCGCGTTCTCCGCGCCCCCCAGAATCTTCACCATCCCGCGGTACGTGTTCTGGCCGAACCCGGCAGAGATCCCTTTCGTCACAATCGTGCTCTTCGTGTTCTTTCCGATGTGGATCATCTTCGTCCCGGTGTCGGCCTGCTGGTGATTGTTCGTCAGCGCCACCGAGTAGAACTCCCCTACCGAGCCGTCTCCCTGCAGGATGCAGCTCGGATACTTCCACGTGATCGCCGAGCCGGTCTCCACTTGAGTCCATGAGATGTGAGAGTTCCGGCCCAGGCACTTCCCTCTCTTCGTTACGAAGTTGTAGATCCCGCCTTTGCCGTCCTTGTCACCCGGATACCAGTTCTGGATGGTCGAGTACTTGATCGTCGCATCGTCGAGGGCGATCAGCTCGACCACCGCCGCGTGCAACTGGTTCTCGTCGCGCATCGGCGCCGTGCAACCTTCCAGATAGCTGACGTGGCTCCCTTCGTCTGCCACGATCAGCGTACGCTCGAACTGTCCCGTCTGCGACGCGTTGATCCGGAAGTAAGTCGATAACTCCATCGGGCAGCGAACGCCCTTCGGCACGTACACGAACGAGCCGTCGGTGAATACCGCGGAGTTCAACGTCGCGAAGAAATTGTCGGTGTAGGGCACGACCGAACCCATGTATTTCTGCACTAGCTCGGGATACTCGTGCACCGCCTCAGAGAACGGGCAGAATAACACCCCCGCTTTCTTCAGCTCCTCCTTGAACGTCGTCGCCACCGACACGCTGTCGAAAACAGCGTCCACCGCCACTCCGGTGAGCCACTTCTGCTCCTCGAGCGGGATCCCTAGCTTCTCGTACGTTGCCAGCAGCTCCGGATCCACCTCGTCCAGGCTGTCCGGGCGCTTCTTCGGCGCCGCGTAGTAGCGGATCGCCTGATAATCGATCGGGCCGTATTTGATCTTGGCCCACTTCGGCTCCGCGTCCGATCGCTCCAGTTTCTCCCAGTAGCGGTACGCCTTCAGGCGCCACTCCAGCAGCCACTCCGGGTCGCCTTTCTTCTCCGAGATGAAGCGGATGATGTCCTCGTTCAGCCCCGGAGGGGCGAGCTCCTGCTCGATATCGGTGACAAACCCGAACTTGTACTCCTGCTGGGCTAGACGTTCAATCGTCTCCGTGCTCGTGCTCATGAAGGGGCTCCCTACTCTGGTAGGCCATAATCGATAGTCGTTATCGATTTCCAGACCCAGACTCAAGCTAAGCTGGTTGAAACTGAAAATCAACTGCGGAGCCCGAGCCCAGAACTTCTTTCGCTAGACAGGCTTAGGACAACAGCGCGTACATGTAGCCGCCGTAGACGGCCGCCAGGATCCCGCCCTCGACGCGGTTGAGCCGAAAGCCAGTCCGCATCAAAGGGAGCACCAGGAAGGCTACGAGGGTCATCGTACCGAGGTCGAGGATCGTCAGCCCGGTGCCCTGCATGGGACGGATGATAGCGGCGGGGCCGAGGACGCCCAGGATATTGAAGACGTTTGAGCCGATCAGGTTACCGAGGGCGATGTCACCCTCACCCCGAAAGGCGGCCAACATGGAAGTGGCCAGCTCGGGGAGGCTGGTGGCCAGGGCTACGATGGTGAGGCCCACGAGCGCTTCGGTGACCCCCAGCATCTCCGCAGCCGCGACCGCACCATTGATCAGCACACCTCCTCCAACGACGAGCAGCGCCAATCCCGCGCCCACGAGGACCACGTCGCGCCATAGGCTGCCCTTCGGCCGCGGCAGCGCCTGCGCGTACTCGGTCTTCACGTGGGCGTGCTCGCGCCGCGCGTTTCTGATGTTCAGCGCCACGTACGCGACGAGACCCAGGACCAACACGACACCCTCCAAGCGGCCCAGGCCCCGATCGAGAAGCAGAAGCGTGAGCACCGCCGAGCAGCTGGCGAGGATCGGTAGGTCGAGGCGCACCAGTTTAGACTGGATGACCATCGGCCGGATGATCGCCGCCACCCCCAAGATCAGGGCCAAGTTGGCGATATTCGACCCGACCACGGTGCCCAGGGCGATAGCTTCCCGCCCCTCGATCGCGGCCTCCAGGCTCACCGCGAGCTCCGGGCTGCTGGTGCCGAAAGCGACGACCGTGAGACCCACGGTCAGCGGGCTCAGCCCGCTACGCAGCGCCAGCCGCGAGCTACCGCGCACGAGTCCCTCGGCGCCGAAATAGAGCAGCACTAGGCCGCCGACTATGGGCATGATGATGTATATCACGCCCATATCACTCCTGTCCGGCGCATCACGCTGTGAAAATGTCAGTCACAATACTGGGGCTGTCGGCCTAAGACTGGGCGACCTCTTGATCGCCGACCTGCCGGCGATCGCGAAAGAAGGCAACGCGATCGATTCGCCGGCCATACATCACGAGCACGCGAAATCGGCCGCCTTCCACATCCACCTCATCGCCTATACTGGCGATTCTCCCGAGACGAGCAAAGATATAGCCCCCGATCGTGTCGTGAAGACCCTCCGGCAACTCTAGATTCAGCCGCTCGTTGATTTCGTAGATGGCCATGCCGGCGTCTACTCGAACCTGAGACGAGTCCACCTCTTCGAAGGGTAGCGGCTCGGCCTCGTGCTCGTCGTGGATTTCGCCTACGATCTCCTCGATCAGATCCTCGAGCGTCACCACTCCCTCGGTGCCGCCGAACTCATCGAGCACGATCGCCAGCTTGATGCGCTCGCTGCGCATCTCGCGCATCAAGTCCTCGACCGGCTTGCTGGAAGGCACGAACCTGGGTGACCGCATGATCTCGCGTAGATCCCTGACGCCTTCGCGGTCCGCACGCCACAAGTCACGCGCCAGTAACACCCCGACGACTTGGTCGATGTTTCCGTCATAGACAGGGATCCGGAGGTGTCCCTCGTCGAGCATCCGGGCCTTCGCCTCCTCGAACGTCGCCTCCTGGGAGATCGCGATGACGCTCGTTCGCGGCGTCATCACATCACCAACCTTAACCCGGTCCAGGTTCATGATGTTCGTTACGACCTCGAACTCCTCTTCATCGATCGTCCCCTCCTTACGCCCGATTTCCGCCAGCACCTCGAGCTCGCCCCGGCTCATCGATGGAGTGCGATCGCCCTTCGGCGTGATGATCCGGTTGATCAGCGCGAGGGGCACAAGGATCGGCTTCATGACCACGACAAGAGCCCGCAGAACGTGGGCTACCGGCTTCGCCAGGAGCATCCAGTATGTGGCGCCGATCGTCTTCGGTATGATCTCCGAGAACACCAACACCGCTAGCGTCAGCAGCGCGGAGAAGAGCGCGACGAACTTGCTGCCGAACACATCGTAGGCCAGAGCCCCCGCAACGGTGGCTCCCACCGTGTGGGCGATGGTGTTGACCGTCAGGATCGCAGCGATCGGCTCGTCAATCTTCTCCCGCATGCGGGCTAGCAGATCGCCAGCACGTTCGCCACGCTCTTGCAGAACCCCGATGTACGAGAACCGCACCGACAGGAGAACGGCCTCCATGATCGAGCAAAGGAAGGAAATCCCCAGGGAGAGCCCGACCACGACTATTAGAGTGGCAACCATTCCGGGATTCAGTTGTCGGCGAGTCCAGCCACCTGCGCATTCTCATGCGACGAGCCGGCCAGAGTTGAAGCTTGTTAGAGAAATCAAAGCGCTCTTTGCCCCTAGGCGCAAGAGCCCATTGCCCCGGCTCACCCCTTCAGGCGAACTTCTCTCCTGATATGAAAGCCGCGATAGCGCGCAAACATGGGGGGCCGGAGGTCATCGAGATAGCCGATGTGCCCCCCCCACCCCCACTCTCCCACCCCTCCTTGTCGCCGGACTCGGTGCTCCTCGCCGTCCGGGCCGCTGCTCTGAACCATCTCGACCTCTGGGTACTGCGCGGGCTCCCGGGCCTCGAGCTCGACTTCCCCCATATCGGCGGAGCCGACATGGCCGGTACCGTCGCCGAAGTGGGAGCCGGCGTCGAGGGCTTCGCACCCGGCGACCGCGTCCTCGTGAACCCCGGGCTCTGGGATGGGGAGTGCGAGTGGTGCCTGAAAGGAGAAGAGAGCCTCTGCCAGTCCTATCGCATCCTGGGCGAGCATGTGAACGGAGGCTTCGCCGAGCTCATCGCGGTCCCCGCGCGCAACCTGCTCCCCATACCCGATGACCTCACCTTCGTGGAGGCGGCCGCCGTCCCTCTGGCCTATCAGACCGCATGGCGGGGACTGATGCGCCGGGCCGCGCTACAAGCCGGTGAAACGGTTCTCGTGACGGGAGCGTCGGGCGGGGTCGCCACAGCGGCGATACAGATCGCTCGCCACGCCGGCGCGACGGTGTACGCGGTGACGAGCGGATCCGAGAACGTGCGGCGGGTTCGAGAGCTCGGCGCCGAGCACGTCATCGACCGAAGCGAGGCCTCCCCCCCCTCCCCCCCTCCCCCCCCCTTCTCCGAGGCTGTGTGGAAGCTGACCGGGAAGCGCGGCGTCGATGTGGTCTTCGACAGCGTCGGCGCTGCGATCTGGTCGGATGTGATGCGCGTCCTCGCGAAGAACGGCCGCCTGGTGACTTACGGCGCCACCACCGGGGCCGATGCGCAGATCAACATCAGGCACGTCTTCTGGAAGCAGCTACAGATCATCGGGACCACGATGGCCAGCCGATCGGAGTTCGAGCAGGTCATGTCGCTCGTCTTCGCCAAGAAGCTCGAGCCCGTCATCGATGTCGTCTTTCCGCTCGAGCGCGCGCGCGAGGCGTACGAGCGGCTCGCGTCGGGGGAGCACTTCGGCAAGATCATCCTCACGGTCGGCGATTGACGGGTGAGAAGCCCGCCGCCGTCCATCCGCTTCGGTCCGGCCGAGCGACGTGCCAACCTCGAGAAGCTCGCGGCCGAGACCTTCGACCTGCTCGTCATCGGCGGGGGAGTAACCGGCGCCGCCGTAGCCTGGGATGCGGCGCTGCGGGGCTTCCGCGTCGCGCTCGTCGAAAAGGATGACTACGCGTCCGGCACGAGCAGCCGCTCCTCCAAGCTCATCCACGGCGGACTTCGTTACCTCGAGCACTTCGACTTCCGCCTGGTCTTCGAGGCCTTACGCGAACGCCAGACGCTCATCAAGACGGCGCCGCATCTCATCGAGCCGGAGGTCTTCCTCTTCCCGATCTACAAAGGCAACCGCACCGGACCCCTGCTGCTCAGGCTCGGCCTGGCCGTCTACGACGTGCTCGCCGGCTTTCGCTCCATCGGCCGGCGCAAGCGGCTCAAGGTCAGCGACGCCGCCGAGATAGAGCCTCTGCTGGACCGTTCCGGCTTGCGGGCCCTGGCCAGCTATTACGACGGCAAGACCAACGACGCCCGACATACCATCTCTATCATCCGCTCCGCCGTCGCGACCGGCGCGACTGCGGTGAATTACACGCGCGTCACCGCCTTGAGCGGCGCTGACAGCGGCCGCATAACCGGAGCCCGCGCCCGCGACGAGCTCTCGGGGTCCGAGCTCGAGATCCGCGCCCACACGACGGCGAACTGCACCGGCGTCTGGACGGGCGCGATCCTGGGGATGGTCGAGGAGGGCCTCTCCGGCTTCCTCCGGCCCAGCAAGGGCTCTCATCTGGTCTTCGAGCGCGAGCGCTTGCCTGTCCGAAACTCCATAATCTTCGAATCTTCCGTAGACGGTCGCGTCATGTTCGTCATCCCCTGGGGTTGGTTCACTCTGGTGGGCACCACCGAGGTCCCGTTCGACGGCTCACCCGACGAGGTCTACGCCAGCCCCGACGAAGTCACCTACCTTCTCGAGTCGGTCAACCGTTTGATGCCCGCCGCCGAGCTCGGCGGCGCGGACATCTCCGCCACGTACGCCGGCCTCCGCCCGCTCGTCGCCGAAGAGGGAAAAGGCGCGGGAGCCACCTCGCGCGAGCACACGATACTCGACGTGCCGGACAACCTCTTCACCATCGTGGGCGGCAAGTACACGACGCATCGCCTGATGGCCGAGGAGCTCGTCGACAAAGTCGTCCCGCGGTTGCGACACCAGTTCGGCGTCGGCGCTCGCAACGCCTGTGTCACACGGGATACGCCGGTCGTGGGAGCCCCCCGGCACAAACGCGTTTCCGCCCTGGTGGCCGAGGCCGGCGACCGGGCGCGGGCCCTCGGCTTGCCGGACGAGAGCGGCCTGCATCTCGCGCGCCGCTACGGGACCGAGTACCGGGCGGTCCTCAGGCTGATCGAAGATGACCCCGAGCTGGGCGCGCTCCTCGCTCCTCCGCTCCCCTACTCGCGGGCCGAAGCCCTCTATGCGGTCGAGATGGAGATGACCCAAACCCTGACCGACTTCATGACGCTCCGCACCCACCTCATATACGCCGGCGGTTCGGAGAACCCGGCCGTTGCGCGGCGAGCCGCCGAAGCTATGGCCGGACCCCTCGGGTGGGACTCTCCCCGCGTCGAGCGCGAGATCGAGCTTTACACCGGGGAACGCGAGCGCCGCCGTGCCGCCTTGGGCTGATTCGGTATTCGGTTTTCGGTACTCGGTATTCGGTACTCAGTATTCGGTGAGCGGGCGTAGGTAGTGGTCAGAGGGGGAGCATGATGGCGATAGAGGCGTGCGCCCCTATATTTAAGCCATCTCCGGTGTAGGGAGCCGTTCCGGCGGTGTCCCTAACATCTTGCGTGAAGCCGACTTAGGCCAGGAGGCGATATGAAACGACTCGCATACAACGCTATCTGGATCGTGCCGACTTTCCTCGTTCTGAGTTGCTCTGGCGAGCGCGCTCAGACTCGAGTGGCCGGCGATGAAAGCGAGGCGGCCGGGCAGAGTGATATGGAGATGGCGGCGGGGACCTATACGATTCAAGTGACCAACCCGATGCCTCACGACATGATCGTGTACGCCTCTGGCCCAGACGACGAGATGGAGCTCGGTCTCGTGAGCGCCAACGGCTCGGCCGAATTCGAGATCACCGAACCCGCCGCGCTGGACGTCGAGCTCCGCGCCACCGATGCGAACCAGACGCACACCGTGCGCGGAACAGTCACGCTCTCGGCGAGCGAATCCGTCACCTGGACGATAGCAGCGAACTGACGAACGATCGAACCAGCACCGCACCTGTCCCCGACCGGCGAACGGCGATAGCCGCTGCGACCCGGTCCGTGAAGCGGCGCGCGCACGAGCTGGGATTCGATCTGGTCGGGATCGCCCCCGCAGAAAGACCCACTCACGCCGACTTCTACGTCGACTGGCTCGAGCGCGGTCACGGCGGAACTATGAACTATCTGGCGCGGCCTGATGCGGTGGCGCGCCGCCTCGATCCGGCGTCGGCGCTCTCCGGAGCGCGAAGCATCATTCTCGTCGCCCTCAATTACCATAACCGCGATGACGGCCCGGTCGATGACCCGGCACGTCCGGTCGTCGCGCGCTACGCCCGTGGCACCGACTACCACGACATTTTCGAGGAGAAGCTGGAAGCGCTGATCCAGTCGCTACGTGCGATCATCGGCAGCGACGTCCATACCCGAGCTTACGTCGATTACGGCCCCGTTCTGGAGCGCGATCACGCGCAGCGCGCCGGCCTGGGGTGGATCGGCAAGAACACGGTCCTCATCAACCCCCGCCTGGGATCGTACCTCTTCCTGGGCGAGATTCTGACCGACGCCGAGCTGGCGTTCGACGAGCCGTTCGTTGATGACCGTTGTGGAACCTGCGCGCGCTGTATCGCGGCTTGCCCCACCGGCGCGATCAAGGGCCCTCGCGACCTCGACGCGCGGCTCTGTATCTCCTACCTGACGATCGAGTTGCGCGGGCCGATCCCTCGCGACCTGCGACCCTTGATCGGCAATCGCGTCTTCGGTTGCGATATCTGCCAGGAAGTGTGCCCCTGGAACGAGGGCGTCCCTGAGACGAAGGAGCCACGTTTGCGGCCGCGAGACGACATCACGGGTGCCGAGCTCATCGAGCTGATGGGGCTCGGCGAATCCGAGTTCGAGGAACGCTTCTCCGACACGCCGCTCGAGCGCACCCGTCGCCGCGGCCTTCTGCGGAACGTCGCCGTCGCTCTCGGCAACTGGGCCGATCCGCGCGCCGTGCCCGCGCTCACCCGCGGGCTTCACGACGACGAGCCTCTGGTCCGCGGTCATTCGGCCTGGGCCCTCGGGCGCATCGCTACCGAGAGAGCGGGATCCGCTCTCACGGGCCGCCTGGTGGTGGAGACAGAGGAGTGGGTGCGTTCGGAGCTAGAGGCGGCGCTCGAAGACCACTAAAGGTCGAATTCGGCGATCACCGGGGCGTGATCCGAAGGCTTTCCGAGCTCGCTCTCCGCGCGCTCCTCACGGTCGACGCGCACGCTCGTGCTGCGCGCCGCCAGAGGTTCCGTCGCGTAGATGTGGTCGATGCGCAGCCCGATGTTCTTCTCGAACGCTCTCGACTGATAATCCCACCAGGTATATTCGCCGCCTTCCGGGTAGTGCTTCTCGAAAACGTCGACGAGCCCCCACTCTCTGATCCTCCGCAGGGCGTCCCGCGCGAACTCATGGCAGAGCACGCTGCCGCCCCAGAGGAGCGGGTTTG
>CANPVX010000018.1 GCA_947581815.1 Candidatus Indicimonas acetifermentans | reverse complement strand
TAACGACGCTTCAAGAAGTAGTCGTCCACGAGATCGCGTAGGTTGAGCTCCGGGTCCACCGTCTCCGCGCCGTGCATCATGGCGTCGCTCACCCTGACTTCTTCGAGCAGGCGGCGCAAGATCAGCTGCCGATAACTCGCCTCCGCCGCCTGGGCAAGAAACCATCCTATGAGTATCAACCAGATCCCGCCGATGATGGCGCCGCGGAACAAGCTCAACACCCCCAGCGCGACCAGCAGCAGCCCGAAGACGCGGCCCGTGACCGACGCCCAGCGGGTCGCCGCACGCAGGTCCCCGGTCACATACCAGATGATCGATCGAAAGATGCGGCCGCCATCGAGAGGAAAACCAGGAATCAGGTTGAAGGCGGCTAGGACGAAGTTGATCAGGGCGAGGTAGCTGTTGACCCCCGTCACAACGACGGGCCAGCCGAAGCGAAGTCCTAGCCGTGCCAGGCCGAGGAAGGCGAGTCCGATGACTAGGCTCGACAGGGGGCCCACCACCGTGATCAGGAATTCCTCTCCAGGAGTCCTCGGCTCGGAACGGGTCTTGGCAACGCCGCCGAAGATGAAGAGCGTGATCCCTTCCACTTCGATCCCAGAGGCCCGCGCGACCGCCGAGTGGGCGAGCTCATGAAGCAGCACCGAGATGAAAAAGAGGACTGCGGCGGCGAAGCCCATGACCAGGTACTGCTCCGCGCCGAGGCCGGGGTGGCGCTCTGGAAAGACCGCTTTGGCGAGCGTCCAGAGCACGAGGAAGAAAACGATGAACCAGGATGCGTCTAGACGAACTTCGAAGCCGAAGAAACGACCTAGCCTGATCCCGCCACTGATCACAAAACTCCCTCCTCAGCCGAAAAGTAGTCCAGTCCCGTCGAGTCCTAATCCGCGGGCGCCGCCTCGCCAATGGCCGGTTCTTTGCTCACCCGCGCACCCAGCCAACGGTTGGCTGCTAGAAACGCCACGAGCACTATCGCCCACTGTATCAGCACAGTGCCGATGCTGAACGTAGCGAGTGGGTCGAGCGTGGTCCGCCAACCTTCGCCACGAACCTGCACGAACCACCAAACGATCAGCACGACCGCTTCGACCAGACATAGGACGATCGCCCAGTCCCACCAACGCCCGATCCTGATGCCAGAGTCGGGCTGATTCATCAACTCTTCGCGGAACCTGGTGACCCCGAATCTCAGTACGGCGAAGGCGAAGAAGAAGCCAGACAGCATGAGACCGACGCCCCACACGAAGTCCTGGTTGGCGAAGAACTCAAGCGACAGCGCGCTCGGGACACCGGCGAGAAAACCAACGGAGCCCACCCACGCGATGGCCCGGCCGCGGCCGATCCCTGCGTCCATCAACACGCGGGTAGCCAGCTCGATCATGGAGATCAGGCTGGTCCACGCGGCGAACACCAGGGCGAGGAAGAAGAGCGCCATGAAGAAGCGCCCGCCGGGCATAGTGGCGAAAAGCTGAGGAACCCATATGAACGTGAGCCCTTCGTTTCCGGCACCGACTATCTCGCTGGCGGCGTCGGGGCGCATGGCAAAGACGGTGCACAGAACCATGATGCCGGCGAGCAGAGAGATGGCGTTATTGCCGAAGCCGAGGATGAACGCGTTGAGCGTCGTATCCTCCTTCTGTCGCATGTAGACGCAGTAAGTGAGGATCAAGCCCCAGCCGGCACCTGTGTCCCAAGCGTTTTGCGTGAGCGCCTGAAGCCAGATTCGATAGTCGGCCAGCGTGCTCCAGTCGGGGGTGAAGAGGAAGTTGAGACCGCGCACGGCGCCCGGCAGCGTGACGGCGCGTATGGCCAGGACAACAACCAGCACCACCAGGCTGGGGATGAGCACCCGAGCGACCTTCTCTATGCCGCGGACGCCTCGCGCCACGACGATGATCCCGAGAGTCATGGCGACGGCGTGCATGGCAAGGGCCTGTCCCGAGCTGGCAAAGCTTTTCCAAAACACCCCCGGCGTAGCTCCAGGAATCTCGCCGGTGACACTCGCGAAGAAGTAGCGTATGCACCACCCCATCACGACGGTGTAGTAGAACATGATCGCGATGGTGCACCAACCCACCCACGCGCCCATCCAAGCGAACGGTTTGCCGAGGAGGTGGACGAAGTCCCCGATCGTGCCCCGCCTAGCGGCCTTGCCGAGTGCGAACTCCACCAGGATGAGGGGAACCGACCAGAGCAACAGGAAAACGACCCAAGCCACGAGGAAACTGCCGCCGCCGTTGGAGGCCGCGATGCGCGGGAAGCGCCAGATATTCCCCGTACCCACCGCCATACCCAGCATCGCCATCATCATCCCCCAGCGCGACGTAAAGACTTGAGATCGTGAAGCCATAGCCCGCCTAGCCCTCACTTCCCTTTAAGGGATGCGGAGGCGGAGGGGACGGCGGCTGATCCGCACCCTCGAGCCCCGCCAACCAATCCAGTATCACCTTATTGAACGTGACAGCCTGGGAGATCAGGGCGAGGTGCCCCGCCCTGGGGATTTCGACGTAGGTAGAGTTGGGAAGCAGCCTGGCGATCTCGCGCTGCCAAGCCGGTGGTGTATAACCGTCGGCGGCACCGCTGATCACCAGCGCCGGCTGCGCGATAGACAGCAGGTCATCCCGTAGGTCCAGCTTGCGGAAGGTGTCCATGCGAACGGTGCCCTCTGACATCGGGACGCGCCGCGGCGAGTCGAGCTCATATTCAACGATGCGATCGTTTCCCGGTGATGGATCGTAGACCCAAACGCCCAACCGCCCCCAGTAACGGGCGAGCTTACGGACCATGAACTCGGGCAGGAAGCGAGAGCTCAAGCGCGCGAACGGGATGAGGAGCGTTTTGTTGAAGCCCACGTGGCTGAGGTCGAGGCGCGCCAGAGCATTGGAGAGTATGAGCCGTGAGACCCGCTCCGGATAGAGCTTGGCGAAACGCATAGCGATCGGAGCGCCGAACGAGAGGCCCAGAACGATCGCAGAGGTTTCGCCGCAGGCGTCGAGCACCACGGCCAGGTCACGGGCAAATTGATCGAACTCCGCTTTCACCCCTTTGAAACTGTCACGAAGGTCGATGGCGATGACTTTGTATCGCTCGGAGAAGGGCCCTATCTGATATTTAAAGACTTCCTTGTCACCCGAGAGGCCCGAGACGAGCAGAAAAGCCGGGCCCTGACCCACGCTGACCACCTCGAGCAGCTCGCCCCCTTCGAGCTCGACCGTCATCGGCTCCAGTACCGAGCCACGAGGGTCCTCGAGCAGCGCCGGCTGCCTCGAGAGGTTGCTCCGCCTTCGATAGGCCAGGTAGCTGCCCGCGGCGGCACCGGCGCCCAGCCATATGAGCTTACCCAGGTTCATGGGTGCGATCACCCAATCGCCTTCCTGAGGTAAGGGGCGAGCGCGTCCGCCGCGACGCGTTCCTGCTCGAGGGTGTCTCGATCGCGCACCGTCACCGTCTGATCTTCGAGCGTCTGACCGTCGATGGTGATCGCGAAGGGCGTGCCCGCCTCATCTTGGCGACGATAACGGCGTCCTATCGAACCCGTTTCATCGTAAAAGATTGGGAATTCACGGCGTAGATCGGCGGCGATCTTGCGGGCCACCTCGGGCATCCCGTCCTTCTTCACCAGCGGGAACACCGCGGCTTTGATCGGTGCCAGCTCGGGCTTGAGACCCAGGACGACGCGCTTCTCGCCTCCCACCTCTTCCTCGCGATAGGCGTCCGCCAAGACGACCAACAGGAGTCGGTCGACGCCGCCGGAGGTCTCGATGACATAGGGGATGTACCGCTCGTTGGCCGCCGCATCGACGTATTCGAGCTTCTTTCCCGACCGCTCCTGATGTTGCGTCAAGTCGAAGTCCGTTCGGTTGTGGATCCCCTCGAACTCATGCCAACCGAAAGGGAATTCGTACTCGATGTCGTGGGCCTCGACGGCATAATGGGCGAGCTCATCGGGGGTATGCTGGTGAAGGCGCAATTTCTTCTCGCGAATCCCCAGCGACACGACCCACTCGAAGCGCGCGTTCTTCCAATACTCGAACCACTCGCCTTCGGTCCCGGGCTTGACGAAGAATTGCATCTCCATCTGCTCGAACTCGCGGGTGCGGAAGATGAAATTCCCCGGAGTTATCTCGTTCCTGAACGCCTTCCCGATCTGCGCGATTCCGAAAGGAACCCGTTGGCGCGATGAGTTGAGCACGTTCAAGAAGTTCACATAGATCCCTTGGGCCGTCTCGGGTCGTATGTACACCTGGGCCGCCTCATCTTCGACAGCGCCCATGAAAGTGCGGAACATCAAGTTGAACATGCGCGGCGGAGTGAACTGGTCTTTCGTGCCGCATACCGGACACTGGTTTGTAACCTCATCCGCGCGGAAGCGTCGGTGGCAGTTCCGGCATTCGACCAAGGGATCGGTGAACTCTTCGACGTGACCGCTCGCCTCCCAGACGCTGGGGTGCATCAGGATCCCTGCATCGAGCCCTTCGATGTCGGGACGCGAGCGAACCATGTCCTGCCACCAGAGATCTCGAATGTTGCGCTTCAACTCCACACCAAGCGGTCCGTAATCCCAGACAGAGCCCAGGCCGCCGTAGATCTCCGACGACTGAAAGACGAAGCCCCGCCGTTTGGCCAGCGAGACGAGCTTTTCCATCAAACCGTTCTCAGCCATTGATCCTCGATGGAATTTGCGGCCAACATCTTCCGCTAAGTCGAGTCCTCGGCGAACCCAAAGTGTATCTCCCGCTGCGAGGTATCGGCAAGCCGACTCGCCGTCCTCGCGATGCCGAGGTACCCAGCGTGCTAGCCCTCGCCGGGACCGCCGGCGCCGAGCCCCCCCACCGCCCTCGGCAACCCCCTATTGCGCTGGCGGGCTCAAGCTTTTCCTTTTAAAAGTACATTCTACAGTTCGAACGCCGGACGCCTCATCTCCGATGAGGCAAAAAGGGGGTGACAATGCACAGAGTGGCTCCAGAGAAAGCGGTTACGCAGAACTCCGTCCTGACCCACCTCATGATCGACATGTACGGGGTCGATTTTGAAACGCTGAACGACCCCACCCAGATCGGCGACCTGTTGCTCGAGGCAGCGTCGGAGGCTTCCCTTCACCCGCTGGCCGAGCCAGCCGTCTACCGCTACCCGGGACAAGGGCTCACGGTCTTTCTCCCCATCCGCGAATCGCACTTCGCGATCCACACGTATCCCGAGCACGGCTATGCCTCAGTGGATATCGTCAGCTGCGCTGTAGCCGAACAGGCCGAGCGCGCTCGGGATTTCATGGTCGAACGGTTGGCAGCGGAGCGGGTGGAAACCCAAGTCGTGCTGCGCGGCTTCCTCACAGGGATAGACGCGCGGCCGGAGATGGTCAGCAGCTAGTAGAAGAGGATACGCTCCGGAAGCTGGTCGCGGAGGTACGCCTCGTACCACTCTAGTACCTTGGGATCCGCGGCGGTGCTCGGTGCGCTCATCTCGAGCCGCGGCTCGTCGGGCGGGAAATAGAAGAGCCAGTCGACAACCTCGGGCGTGAGGTACCGAGTCCCGGAAGGCAGGTCGCGACACCGCTCGAGCCCATCTCGAGCGCACAGCGCGAACCCCACCCTTACGAAGCTGTACATCCCCACCGAATATTCGCTCACGTGCTGGAACACGCCGCGCAGGGTCGTCAGCAACCCGTCGAATAGCGGTTGGAAGTAGACGATCTGCAGCGAGAGCAACCCGCCGGGTGCGAGCTGCGAGCGCAAGTGCTCGTAGTATTCCCGCGTGTACAGGTTCGCCAGCGCTCGGCTTGTCGGATCCGGAAGATCGCAGATGATGAGGTCGAACGGCCTGTCGCTGCGATAGGTCACAGCGTCAGCATTGATGACCTCTACGCGCTCATCGAGGAGGCTACCCTCGTTGAGTTCGACCAGGCGCGGGTGCGTCCGCGCGAGCTCGGTCACGGCCGGGTCGATGTCGACGACGCGTATCGATTCCAACTCCTCTCCGAAGTGCCGCAAAAGCTCGCGCGCGACCAGGCCATCCCCACCACCCATGACCCCCACTAGGCGGACGGGCTGCTTCTTGAACAAGAAAGGGACGATCGTCAGGGACTCGTGATAGCGATGCTCATCAGCGCTATAGAACTGCAGCTCGCCGTCGAGCAGCAGCATGACCTCGTCGTTTGGCGTCTCGAGAAAGAGAATCCGCTGGAATTCCGACTCCTGTTCGACGAGGGCCTTCGAGCCAGCCTCGTTTAGAGCGGTGAATTTGGCCTCCTCGGGATGCCGTACGACTCCTGGAAACTCTATCACCCGCTTGAAGTACTCCTCCAACCCGGCCATCGAGCACCCTCCCGTGACTCGCAAATGGAGAACCGCAACCGTTTGTGAAAAGTGAAGTAATATTAGTCAATCAGCGTACATCTATAGGGATGTCCCATGGTTGTCCAACTCCGAGGCGACCGACGGACGCTGGGCTCGCCCTCCGTCGCCCGGCTCTGAGAGCCAGACCAACACCTTGCAGTATGGGCGATAAGAGCGTCCCGTCATGTGCGAAGGCTGGGGAAGTCAGGGCAGGGCAGAAACGGATTCGGGGCAGGCAGGGGCTCTTCAGTCCTTCGAGGACGCAGGCCGGTAGAGGTTCGTGATAGGCAGGCGCCGATCTTTGCCGAAGGCGCGTGCGGTTATCCGGATGCCCGGCGGTGCCTGTCGACGCTTGTACTCCGCCCGGTCGATCATGGCGACGATCTCGTCCACCAGAGGGCGGTCGAATCCCAGCTTCTCTATTTCTTCCGGGCTGTGATCGTTTTCGACGTAAGCTTCGATGATCGGGTCGAGCACTTCGTAAGGTGGCAACGTATCGCTATCGAGCTGCCCCTCCCTGAGCTCGGCCGAAGGCGGCTTGCTGAGCACACTGGGTGGGACAACTTCACCTTGCTGATTGCGCCAGCGCACCAGATCGTAGACGCAAGTCTTGGGAACGTCCTTCAAGATAGCAAAGCCGCCCGCCATGTCTCCGTAGAGAGTGGCGTAACCGACGCTCATCTCGCTCTTGTTCCCGGTGGCCAGTACGAGCCAGCCGAACTTGTTGGACAGCGCCATGAGGAGGGTGCCGCGGATGCGGGCCTGGATGTTCTCCTCGGCGACTCCGGGCCGTGTGCCCTTGAAGGATCTGGCGAGGCCGGCCAGATAACCCTCGAACAGCTCGTCGATGGGCAGCTCCAGCAACTCAACGCCCACGCGATTGGCGATCTCGCGCGTATCGTTCATGGTGGCGCTCAGCGTATAGCGCGAGGGCATGGCGACCGCGGTCACGGCGTCGGGGCCAAGCGCGTCGGCCGCGACGACCAGCGAAAGCGCCGAGTCTATGCCGCCCGAGAGGCCGAGGACGGCATGGTCAAATCCGTTCTTGTGAAAATAATCCTTGGTGCCAAGCAGTAGCGCTTGGTAGATCTCGGCTTCTGGGCCCAACAGGGCGCGCTTCTGCGAGGCTTGCAAGTGCGGCTTGTCCTTTTGCTGACGAGGCACCGACACCTGCGTGACGCGATCGTCTGCGGTCATGAGCCTCTGGCGCCAGCGAGGATCGTGAAGACGCCGGCGCGACACGCGAGTCAATTCGAGATCGACGACGAGCAGATCCTCCTCGAGCTGCCGGCCGCGCGCCACGATGTTTCCGCGGGGATCGATCACCAGGCTGTGACCATCGAAGACGAGCTCATCTTGCCCGCCGATGGCGTTGCAAAAGGCCAGATAGCAAACATAGTCCAAGCAGCGCGTGGCGAGAATTCGCTCACGCTCCAGGCCCTTGCCGCGTTGGTAGGGTGAGGCCGAAAGGCAGATTAGAACCTCGGCGCCTCCGTCCACAGCCGCACGCTGCGCAGGCCCTCCAGGATACCAGAGGTCTTCGCAGATGGTGACACCGACCTTGGCGCCATCCAGATCTAGGACCAGCGCATCATCGCCCCGGGCGAAGTACCGCTGCTCATCGAACACGCCGTAGTTCGGCAAGTAGCGCTTGCGATACGTGGCGGCGACGTCGCCGGCAGCCAGGATCGCGGCCGTGTTGTAGAGATCATCCGCGAGCTGCGGGTATCCGACCACAGCGACGATATCCCTTACATCGGAAGCCAGGTCGCGGAGCGCCGCATCGGCCTCTTCAGCGAAATGAGGCTTCAACAGAAGGTCTTCCGGAGGATACCCCGTTATGGAGAGCTCCGGAAACAGCGCCAGATCCGCTCCCAGCTCACGGGCTTCGACCAGGCTACGGCGAATCTTCTCGACGTTCCCGGCCAGATCGCCCACGGAGAAATTGCGCTGGCAGAGGGCCACTCGGAGAGCCCGATCTTCAATTGTCGCCGGCTTCACGCCCATAAACGCCCTGTTTAGCCTCCCTGCGATGTCCGCTTCGCTACTTCAAATCTGCCGAAGATTACCCGTGGCGCAATCGCTGCCACTAGCGCAGCCGCCCGGGCTTTTGCATCCTTCAACTGGGTGACTGCCACTTCCCCGCTCAAGATCCGCGCCCTGCCGCAAAAAGTTTTTCCACTGTGGAGGCGAAGGCCGGTGGCCGAGCAAGAAAAACCACAGTCGTTAGAGACCGCCGGAGCAACAGCTCCCCGCGGAGGGGGCGCGACTCCGCCGCCACAGCCCCAGGTCAACTGGGCGGGAGTGTTGCTGGCGGCCGCCGTGATGGTCATGGCGGTGGCGCTTATCGGTAACGTATTCATTCGGGTGCTGGTCTCACTGATCGCTTTCCTAGGGGCTTTCCAACTCGTGCGACCGACTGCGGCTGAGCCGGACGTCGAGCACCCGTTCTTCGACAAGATCCGCGCTACTGACGAGGGGCTGGACCGGCGCAAGTACGGAAAGTTGCGCGCATACACCCAGCGGCTGCTGGAACACGTGCGCTCGATGAACCGCCTGGCCGTCGATGCGCGACAAGGAAAGATGACCCACCGTCACGCCCACGCCGAGCTGGATCGATTGGCCGAGATGATGCGCGGCGTGGTCGCCGAGGTCCGTAAGGCTGCGGGAGTGCCAACGCCCTCGACGAGCCGGGATTCACTCAAGGAGAAGCGACCTCAGCCTAAGGTCGTCATGCCCAAAGACAGACAAGAAGAAGAAGGAAAAGGAGAAGACGAGTACGGTTCGGTCGTCGATGAAGGCGATGAACTCGGCGGCGCGGAGGAGAAGGAGCTCGAAGGAGGCTGAGCTAGTGTTCTCCTTCCGTTTGGGATTCGTAGTAGGCGATAAGATCGAACAGCGCTTCGAAGTCACCCTTCAGCCCCTGAACCTCTGGCCCGCTCAACCTACGAAGCCGTTCATCAACGCGCGTCCGCAGCTCCAGCGCTCGCTGCAGGGCACGGTCCTGATCGAACTCCTCCGCCTCGGCCGGGAGGGTTGGCTCACCGCCGAGGACTGCCCCGCGGAGAGCTGATTCCGCTTCGGATACGGCGCGATCGCGCTCCGCTAGTTCCTCGTTTTCCAGATACGCGCGCAGCGCCACGAAAACATCACCGAACCCCAACGCCAGCGCTCTGACCTGTGCGGGAGGGCGAACCAGTTGAGCCCGAAGCGCCGCCGCCGCACGGCGCACGACGCGGCCCATCTGAGCGTGGTTGAAGGCTACCGCGCGCTCTCTCAGATGCCGCAGGGTATAGGCGAGGGATTCGCCAGCCAGTCGCATCTGTTCTGAATCCGCTTCGAGCATGGTGCTGCGCAGCTTCTCGCAGCGATCGAGCCGCTTCGTCGCCTCCGCGTGAAAATACTGCTCGGTCGATCCGGACTGATCCTCCGCGATAGGACACTGGACGATCGGCGAGCCCTCCGCGAAAAAGAGGTCGCTGACCCAGATCACGACGCGAGCGCGCCTTGCCTTTTCCATCACCTGGTCTTTGAGCTCGTCAACATCGACGGCGCTCTTGCTCACCTCCGGACCGGCCTCTTGTGCGGCCGCCGCCTGCAGACGTTCCATGACTTCGCGCGCGTGCCTGAACACGGTCAGGTATCCAGGACCGACCGTCGCGTTGAGGTCGGCGATCTGAAGGATCAGCTCCTCCACCGCCGTCAGGGCCCTGTCGGCGGGGGATACGGGTTCGATGCGGCCCAACTCGCGCAGTCGCCGGATGCGCCGGAGCATGGCCTTCAGCGGCTGCCGATCGCGTGGATCGCTCTCCAGCCGTTCTACAGCCTCCCCGAGCTCCCTGACCAGGGCGGCCAGCTCCGCCTCGGCCTCGTCGTCCTCCCGCGGGCTGGCCCCGGCGGGCGCCTCGGCCGGGTGAGCGGCTCCATCACGGCTTGCCTCCCGGACGCCGAGCAACGCCGTGGTCGCCTGGCGCAAGGCGGTCTCCGCGTCGACGTCGCCGACGGGTTGAGCATCGACCACCTTCTCGACTTGCCCAAGTAGGGTGCGTATCTGCACGCCAAGGTCGTCGGACCAGTCTCTCTTCCCAGCGATGATCTGAACGGCCGTCTTCTGCAACACTGTAGCCGCTTCCAGCACGACTTCCTGATGAGCGAGCGAGGCGGCGTGCTGCAGGCGACGCGCCGAACGGCGGATCCCCTCTGAATCAGGCATAGCCAGGCCTGCGTCGGTGGCATCACGCATACGGCTCAGGTACTTGCGAGCGTCAGAAACGAAGATATCGACGATGCTGGGGTTCATGCGGATAACCGACCCGACATGTGACGTAGCGCTCCTACTTCAAACGGCCCTGGGAGTCGCGGGGGTGGTGCGGAACTTGACGCTGCCGGCTGGATGCGGGGACAGCGTTAAGCGCATCGCGCTGTTTGTTTGGCCTGCCTAACTTGTTGACTCTTCCTGCCCGCTCTCTGAAAGAGCGGCTCGCTCTTCTTCCGGCGAGAATTGGCCTGCGGTGGTACGGATATGTTGGATGATCTCCTTGAGCCGTTGCTCGATCGCATCCATCTCGGTCAACGCCTTCTCGCGGTTCCTGAAACCGCGTTCCGCATCCACAGCCATCCAGTTCAGGCGGCGAATCTCGTCCAGCAGCTGTTGGACCTGATTTCGCAGTCGGGTGAAGCGGCGTTTGTGAACCTTATCGGTCTGTATCTGCATGAGGAGCTCGACCACACCCAACCTCGCCGACGCCCATACGATGGGCGCTAGAAGGAAGAGACCCAGCGCCAATCGCGCGACCCAATCATCGAGGTAAACCAGTACGAGGGCGTTTGCGATTAACGCCGCAACTAGGATAATGCCTTCCCAATTGGGGCGACGAACTGCCATTGGCGCCTCCGCCTGAAGAGTTCTTGTCTAAGGCTCGCTCGGTGCGTTTGAGCAATCTGGCAGCCGGGCGGGGTGGGGTGCTGCCGGCCGAATCCGTATAAAGCTAGACAAAAAGCAATAATTTCGCCAGAATCCGCCCCATGAGCCCTGATGAAGCGGCCGCGCTCGTCAAGGAAGAGTTGGTGGAGACCCTGGCGCAGCGGGCACCGGGCAGAGGTTCGCTGAGAGTGATATCCGTAGAACCGCCCCCGGCCGACCTGGGGCCCGGCACCTGCTTCCAGCTCCTCCTCTCTAACAGCGAACGGCGGCCGGCCAGCATTCGAGTTGCCCTGCCCACCACGCTGGCGATCGGCTACCTGGCCGACGAAGAGGCGGCCGTGGATGAATGGCGAAACTGGGTGCACGAGCTTCTCGAGCGCTACGCATGAATTAGCTGGCCTGGTCGGCCAGACTTGCTACAAGACGTCCAGCGACGTACGTGGCGGACACGACCCGTGGGTCCGCGGAGAGGGCGAGGCTAGAGCCCAGGGTGTCGTCGGTCCAACCCGCGAGCACGGGGTGCTCCAGGTCGACGGCAACCAGGTCCGCCCAACGCCCCGGCCCGAGCTCGCCGGCTTCCACTCGGAGCGACTCGGCCCCCGACCGCGCCCCCATCGCCAGGAGCTCACCCGAGACCGCGAGGTTCTCGGCGGCAGCCTCGCCCTCACCGCCCGTCCCCGAGCTCGGGGCCACAAGCACGTTTCGCCTCCGGTGGCGCAGCCGTTCGTGGTACTCGACCGTCCGCATCTCCTCGAAGGGATCGATGCGAGCCTGGCTGTCGCTACCGAGCGACACGCGAACGCCCGCAGCGCGCAATTCCTCGCCGCGCAGAAAACCATCCCCGAGGTCGGCCTCCGTCGTCGGACAGGCGCAAACGGTCGCGCCCGAACGCGCCAGCAGTTCTACCTCGAGGTCGGTTATGTGGGTGCAATGGACGCCCGTAGTGCGGGAATCCAGCGCGCCCAGCTCGTGCATCAGCTCTACGGGGCGGGCGCCATAGACGGCTTCGCTCTCCTCGACCTCGATCAGTTGCTCGCTTAGGTGAATGTGAAACGGCCGCAGCTCGTCGCCGATCAGGTCGAGCATGAGGCGGATCGACTCGGGTGACACAGCGCGCAGGCTGTGCGCGGCGAGACCGACGGTGACTCGATCATCTTCAGCGTACGCTTTCGCCAGGTCGACCGATCGAGCCACGAACTCTTCCGCGATTCCAGAGGAGAATCGCCGCTGCGCGGGGGAAAGCGCTTCTCCTCGCATGCCGCCGCGTTCGTAGAACACGTTGATGAGCACGATACGCAGGCCGGCTTCGCAAGCCGCATCGACGACGCGCCGGGCCAATAGATTTTGGTCGTCGTACGGCCGGCCTGTAGAGTCGCGATGCAAATAGTGGAACTCGCCCACCGTCGTGAAGCCGGCGGCGGCCATCTCACGAAAAGCCAGCAGAGAGATCTCGTAGATGCTGTCCGGAGTGAGGCTCTGGACGAGCCTGTACATCTCATCGCGCCAGGTCCAGAAGTGAGCCGCGCGGTCCGCGGGTCGGCTTGCCGTTCGCCCCCGCAAAGCGCGTTGGAAAGCGTGCGAGTGGCCGTTGACGAATCCGGGGATGATTGCGCAGCCATGAAGGTTCAGCTCGGCGTCGCTGCCCGACGCCACATCGGTGATTCTTCCGCTAGCGTCCAGGGCGAGCACGCGACCGCGCTCGAAGCGGCCATCGAGGTAGACCAGATCGGCGGTAACGGTGGCGGGCGGGCGACCCACTAGCCAGCGCTTCCGCCGCTTTCGAGCAGACGGTCGATCTCGCGCACAATGACCGCCAGGCTGAAGGGCTTCGGCAACAAGTGAGCATTCAGCTGCTCTATGGCTTCCGCGGCCCCCGATTCGGCGTGGCCCGTGACGACGATCGCCGGAACATCGGCCAAGCCGGGTTCCGCTCGCATCTCGCGCAACAAAGCCAGACCGTCCTTACCGGGAATGCGTAAGTCGGTGACCAGGACATCGGGAACGCGCTCGCGAGCGAAATCCAGGCCTGACTCGCCGCTCGCAGCCTCTAGGCAGGCGAAACCGGCCCGCCTCAGCCCCCGGCTGAGACCCGTTCGCACTGCTGGATCATCTTCGATGAGCAGGACTAGGTGGCGTCGCGGAGCCCCAACCAGGCGTTTCATCTCGACCAGCAAGGCTTGAGGATTCGCCGCCACCGTTCCATCCGCTCCGTAGGACACGGCCTGGCCCGAGTCGCCACTCAACCCCACGAGCAGCGCGGGCGTATCAGCGGTTGCCGGCGACTGTCGCAACTGCTGGAGGAACTCAAGACCGTGCATGTCGTCGAGCTCGACCCCCACGGCGATGACGGCGGGGCTGCAGTTAGCGGCGCTGTCGAGCCCCGCACGGCCGGCTGTCACCGCCACGACCTCCCAACCGTCCTCCTCGAACGAATCGATCAGCCGGCGCCGCAGCGCGCTTTCCGTTTCGACGATCAGTATCCGCTGGGGCGGGGGCCCCGACTCGCCTTGCGCTTCGCTGCCGCGTCGCGCTGCGCGTCCCTGGGCGATTCGCAACCTGACAAAGAACCGCGAGCCTCGGCCCTCTTCGCTCTCGGCCCAGAGCTCGCCGCCGAACTGCTCTACGATCGTTCGGCTTATGGCCAGCCCGAGTCCTGCCCCGCCGTGTTTGCGGGTCTGAGAGCGCTCGAGCTGGCGAAACTTGTCGAAGATCGTCTCCAGCTCGCCACCGGGTATGCCGGGACCTTCATCGCTGATCTCCAGAAGCACCGAACTCGGCTCTTTCTTCAAAGCCATGCCGACGCGCCCCTTCGCTGGCGAGAACTTAATAGCATTGGACAAGAGGTTGACGATAACCTGCTGCAGTCGGTCCTCGTCCCCCATCACCAGCAGGTCATCATCATCATCATCGGATCGGGTCCATTCGATCCTCACGCCGCGTTCCTGGGCGTAATCGCGGACGGCCTCGATCGCACCCTGCAGCGCCTTCGTAAGCGACAACGGCGCCAACGCACCCAGCATTCGACCGCTCTCGATCCGCGACAGATCGAGCAGGTCATCCACCAGCCGAATCAGACGCTCGAGATTGCGCAGAGCGATCTCGAGCAGTCCGGCCATCTGCTCGGGGAGGACACCGGCCGCGCCCTTGGTCAAAAGACTGAGCGAGGTCTTAATCGAGGTCAGCGGCGTACGAAGCTCGTGGCTCACGATAGAAACGAACTCGGACTTGGCGGCTTCCGCCTCCGCTTCTCGAGTGACGTCGCGGTACATGATGAGATGCCCCAGCACCTCGCCATCGGTCGCCCGCACAGTCTCAACCGTCCGCTCGCAGATCAACTTCCGTGGGAATTGGAACTCGATCCTGTCGCGCACATGAGTATCGCCGCGCTCGAGCGCGTCGATCTGGGCGGTGAGAACACCAGGATCCACCAGGGAGCGCATCAACACGCGGTTGATCATCTCGAGCGACGACCCGACGAGCACCTCGCGGGGCAAGACGAGAAGCTCGGCCATCGCCTGATTCGCGTGCGCGACACGGTCCCCGCTGACCATCAGGATCGCGGCGTTGCTCGCTTCGATCAGCGCCTCAAGCCTCGTGCGCTCCGACGCTACCCGCTCGTGCTCAACCGCCAGCGCTTCACGCTGCATCTGGATGGTGGCGAGGAGCTTGGAGTAGTAGAGAGAGGTCTCGATCTGCCGGGCTAACAGGACCGCGAGTTCGAGATCCTCATCAGTATACGTCGCTGATGCCGCCGCCCCCAGATTGAGGGTACCGATGACTTGCTCATCGACGCGCAAGGGGACGATAAGTGCTGAAACGCTCTCTTCGACCTTGGTTCGAATCCCGGAGGTGCCCCCGAAGTCATCGATGCGGATCGCCACACCCGATTGGATCACTCGGCCGGTCAGACCCTGATCCACAGGGTAGTTGGTACCCACCTCACGAACGAATCCGCCACCCTCGACGTCGTAAAGCGTATGCAGATAGTAGTTGCTGCGGTCGTCGGTGACGAGCACTACGCTCGCTCGCCGGAATTCCAGCACGCGCTGGATCTTGAGGATGGCGGTCGAGAAGATCTCGTCGAGGTCGAACGTCGTATTGATGAGCGACGCGAGCTCGCCCACGACCTCCAGACGGTCCGCCGCCGAGACCATCTTCGCCTTCAACTCAGCCCTCCGCCGCCTCGGACATCTCGCTGCCCTCGATGCCCGCCCTGAATCGGGTGACCGCCTCTGTCAACAGGTCCAACCGCTCGCGCGCCTCAGTGACTTCACCGGACGATGCTGAGCGAGCCGCGATCCACATTCGACCGGCTTCGGCCAGGACCGTCGCCCCGTCGGCAAGCTCCGACGCTCCGAACGATGGCGCCGTGCCCTTCAGCGAATGGGCCGCGCGAAAGAACGCCTCGGCGGCCTCCGGATCGTAGGCACGAGACAGCTCCATAAGCGACGAGCGCATCGTTTCCAGGCGAGCGGGAAGTCGCTGGCTGAACTCCAGCCTGATCGCGGCTAAGAGCGGGTCGGAATCGAAAGAGACGTCTGGATCGAAATCAGCCATCTTGGACCCCCGCCAGTTCGCGAACGCGCTCCGCCAGTTTGTCGGGGTCGAACGGCTTGAAGACGACACCGGCCACGTCGAGCTCCTCGAGCTGCCCGTCATCGAGCGTCGTGCGCGCCGTCAACATCACCAGAGGGATGGCGGCGGTCTCGGGCTCCGCCTTCAGGCGGCGGCACACTTCGTAGCCGTCCATGCCGGGCATCATAAGATCGACCACCACCACATTCGGCTTGATGGCCCGCACGGTTTCGATGCCGGAGGCGCCGTCCTCGGCAGTCGTGACTTCCCAGGAGGCCGTGAACTCCAGCGTCAGCTTGATGAGGCTGCGCAGATCCGGGTCGTCCTCGATGACGACCACTCGCAGCGAGTTGCCCATGGATATCCTGCTTGACTGGGCTGGGGGGAGCTAGCCAAAATGACGGGAGGACTTGTAACTTGTGCTTCTGTAACCAAATATTGCTCCAATGATTCCGAAAGTCTACATCCTCGACGACGACGTCACCTTCGCCAAGCTGCTGGCCGCCAATCTGGGTAAGGCCGGGCGCTTCCGCACCGAAATCTGCGACGATGGTCAGGCCCTGCTGAACCGCACCACCGAAGAGCCGGCCGATGCGGTGATCACCGACCTCGTGATGCCTGGGATGAGCGGCATCGACGTCACCCGTCGCCTACGCGAATCCGATCGCCACCTGCCAATCTTCGTGCTCACCGCCCACGCGGATATGGAGACGGCCATCGAAGCGCTGAAAGTGGGAGCCACCGAATATCTGACCAAGCCCGTCAACATGGACGAGCTGCTGACCTTGCTGAAGCGGTCGCTCGAGGAGCGGCCGCTGCGTGAGGAGGCCACTGACATTCAGAAAGTTCGGCGCGAGGAATTCTCCCTGCGTGCCATTTTGGGCCAGCACTCACAGATCGATGAGGTCCGCGCGTTCGTCGGGCGGGTGGCTGAGGTCCCGCGGCCAACTATCATGCTGTTGGGCGAGAGCGGGACCGGGAAGAACCTGGTCGCCCGGGCCATCCACTACTCGAGCCCACATTCGGACGGGCGGTTCGTCGAGATCAACTGCTCGGCCCTTCCCGCGCAACTTCTCGAGGCCGAGCTGTTCGGCTACCAAAAAGGCGCGTTCACCGACGCCCGGGAATCAAAGCGCGGACTGATTGAGGTCGCCAACGCCGGAACCCTCTTCCTAGATGAGATAGGCGATCTCTCGGTCGAGCTGCAGGCGAAGTTGCTCAACTTTCTGGAGTCGCGTCGCTTTCGGCGGCTGGGTGGCACGGAAGAGATCGAAGTCAGCCAGCGAATCATCACAGCCACCAACAGAGACCTCGAGGCGTCCGTGCGGGAAGGAAAGTTCCGCTCCGACCTCTACTACAGAATCAGCGTCGCCACTCATACGCTGCCACCGCTACGCGACGTGAAAGAAGACATCCCGCTCCTTGCTGAGCACTTCCGCGACGTCTTCAACCGAGAGTTCCGAAAGAACATCGGCTCCATCAGCCCGCAGGCCTTGAACGAGCTCACTGGGTGGCATTGGCCCGGCAACGTGAGAGAGCTCAGAAACGTCATCGAGCGGGCGATGATCTTCGCCGATGGTGAAGTGCTCCGCCCTACCGACCTGCCCAAACTCGGTTCGATCGACCTGGCGACCAGCACGGAAACCGACGGCCAGGCCTTCAGGGTATCCCAGGGCCTGACCCTGGCCGAGGCCGAGCGAGAGTATATCCGAATGACCCTGGACGCCTATGACGGTAGCGTCCAGCGCGCCGCGGAAGCCCTTGGGATTTCCCGTAAGAATCTGTGGGAGAAGCGTAAGAAGCACGGGCTGCTTAGCTGATCCACGGTTGTTCCCGTTTCGCCACACGCCCGTTACCCGAGAAGTTACCCTTCCGTAACCGCTCCGCCCCCGCCAGAACTCGTCCGTGAACGGCCCGATCCGTTAAACCCTTCAACGACAACAGATCACACGCTGGAACCGCGGTTGCCTCGCCGGGGCACGACCTCTGCACCCGGGGACACCGCAAATGAGCTGGTCCCCGCCGTCTATTTTAGGGAGGAACTGATGCACCTTCGATGTCCGCACTGCACGAAGAAAGGCGACCACCTGCGGAGCGATTTCTTCGGCGACTGGGTTGTCTGCCCCAAGTGTGAGCTGCCATTCCCATGGCGCGAAACAAAGATGGGGGAGACCGTCGCGGACTTGCAGCAAAACGGAAAGCGCCCGCAAAACTCAAGCGTCTGCGAAGAGGTCGAGAAGTGACAGGCCAGTCGGAGAAACGGCGTGAGTTGGAATTGGACCACGAATAAGGGCGGCAGCGGCTCCGCTGCGCTCCTGCCTCACCCGAGCCGCGCCACCGGACCCGATACGGAGTTGGGCCAGGCTGCCGATGCGTCGGTCAAGTTCGTATTCGAGCACTACCGGTGGCTGCTCCTCATCCTACCCATCTACGCGATACTGGCCCACGGGCTTGCGGCGGCACCGCTGGCGGCGGTGCTCGCGATCGCTGTGATCGCCTACAACGGTATCCTCAGGCTAGCGTCCGGCCGCTCGGAAAGCTGGGTCACCAGCCGAGCGTTATACCTCCGCTGCGTTGAAATCGGGCTCATCTGTATTGGTCTTTCGCTGCTCTATGTCCAACAGGGAAGTTTTGACGATCATCGCTTCTACTACGACGGGTTCTATGCGATCTTCGTGGCACTCGCAGCTCTGGCCGCCGGTCGCAAAGGCGTTTTCTGGTCCGCCACAGTCGCCACCCTCGCTGTAGGGATAGGCCAGATCATGCTGACGCCATCTAGTCCCGCCTTCTTCTCTTGGGACGGCATCGCATATTGGATCAGCGTCGCACTCTCCGTCGGAACCTTCGGGCTCTATTTCATCGCGATAGGCCTTCTGGCTTACCTGTACACCGATTTCCAGCGCACCGCCTAGGACCGAGTCTCCACCAGCCATCGCCGTCGCCATCGCCTTCGCCTTCGCGTTCGACCGCGAACTCGACCGGGATGGCGGTTACGACGCTCGGACCGAGCAGTTGCGGCACTCCCTGACGCCTGCCTATCGTTCGGCGCGCCTACACCCTGTGGCGCGAAGGGAGACCGATGAGGACCGCCGTCATCTTCGACACGCCCAACCCCGGCTGGATGGACGCCGACTTCAAGGCTGAAATCGAGGCAGGCGTACCGGAGGCGGAGTACGAAGTGGCCGAAGCGCTTATGGAGAACGGCCACGACATCTACATGATCGGCCTCCACGACGATCTAAGGCACCCGTTGCACCAGCTCGAAGAATACCGTCCCGAACTCGTATTCAACTGCTGCGAGTCGTTCATGGGAAACGCACGCTACGACTACGGCGTCCCGGCGTTGCTCGAGTTGCATGGCTATCGTTACACGGGCTCGCCGCCAGAAGGCCTGGTCATGGCCCGCGACAAAGCCGCGAGCAAGAAGGTCCTCGCCTATCACTCCGTCAAAGTGCCGGACTTCGTGGCGTACGACCTCGGGATAAAGAAGATCCGACCACCAGATCTCGATTTCCCACTGATCGTGAAGCCTCTGCGCGAAGATGCGTCGGTGGGGATCGCGCAGTCGTCGGTCGTGAGCGACGAGAAGGACCTCGTCGACCGCGTGGAGTTCATCCACCGCAATCTGACGCAAGCCGCGATCGCGGAGCAGTTCATCGAGGGTCGGGAGTTCTATATCGGGATGCTCGGCAACCAGAAGCTGATACAGCTGCCGACCGTCGAGCTGATATTCGAGAAAATGACCGATCCGACGATGAAGATCGCGACGCACACCGCGAAGTGGGACCTCGATTACAGGGAACGTTGGGGAATAAAGAACGTATTCGCTCGCCCGATCGGGAAGCGGGCTCAAGACGAGATCGAGAGAATCTGCCCCATCGCCTTTCATGCTCTGCGGCTCCGCGATTACGGCCGCATCGATGTGCGCCTCACGCCAGATCAGGAAGTCTACGTACTCGAGGTCAACCCGAATCCTTACATCAGCTACGGCGAGGACATGGCCAACGCTGCGGACAAAATTGGGTTGGACTACTACGAATTCATCGAGCGAATAGCAGAGGAGGCGCTGGCGCGCTATGAAGGGGCTAAAGCGTAGACGCCAGTTCGCCCGCACTTGCGGCTGCGGCGAACCGCTTCGCCGCTACTGGTATTATTGCCCAAAGTGCAGCCGGCGCCAAATATGGCGAGATGAGCACGAGGTCACTGGCGCGGAATGCTACTACTGCCGCTGGATCGTATCCGACAGCTTCTACTATTGCCCGTGGTGCGGACGCGATATCAGCGACGAAGCATCCAGCGAGGAACCACTCAAGAAACCGCGAGGCTTCTCGTTCCATGCCCGCTGCGACTACGGCTGCGGAGGTGGGGTCCAGTACCCGATGCAATACTGTCCCTGGTGCGCCGCCGAGCAGCATTGGATCTACGGTCGAATGTTCGACGGGGTGTGCCCACACTGCGATGGGGGAGTCGGCGACCAGATGAACTACTGCGTCTGGTGCGGGAACGACGCCGCCGGTCAAGACTTGCTGCTGCCGGCCCTACGGCGCGTGCGCGGCTTGCTGCGCGAGGCTCGCGTTCCCAATTGGGGGTATCGCATCTTGGTACGACCCGGCATCTCGGGCGTCGATCCCAGGTACCCGAAAATTGTAGAGATCCAGCGCCGCCTGATCGAAAAGCGCGCCTTGATCGACTGGCCCGGCCTCGTGGGTCTCATCAGCCACGAACTGGGCCACAGCTTCATGTTCCAGCACTGGCCTTTCGCTCGCTCGGCTCGTTTCAGGCACGCGTTCGGTGACGTGGACAAGGCGTACCGCGGCGTGGACGAAAGCTGGGTCTCGTTCCGCAAGCGAACGCTCTCGGATACTCCAGCGAACCATGTGACTGGCTATGCGGCAACCCATCCGCTCGAAGACTTCGCCGAAACGTTTCGTTTCTACGTCATCCGGCGCGGGCGCTTGAAGGAGCTGCTCGCCGAGATCGGCAGGAAAGGCAAGGGGGTGGCGGTGTTCGAGAAGTTTTTAACCCTTCATTATTTTCTGGCCGAGCTCAGACAGCGGGCCAGAGAGAGGAATTCGGGCGGATGAAAGCCAGCGCTCGCCACCAAAGAAAACCCAGGATCGCCGCCGCAGCGACGACCCTGGGTTTTTTGTTGAAAGGTTGTCAGCTCAAACCTGGTCAACCAAGAAGACCACACCGTTGGCCAGCGTCGCCGCGTGCCAGAAGATGTGGACCGCGATGCGCGGCGCCGTGGGAGCCAGCTCTATTGCGCGGGCCTCAAGGTTCTTCGCGTGCTCGAGTAGGCGCGCGGCGAACTCTTTATCAGTGCCCGCAACCGCTTCCTCGGCCGCGGCGATCGCCTCAGCCGTGATGCGGGCCATGAGCTCGACTTTGTCGAGATCCGAGAAGTCAGGATCGTGTATGACCGCTATAAGAGTCAGGTTGACGGCTTCCCGAGCCAGGGTGAAGCTCAGCCGGAAGCGACCCTCGCTGAACGCGCGCTCGGCCTTCTCCGTGAGATTGGCCGCGAAACGGATCGCGTAGGCCTGCCGCTCGGTCGGCTCACCTATGATCTCGAGCGCGAGATTGATGGAGCTGTGAGCCATGAAGATCGACAGCCTCGCGTGCTGGGCGATATCGTCACGTCTGTGATCCGACCTGTCGCGCGATGCTATCTGCCGCGCCAGCAAGAGGCGCTCGAGTGCGCCCTCCAGATCGCCACCATCCCAGCGCGCCTGAGCCTCATCGCGAAGCTCGATGATGCGGTTGAGAAAGTCGGAATTCTGCTCGTCGACCCGCTCCTGCAGCCAGGAGATCAGATGATCGATCCGCTCCATAGCCCGCTCAACGGCTTCCTCGCCGAAGACGAGCAGCAGGGCCTGGGCAACTAAGCGGCGAGCCTCTTCGGCCAGCTGGGCCGCCAACTCGGTGTCCCCGAGGCGCCAGGCTTCCCGCGCCAACACGTATTTCTGGCGCGCCTCCTCGAGCAGCGCACGAGCCTCTTCAAGCTTCTCGGGATCGGGCACACCCGACACGCTCGGTGCAGCCATGGGACCCGAGCCAACGGATGCGCCGACCGCGTTCAATTCCGCCTCGGCATCTTCGACGATGCCTTCGGACAGATCCAAATCGACAGCGAGCCCGGTCTCGGTCGTCTCGTTCGACTGATCCGGACCCAGGACATCGCCGCCCTCGTCACATGCAGAGAGTCCAGTGATCAGGACTCCCACCATCACCAGTTTAAAGAGTTGAGTTCTCACTGCGCCCCTCCTATGAGGTTCCACTTGGTCGGCGGGGGCCGATACGTGGATCCTAATGATCCCGTCCACACTGTTAGACGGCTGCCAGGTCCGAACGTTAAATGGCCTCGACGGCGCAGCGCAGCCAGGCCGATCCTTGACTAAGAAGCGGAATCCGAATACCATCGTGAGCCACCCTGCCGGCTTCATCCCCACACAAGTTTCCTACCCAACAATCCGCCGGGGGAGGACCATCCTCATGGACTTCAGGATCGCTGCCGCGCGAACCGCGGCGAGCCAGACCACGCAAACCGCCTCAATAGTCGAGGCCCTCATCCACGAGACAGACGAGGTCGCCAGGCGTTACGATCTCGTCGCCTCGACGGTGCCGTATCGGACCTTCGGCACCGGACCCCTCAGCGATGATGTGGTCGAGGTGACTCAGGCACTAGGAGCAGCCACATGGCAGCGGATCGGCGAGGAGGTACCCAACTACGCCTTCGCCGAGAATCTCGGGCAGCGCTATCGCCGCGAAAGGATCCCCGTAGGTTCGCTCCTGCTACACTGGCAGGTCTTGCGGCGCGCTATCCACCTCGTGCTCGCCAACCAGCAGATGAGGAGCGGCTATGGTGGAGAGACGGTGCTGCGGGAGATGACCCTGATGAACTACATCATGGACCGGGCCATCGAAGCTTCGGTCGTAGGTTACGTGATCGCCGAGCAGAGCGCCGGCTAGCCGCTCTTTACCTGGAGCTGCCGCCGACCCGCCGGAGGAGTCGCGGCGCGAGCTTCTCGCTCAGCCGCTCGACGCTATCCCCACCGATCACCCGGAAGCCCGCCCCCCTTCCAGTGCCTCGCGCCGGAGCGCGCCCTGCCACGACGGGAGCTGCGGGAAGCAGCCGCGTCGCCGTGATCGTGTACGGGCCCGATTGGCCCGCCGTCGAGGAGTTAGCGGCGAGCAACACCGTCCCAGCCTCATCGAACGCGATGACGATCGCAGCGTCGGTGCCGTTGGCGCCACCGCCGCTGTCGTCGTCGGCGCCCAGCTCCTGCTCGTCAGTGTCGGTGATGATCAGGAAGGCGTCGAAGGCCGGCGAACGCACGGCTATCTCGACAGAATCCCCGGCGCTTCCCCGGAACGAGAAGACATCGAACAGGCTGGCATCGGCGAACTCGCAGTCACCCGTCTGCAGGTTACCGCTGAGCTGACTGCCGATCAGCAGCTCATCCTCGACGGGACAACCGAAGAGCTTGAGGACCGTCGGACCGAGCAGGCGCATGTTGCCGTCCACGGTGGCCGTTCCGAACCCGCGGCCGGCGTGGTCGTCCACGCGAAATCGCCAACTTCCGACCAAGGAATCTCCCACGAGCCCTGTCTGCCACGCCAGAATCTCCGACGTCGTCAGCGTATCGCTGCCAAGCACGCCAGATAGGAAGAGCAGGCCGAAATCGTCGACAAACCCATCCACATCACCCTGCAGCGTACCTTGCCCCATCACCCCAAACACATCCGCGCCCTCCTGAGATAGGTCCATCTCAAGAATCAGCGATGCGCGGATGGGGAAGTCGTCGGTACAAAACGCGCCGACGGCCGCTCCCGAGAGGGTGCAGCCGGTGACGACGTACTGGCCGGACCAGAAGCCGCTCACATCGGCTAAACCGCCGACTCCGACGACGTCGTCCTCGCAGCCGGCGAGGACGAGCGTCGAGACAAGGGCTCCGACCAGGAAGGCCAGCGAGCTTCTGCGCCAGCGCCAGCGAGGCATAACTGTCGACTCCAAGCGGTCTCGGTCCATCGACACGTCCCATTTAGAGATTCACCTAGATAGATACCCCATGGCGCCGCGCGAAGTTCGCGCCGCTTGAAGACCGGGGCTCCCAGGGTTAACGTTGGCCATGCCCCTCAGCCCACATGCCCAAGGAGGCCCATCATGACGCGCGTCGCTCCCCTGGC
>CANPVX010000017.1 GCA_947581815.1 Candidatus Indicimonas acetifermentans | reverse complement strand
CCCCTGGGAAAAAGGGGCAGTCTTCCTCGCCTTCCGCGCACAGAGTGATCGCGCAGTCGATTTTATCGGTCGGAATCTCTGCGATCGACTTCGAGCGCTGGCCTGAGATGTCGATTCCGATCTCCTGCATCGACTCGATCGCCCGCGGATCGACCTCAGTCGGTTTGGAGCCCGCGCTGAAGACCGCCATCGACTTGGGCAAGATCTCTCGTGCTAGCCCGTCGGCGATCTGGCTCCGGCACGAATTGGCCCGACAGAGAAAGAGAACACCCTTCAGTGTTCGACTCCGAGGCGGAGGTCGAGATCGCGGAAGAAGCGGCGGATCCGACGCGCATTGGTCCCGAGGTCGCCACGCCCGTGACGCGATGCGGATCGCATGTCCATACGAGTCAAGGCGTTGCTATCGAGCCTGAGCCGGATCCGTATGTCGTCAACGAAGCGGAAGAGGAGGGTGGTTGCTTCGGCGCGAATCAAGCCCCGGGCCTCGTCGGCTTCGATGAGCTTCCAGCGCGGCGATGACTCGATGATGTGGACAGCCTCGTCCCAGACCTTTGCGAATGGCACAGAGTAAGTGCGGCCGCGCAATCGGGGGTCTTGTGCGGCCTCCGTCGTTTGCGCCGAATTCTTAGTCAGCGTTATCCAGATCGCTTTAGCTGTCATTCGGAACTTGTTCTGTCAACGGCGTAGCAGGGGCGGATGTAAAATCATGCTAAAGCTGTGCCGATTCTGCAAGTACCGTGTGCAGTTGGGCGTGGGGCGAAACTTGGATAGCTTAGTGTGCCCTTCGTCGGATACCCGGCGACGGGCCTTGCTGCTATGGGAAAGGAGTTCGTAGGTGAAGGTGGTCATCCCACTGGCCGGGAAAGGGACGCGGCTACGCCCGCACACCCATACAGTCCCCAAACCTCTGCTGGAGGTCGCGGGCAAGGCAGTGCTCGATTATGTGGTGGAAGACGTCCTCGAGAGCCTCGAAGTAGAAGAGCTCATATTCATTACGGGGCACTTGCAAGAGATGGTCCGCGCGCATGTGCAGGCGAAATTCGATGTGCCGTCCGTATTCGTCGAGCAGGAGGTACAAGATGGTACGGCCGGCGCCATCAACCTGGCGCGACCGTTCGTCGAGGGGCCGCTGCTGATCATCTTTGTCGACACTCTGTTCGACGCCGATCTCTCCGTCATCGATCGCCACCCTGAGGCCGACGGTCTGATCTGGGCGAAAGAGGTTGAAGATTATCAGCGATTCGGCGTGATCGTGACGGACGGCGACGGCTACATGCAGCGCATCGTGGAAAAACCGCAAGAGCCGATTTCGCGACTGGCGAACATCGGCCTCTACTACATAAGGAACTACAGCCTCCTGTTCGAAGGAATCGACCACACCCTGGCGAGCGGGACTCACCTCGGAGAGTATTTTCTCACCGATGCCTTTCAGTACATGATCGAGCAGGGCGCTCGCATCTTGGTGCCCGAGGTAGAGGGGTGGTACGACTGTGGGAAGCTCGCAACTCTGCTCGCCACCAACTTGCACTTGCTGGAGCAGGGGCGGTCGCGTCGCCCCGCGGACTCGGGGAACAACGAGATCGTCGATCCCGTCCGGATCGAGGAAGGCGTCGAGCTCCGCGATTCGACGATAGGGCCGAACGTCAGCATAGCGTCCGGCGCGAGGATCCTGAGGTCAAGACTCGCGAACTGTATCATCGGGGAGAATTCGGTGATAGAGCGGTGCGAGCTCAGCGACTCGCTCGTCGGCTCCGATGCCCGTGTCAGCGACTTCAGCGGCAAGGTCATGCTGGGCGATCACAGCGAGGCGCGCGGTGAGTCGGATGGTTAGAGCAGATGTCAGCGGAACGGCATGGATCTCGATTCGCTCAGAACCCTGCGACCGATGCGAGGAGCGATAGTGCGCGTACGGCGCCGTCGGCCCCGTCCGTGTTCTCGAACCACTCATTCACTGTATGTGCGTTTCCCGACCTCCCGCCGCCGCCGATAGCGATCGCCGGGACGCCCAGAGCGAGCGGGACGTTCGCGTCGGTGGAAGAGATCGACGGCTCGGCCTCATGGCCCAGCTCTTTGGTGGCTTCCAAGGCGGCGCGGAGCAGAGGGTGCGAGGTTGACAGCTCTCCAGCCGGGCGCTCGCCGATGATCCCGATGGCGGCGGTGAGGGAGGCCTGGGAGCGCGCCTCCTCCGAAGCGATGCTTTGGATGAGGGCGGCGCGAATCATACGCTCGGTACGATCGAGCGCGTCAATGCTCTCGGAGCGGACGTCCAACTCCAAGAAGTTCTCCGCCGGGATCGCGTTGATGTTGGTTCCGCCACCTAGGCGCGCCACAGTGAGCGTGGTGCGGCGAGCCCGGGGCAGTTCCAGATCGGAGAGGCGATGCGCCAGCTCGCCGATCACGTGCGCCGGGTTGGGGCGACCCCAATCGGCCCAAGAGTGCCCGCCCGGGCCGCGGACGGTAATCCGGAAGCGGCGACTGCCGAGAGCACGGTGGACGACGCGGCGCAGGCCGCTTCCGTCGAGGGCGATGAAGGCTGTGGCATCCCTGAGCGGGTTGTCGCGCTTTGAGAAGAGATGCTTTACACCTCTGAGGTCGCCATTCCCCTCTTCTCCGACGGTGAAAGCGAAGAGAATAGGGCGTTGGGGCTCGACCCGGCCCTCCAGCAGCGCTCGAAGAAGCCACAGAGCGACGGCCACGCCCCGAGCGTTGTCTGCGATGCCCGGGCCGACCCAGCGCGGCCCGGAACGCCGGACCTCTACGTTGGTGCCGGGTCCGAACACGGTATCGAGGTGCGCGGCGACGATGACAGGTCTTTCTCCAAGCTCATCGCCATTTGCGGGATACTGGGCAAGAATGTTTCCGATATCGTCGAAGCCGGCGGCAATACCGATGCCGCGCAGCTTTGCTGCAACGAGCTCGCCGCGCGCGCGTTCCTGGAAAGGGGGGGCCGGCGTTCTTGCGATCTCGACCTGCTCGTGCAGTATCGTATCGGCTTGCTCGTTCAGCCATGCACGCGCTTTGCCATACTGCGGTGAGCGCGTCGATCCTGAGTCTGAAGAGTCTTCCAACATCAGGCAAAACTTGCGTGGGCCGCGCTTGACTGTCAACGCGAATTCGGGGCTCGAATGCCAGATCTGTTGAATTCCGACTGGCTGACGGTCATCGGGATGGGCGTCGTGGCGGGCCTGGTCACGAATGTGGTCGCCATCTGGATGCTCTTCCATCCTCATCGCCAGGTACGGCTCGGTCCGATTCGCGTATTTCCCCAGGGCGCCATCCCCAAGGAGATCAACCGCATAGCTCGCCGGATCGGCCTGACGGTAGGTACGCACTTGCTGCGTCCCGCCGACATCGCAAAGACGCTTAGCCAGCCCGAGTTCCGCGACCGGTTCGATCAAACGCTGCGCGGCGCGCTCGAGACTGTACTGAACAAGAGGCTAGGGGATCTCAGATCGGAAATCCCCGAAGAGCGCCTCGACGAAGTTGCGCAGGCGGTGACCGATTTTGGCGAGCGACTGCTCGATGGATTGACCGAGTACCTTCACGGCGGCGCGTTCGAGGGGCGCGTCGGAGAATTCGTCGAGCGGCTGCGTCGCGAGTTCGGGGATGAACCACTTGATCGGGTACTGACACCGGCAGCCCGCGGGCAACTAGTTGACGCGATACGCGACTTGGGGGAGGGGATAGTTCGCGGGCCGGGCTTCAGGAACGCAGTCGATGATTTCTTCGAGAGGCACCTGCGACAGTTCGTCACATCGAGTGAGCCGCTAGGGCGCTATCTTCCGGCGGGAGTCATCAACTTCGGCGAGGCGGTCGTCCAGAACTACCTACCGCTTGTGCTCAATCGCTTCGGCCAGATCCTGGAATCGCCCGAGGCGCAGGAGCGCGTCCGGCGGGCGCTGAGGAGTTTCATCGACCGATATCTCAGCGAGCAGAGCACCTTCAAGCAAATAGTCGGGCGGCTGATCATCACGGAACGGACGCTGATGCATACGGTGCAAGCGCTGGAGCGCGGCGGCGCCACGGAGATCGCCGGTCTTCTCCGCGAACCGTTGATCCAGGACAAAGCGGCGGGGGCCGTCAACGACGCGATCGAGGAGCTACTCAGCCGGCCCCTGCACACAATCTTTGGCGAGATGACCGAAGATGAGCTGACGCGCGTGCGGGATGTGCTGACGAACCGGATCGTCGAGCTCGCTCAGCACGACACCACGGTGCGGTTCGTGATCGGACGCATCGAGGCGTTCCTCGAAACGTCGGAAGGAAAGAGGATCGCGGACGTCGTCGAGTACCTGGGTCCTGAGTCCGCCAGCCGCATCGGCGATCGCTTGGCGGACGGGATCGTCGACGTCGCGAGGGGAGACCGGGTAAGACAGCTACTCGATGCCGCGCTCGTCCAGCAGACGGCATGGTTGATGACCGTGCCGATAGGGCGCGTCGCCGACTACCTACCGCCAGACGGGCTAGATCGGGCGGAGCGACTCCTGTTCGATCCCCTCTGGGAATTCCTGCAGTCGCGCGTTCCGGTTGTGGTTACCGAGCTGCCGATCGCGGAGATGGTCGAGGAACGAATACGCAGCTACCCCATCGCTGACTTCGAGAAGTTGATCTGGACGGTGACGCGTCGGGAACTGCGGTTGATCGTCGCGTTGGGTGGATTTCTGGGAGCCGTTGTCGGTTCGCTCCTGGTCGTCCTCCAGGCACCGCAGGTCGGGCTGACCTACCTGGGCGGTATTCTCGTGGTCACCTACTTCTTCATCAACCTGCGCTAGCAGGAGCGGGGCGTATCGCCCACTATTAAGAGAGATAGGCCGAACAGCCAGTTGCCAGCAGCAACGGAACCGGGTGCAGTGCATATGGACGAACGGGACCTTATCTACGACTGGAACGAGAAGGGTGAGCCCTTCGACTACTCGAGCGTCCGGATCGAGCTCGACGATGAGACCCTGCGAGACGGGCTTCAGAACCCATCGGTGACGGATCCGCCGATCGACAAGAAGATCGAGCTCATTCACATGATGGCGGAGCTAGGCATCCACACCGCCGACATCGGGCTGCCCGGCGCGGGCCCGAGGGCACGGGCCGACACTTTGACGCTGGCGAAGGAGATCCGCGACGCGAAGTTGCCGATAGCTGCGAACTGTGCTGCGCGTACGGTAGAAGCTGACATCATGGCGGTCGTGGATATCTCGCAGGAGGTTGGGATCCCCATCGAGGTCTGCACCTTCATAGGATCGTCCCCCATCAGGCGCTACGCCGAAGGCTGGACGGTCGATTTCATTCGAGAGACGAGCGAGAAGGCGATACGCTTGGTCGTGAGCGAGGGCTTGCCGTCGATGTATGTGACCGAGGATACGACCCGAACGGATCCCGAGACGCTGGAGAGCCTGTACTTGACCGCGATCGCCGCCGGGACTCAGAGGCTCTGCCTGGCCGATACCGTGGGACACGCGACCCCTAACGGCACCCGTGCGCTCGTGCGCTTTGTCCGCGAGCTGGTGCGCGAGGCCGGACAGGACGTGATGATCGACTGGCACGGCCATCGCGATCGCGGCTTCGGACTCGCCAACTGTCTCGCGGCGATCGAGGAAGGCGTTCACCGCGTTCACGGTACCGCGCTCGGCATAGGCGAGCGTGTCGGCAACGCGGAGATGGATCTTCTGCTGCTAAATCTGAAGCTCCTCGGCATGCACGACCGGGATCTGTCGCGCCTGCCGGATTACGTGCGCCTGGCTTCGGAGGCCTGCGGGGTTGAGGTTCCCCACAACTATCCCGCGCTCGGGGCTGATGCCTTCCGCACCGGCACCGGCGTACACGCGGCCGCCATCATCAAGGCTAAGAAGAAGGGACACGATTGGCTGGCGGATCGCATCTACAGCGGCGTCCCCGCCAGCGAATTCGGCCTGAAACAGAAGATCGAGATCTCCCATGTATCGGGACTGTCGAATGTGAAGTACTGGTTGGGCGAGCACGGCTTCGACGCGGACGACGACGAGCTGTGTCGTGCGATCTTCGAGCACGCGAAAGCAGCGAACAGCGTCTTGAGCGAGGCGGAGATCCGGGCGGTCATAGAGGAGTGTCGATCGCGATCATGAGCCGCCTCAGGCTGCTCGCCTGCCTGGCCGTGCTTCAGGCGGCGTACGCGGGCGGCCTCGGGGCGCAGGTGCGCTTCCGGTTCATCGGTGCCGACATGTACGGCGGGATCGTGCTCACTCCTAACACGGAAGTGGGATTCGCCTTCGGAACGCGGATCGGCCTGCTCGAGCTGGGCGGTACGCGCCTGCGCGCCGGCGCGATCATCGATTGGTGGGCGGCCGAGAACACGGAGCTCGATGTCGAGGTGCGCGACATCGTTTCTGGCATTGATCTCTGGAAGGACTTCGGCACTTCCGGCTGGTTTCGGCCGTTCTTGGGCATCGGGTTCGGCATACATTCCGTTGACGTTTCGCCGGCGAGCGGTCAAGATTTTCTGCAGCCGGTTCCGGCAGAAGCGGCGCAGCTGGAGGGCTTCAAGCCCGGTGCTTCGGCTTTTGGAGGAGCGACTTTTCGCCTCAGCAGCACGGGTGCGATATGGGCGATAGCCGAGTATCGCTATAACCTCGTCCCCGACATCTCGAATCAGGAGATCCGAGTCGGACTGAGGTTGTTGATCAGAGGCTCGCGAGGGGAAGGGGGGGGGAGGGGGGGGAGTAAGGCGGGTCGGGGTTAGCCACGCCGGGCGGGAGTCCGTTGCTTCGTTCCCCGAGGCTGCGCTATGATGAACCTCCTCAGGCAACGCGCTCCCGGAGCGGCTTCCCGCCCACTTGGCGCGTCGCGGCAGCGCCACTGCTCCATGACCGTAGGTGGCGACTTGAGTGATCCGGAAGGCCACAGCGGCGGTAAAAACGCCGCCGATATCCCCGAGGCGGCGGGGGCCGGCGAAGCCGTCCAGCGGCTCCTCGAGGAAGTCGGCGAGGAGACGCAGCCGCAACCCGCCAGCTACATCGGCGGATTCAGGGGCCGTACGGTCATAATTACGGGCGGGGCCACGGGGCTGGGGCGCAGCACGGCATTCGAGTTCGCCCGAGCGGGCGCCAACGTCGCCTTCAATTGGCTGGACCTGCCGGAGCGCCCCATCGGCGAAGCGGCCGCGAGGACCGAACTCGAGCTTCAACGCCTCGAGGTGGGGGTGGTCGCGGAGCGGGTCGACATCCGCGATGCCGCTGCGGTCGAGCAATTCGTCGCCCGTGTCGAGGAGGCGCTCGGTGGCGTGCACTACCTGGTCAACGCGGCGGGGATACACCGATCGGCTGTGCTGTGGAGGATGACCGACGAGCAGTGGAGCGATGTTCTGGATGTGAACCTTACCGGCGCCTTCAACACGATACGCGCGGTTACGCCGATCTTCCGGTCGCAGCGCTTCGGCAAGATCGTGAACATCTCCTCCGTACAGGCACTCGAAGGCAACTTCGGCATAGCGAACTACGCGGCCTCGAAGGCGGGGCTGTTGGGGCTGACGCGATCCGCTGCCGCCGAGCTCGGTCCGAGCAACGTGAACGTGAACGCCGTGGCGCCCGGCTTCGTGCGGACGGACATGCTCGCCGACGTGCCCGATGATGTAGTTCAAGCCTCCCAACAGCGAGCGGCGTTGAGGCGGCTTCCGGAGGCCCTGGATATCGCTCACGTCGTGCTCTTCCTGTGTTCGGAATTGGCGCGTCAAATCACAGGTCAGGCGATTCGGGTGGACGCCGGGCTGTTGTGACGCCTTTTTCTTGAGGGGTGGTGGTGAGATGAGTGGTCTTTTTCGAGCGGTGAGGGAAGATTCGACCGTCCGCGCCAGCACAAGCGGACGTTACCCGCCGGCGCTCCGGGTGCCGGCGTGTTGCGCTCTGGCCATGTTGGTGCTGCTGGGTTGCGGGGGCGGGGGCGGGGGTGGGGGCGAGGAGCCCGTCCCTGAGTCGCCCTTTTCGGTTCTCTCCGGGAAGACGGTTCTGCTGCTGGCGGTTCAGTACGTGCGACGCCCAGAGGGACCGTGGATTGGGGGAGCTCGGAACGCGAAAGATGTGGCGCGCCAGGCCGATATGGAGATCGAGTTCGCGCTGTTGGAGGAAGCTGGGCGCACGACCTGGATCTTTCCAGAGCAACAGGTCGAAGTTTTGCGTGGTCAGCCGATGTTCAATATCGACCCTTACGCGCTCTCGGCCGACGTGGCCCGCAAGGGCGGCAGGGATTTCAAGAGAGTCTGGGATCCGTTATACGGAGAGATCAGGCCCCTGGTGGCCCTCTTTGAAGCCCGCTATGTGCTCTTTCCGGTTGAAGTCTATTACGAGCAGGATCGCGATGCAGGAGTAGACGAAGGTCGTGTAGTTATCAAGACGGTCCTCTTCGATGGTCGATCTGGGACCGTGATGTTTCAGGGAGCGATTCTCGGCGCGGACGAGGCTGTAACGTCACCCGGCGCACTGGCGTCGGCGGCGCAGAAATTCGCGCGGGAGGTCAGCCGTTGACCTGTAAGAGTACGTAGCGCATGGGCCGCACGGTGACGCTGATCCCGGGAGACGGGATCGGGCCCGAGATCATCGATGCTACGGTTCGCATACTCGAAGCGGCTGGGGCCGATCTGGAGTGGGACCGCCAACTGGCGGGGATGGCCGCGATCGAGAAAGGCCTCGGGCCGTTGCCCGACGAGACTGTCCGTTCGATCGAACGGAACCGCCTCGCCTTGAAAGGGCCCCTCACCACGCCTGTGGGCGAGGGATTCCGCTCCATCAACGTGGCGCTACGAAAGCGTTTCGACCTCTACGCCAACGTCAGACCCGCTCGATCCCTAACGACCGGCGGGCGTTATGAGGACATCGACATCGTTGTGATCCGAGAGAACACCGAAGGCCTGTACGTTGGCGTGGAGCACTATATCGGAATGGAGCAAGACCCGAGGGCGGCGGCCGAGTCGGTCATGATCGTGACGCGATACGGCGCAGAACGTATCGCCCGATATGCATTCGAGTACGCAGCGCGGCACGGCCGTAAGAAGGTAACCGTTGTGCACAAGGCGAACATCCTGAAGTACACCCAGGGCCTCTTCCTCGATGTCAGTCGGGACGTCGCGCGCGAGTATGAGGGTCGAGTCGCCTTTGAAGACAGAATCGTCGACAACACAGCGATGCAACTCGTGCTTGACCCTTACCAGTTCGACGTCATTGTGACGGAGAACATGTTCGGCGACATACTGTCGGATGAGGTCGCGGGACTCATCGGCGGGCTGGGCCTCGCTCCGGGAGCCAACATCGGCGTCGATTCGGCAATATTCGAGGCCGTGCACGGCTCCGCCCCCGACCTCGCCGGCCAGGGCCTCGCAAACCCTAGCGCCGTGATCCTCGCAGGGTGCTTGCTGCTCGAGCACGCGGGCCAGCCCGAGGCCGGTGAGAGGACTCTGAAAGCTCTGGAAGCCTCCCTCCGCAGCGAGGTTAGGACGCGGGATCTCGGTGGCTCGGCGTCGACGGAAGAATTCGCGAACCAGGTGACCCGAAAGCTCGGCTAGAGTGCGATTTGAATCCGGCGCGGAGATGCCTTGCCGCAGCTGTCACGAGTTATATGCGGCGAGCGAGCTCGATCGCTATCTGTTTTGCCCACCCTGCCGCCAGCAGATCAGGCGACGTGGCGCGAGCTGGGGTAGAATCGTCGGCCTCGCGGCGAGCGTTGGGGTGGCAGCTTATGTCGTCGTCGCCGCCCAACCCTCAAGGCCCTATCTCTTCCTCTACGCGTTGGCGCTCGCGCTCACGTATGTGCTCGCTAGCCGCATCGCTTCGTCGCTAGTCCAGGGCTACTACCGAGCAAAGGCCGGGAGCCGGCAGTAACCGCGATCCGACGGAAATCGATACCCGTCGATTCGAGCTTGAAGTTTGACCGCCTCGGCCGCTACGGGATATCTTGCGACGGAACAGCCCTTTGGGCGGTGGGTCCTCTCCCCCCCCCTCCCTCCCGAACCAAGACAGCCGGAGAAGAGACGGTGGCGAGCTTCGCAGGTGTAGATTTCTTCAAGACGGACGATCTCCTATCGGAGGAAGAGCGAGCCGTACGCGACACGGTCCGGGCCTGGGTCGATGACAAGCTGGTACCCGTGATCGGAGAGGCTTACACGCAGCGTCGTTTCCCGAAAGAGCTCGTGCCCCAGATGGCCGAGCTGGGCATGTTCGGCGCCAATATGCCCGAGAAGTATGGCTGCGCGGAGTTGAACAACGTGGCGTACGGTCTGATCATGCAGGAGCTCGAACGGGGCGACTCCGGGGTGCGTTCTTTTGCGAGCGTCCAGAGCGCGCTCGTCATGTACCCTATCCTCGCCTTTGGCAGTGAGGAGCAACGCACCCATTGGTTGCCGAAGCTGGCCGCCGGCGAGGTTATCGGCTGTTTCGGACTGACGGAGCCCGATTTCGGCTCCGATCCGGGCGGGATGATCACCCGCGCCGTCAAGGATGGAGATTGGTGGGTCATCAATGGAACCAAAATGTGGATCACCAACGGATCGACGGCAGGTGTGGCGATCATCTGGGCCCAAACTGGCGAACTCAACGACTCGAAGACGATAAGCGGTTTCATCGTCGAAACCGAACGCGACGGCTTCTCAGCGAAAGATCAGCAAGGAAAGCTCTCGCTTCTGGCATCGGACACCAGCGAGCTTTCGCTTCAAGACGTCAGAGTTCCGGCCGAGAACCAGCTACCCGACGCTATGGGCCTGAAGCATCCGCTCATGTGCCTGAACCAGGCGCGCTATGGAATCGCTTGGGGTGCCGTCGGCGCGGCGATGGCCTGCTACGACGAAGCGCTTAGCTACGCGAAGAACAGGGTGCAGTTCCAACGGCCCATCGCGGGGTACCAGATCCAGCAGGTGCGGCTCGTCGAGATGCTGACCGAGATCACGAAGGCGCAACTGCTCTGCCTGCAACTCGGCAGGCTGAAGGACAAGGGCGCGTTACACCACACTCAGGTCTCGCTAGCGAAGCGTAACAACGTGAACATGGCGACCGAGGTAGCGCGCGAAGCCCGCCGCCTTCTGGGAGCCAACGGTATCCTGGCCGAATACCAATCGATGCGGCACATGGCGAACCTCGAGTCCGTCTATACCTACGAGGGGACGCACGATATCCACGGCCTGATTATTGGAGAGGAGATAACAGGCCTCAGCGCGATCACCTAGATCTAAGCGCACGCGATGCGGCGGCTTGATTCGCTAAGCGGTCGCTGAGAGATTACGGCCTACGGTCCGAACTTGTGCGCCCGTAGCTCAATTGGATAGAGCACTGGGCTTCGGACCCAGGTGTTGGGGGTTCGAGTCCTCCCGGGCGCGCTTTTAGAAAGCAATCCTCTCCAGAAGACACCCCATTGTCGGGGCTGGCATCGGGAGCAGATGCGGCCCTCCCTGCCTTCTCCTTAGGCATGCGGCCCGCGCGAGCGGTTTCGTCGCCATGCCAGCACAAAAACGCAAGTCCAGATGATCGCGGCCAGGGGGACGACGATCTCAGGTCGGGGCAGTAGGTTTTTTCGAATCTCGCTTCGAGAGAGAACGAGGACGAGGACGGCGGCCGTGGCCAGGCTGGCGCTGCGAGCCGCGCGCCAAGCTGCCGAGCCGCGCGGGTTCTCAGGGCCCATCAATCAGGAGGGTTCAGTCGTCTCGTCCGATCACGAGCATCCGCTCCAGCGCGCGCCGCGCTCTCCGGCGCACGTCGGACGGGACGTCTACCTCGTACTGTCGATTTCGCAGCGAAGACAACGTCTTTTCTAGCGTGATCCGCTTCATGTGGGGACAGAGCGTACACGGACGGACCAGTTCCTTGTCTGGGTGGGCTTCTTGCACGTTGTCCGACATCGAACACTCGGTCACCAGCAAGATCCGCCGGGCATCGCTTCGGTCGACATAGCTCACCATGCCGGTGGTCGAACCCACGAAATCAGCTTCGTCACACACGTCGGGTGCACACTCCGGGTGGGCGAGTATCACCAGGCCCGGAAACTGCTCGCGGTAGGCGCGGAGCTCCTCAACCGTGAACTGCTCGTGGACGATGCAGCGGCCCTTCCAGGCGATGACTTCGACATCGGTCTCTTTCTGTACGTTACGCGCGAGATACTCGTCAGGCAGAAACAGGACCCTGTCTACGCCGAGCGATTCGACAACCTTGCGAGCGTTGGCCGACGTGCAGCAAATGTCCGACTCGGCTTTGATCGCCGCCGGCGTATTCACGTACGTCACGACCGGGACACCGGGGTAGCTCTGCTTGAGCAGCTTTACATCCTCCACCGTGATGCTCTCGCTCAGCGAGCAACCGGCCTCGAGGTCGGGGATGAGAACGGTCTTCTCCGGGTTGAGGATCTTGGCCGTCTCGGCCATGAAGTGGACGCCGCAGAAAACGATCGTCTGTGAATCGACCTCCATCGCCTCCCGAGCCAGCCCCAGCGAATCGCCCGTGTAGTCGGCAATTCCAAAGAAGATCTGGGGGACCTGGTAGTTGTGCGCGAGGATAACGGCCCCCTGCTCTTTCTTGAGCCGGTTGATCTCGTAGATCAGAGGAGCTTGGAGCTGCCACTCGAACTCCGGCACGAGGTGCCGAACCTTCTCGTAGAAGCCGGCGGTGGCCTCGGCCACCTCAGGCGTAAATTCAAGCTGCTCCGTATCGGGGAGCGTGATTGTCATCTATCTCACGCTGTTGAGTGCAAGCTGGTCTTTCTTCAATATACGCTATTACCGCCTACGCGCGGGGAAGTTTCGGCGCTCGCGGGGGAGAACGCAAGTGCTCGAGACGGTTCGGTCTTGACCCTTATTCTGGAGGCCGAGATATTGCCGGGTGCGAGGGGAGTGGGAGCCGCGGACTGGCGCCTGTTGGTGAGGCGTACGGTTCGAGGAAAGTCCGAGCTTCGTAGGGCAGGGTGCCGGGTAACGCCCGGGCGGCGAAAGCCGACGGAAAGTGCCACAGAGAACAGACCGCCGACCTTCGGGCCAGCTGGCTCTGAGATCGGTAAGGGTGAAACGGTGGGGTAAGAGCCCACCGCCTGGCGGGTAACCGGCAGGGCACGGCAAACCCCACCCGAAGCAAGGCCAAGCAGGGGAGAGCGGCGGTCCGCCGCGTTTGATCCCCGGGTAGGCTGCATCAGGCGGCGGGTGACCGGCGTCGCAGATAAATGGCTCCGCAGACAGAACTCGGCTTACAGCTCCCCTCCGCACTTTTTTAGCCCCTCGCGAGAGCTGAAGTTTTTTGTCGCTCTCGGAGCTGGCGACGCATCGCGTCTGGCGGCCCGACACGGCGCCTATATCTTGGGGAGCCTGGACAAAACCTGGACCTCGGTGCCCGGAGCTGATCGCCTGGGCTCGGAGGATTGGAGCGCTCCTTGGCTGTGAGTGAAGTCGGAAAAGCGATGCTCGAATTCAAGCTCGTTGAGCAAACGCTCGACAACGGGCTGCGGGTGATCGTACAGGAAGATCACACGACGCCTGTCGTGTCTGTTCATGTCATGTACCACGTGGGTTCCAAGCACGAGCGGCCGGGCCGCACGGGATTCGCGCATCTATTCGAGCATCTGATGTTCCAGGGCTCCGAGAACGTGGTGGAGGATGCGCACTTCAAGTACATCCAGAACGCGGGTGGCTCGCTGAACGGCAGCACTTGGTTCGACCGGACGAACTACTTCGAGACGCTTCCCTCGAACGAGCTGGAACTGGGTCTTTGGTTGGAGTCGGACCGAATGGGTTTCTTCGAGTCGGCGATCACTCAGGAGAAACTGGACAACCAGCGGAACGTGGTGAAGAACGAGAGGCTGCAATCGTACGAGAATCGACCTTACGGGCTAGCTGTCGAAACGATCTTGAGCATGGTCTATCCGGAGGGCCATCCGTATCGTCACCCGACGATCGGGTTCATGGAAGATCTCGATGCTGCGTCTTTGGAGGATGTCAAGGCGTTCTTCCACCAATTTTACACTCCCGACAACGCGGTCCTGGTTCTAGCCGGTGATCTGGAGGCTGATGAGGGGTTCGATCTGGCGCACGAGTACTTTGGTGACATCCCGCGCGGGTCCGGGGCGCTGCAAGTCAGCGCTCCAATGGCGCCGCCGATAGGACGGCCGCGCGACCGCATATTCGACCGGGTCCAGTTTCCGCGCGTCTACATTTTCCACCACTCGCCCGCCTATGGGCAGCAGGGGTTCGAAGAGGCCGATGTATTGAGCTACGTTCTCGGCCAAGGAAAGAGCTCGCGGCTGTATCACAAGCTGGTTTACGAGGATCGAATCGCTCAGGACGTCACGGCACAGGTTTGGCCAACCGAGGACTGTGGGATCTGCTTCATCGTGGCGACGGCGCGACCGGGAGTCGACGTTGCCGAGCTGGAGGCGAAGATCCTCGACGTCTTGATCGAGGTGCAGAGGCGTGGATTGGAACATCGCGAGGCGGAGGGCGGGGTCAACAGAGCTCTTCGCAACCTCGTGGCCGAGCTGGACAGCATAGGCAGTCGATCGGACGCGATCGCCACGGCTGCGACTTTCTTGGATAACCCTGCCTACGTGAACGAGGTGTTCGCTAACATAGCCGCGGTCACGCCAGAGGCGGTCGTGGCGATCGCCGATGAATGGCTGACCGAAGAGCGACGGGCCGTGCTTCACGTCCTACCATCCGAAGACGGAGTGGAAGCCGAGTGAGGGCTCGGGGACCGCCAACGCTCGATCGCAGCCGGCGCCCGGTCTCGGGGCCGGCGCCGAAGATTCAGCTACCGCGCTTCGAGCGCCTGCCGCTCGGCAATGAGCTGACGCTCCTCGCGGTTCGTCACGATGATCTTCCCGAGGTCTCGGTCCGGCTCGTGATCCCGTCCGGCGCGGCCGACGATCATCGCGACCGGGCGGGTACGGCTCTGCTCACCGCCCGAGCCCTGACGGAGGGGACGGAAGAGCGATCCGCTCACGAGGTCGCTCAGGCCCTCGACTTCATTGGGGCGCGCTTGAACGTCGAGGTGACTCACGACGGCACGATTCTGAGCCTCGCCTTTCTGAGTCGGGTTTTTGACGAGGCGATCGAGCTCCTCGCGGAGATCGTCTCTCGCCCGGCGTTCGAGGAGTCTGAAGTAGATCGGCTGAAGGACAAGCGGCTGGATGAGATCGTCAGCGGCCGCGACGAGCCGCGGATCGTCGCGAATCTTAACTTGGCCGGGGCCATCTTCGGCGATCACCCCTACGGCTTGAGCGCAGGGGGCGTCGAGGAAACTGTGAAGACGCTGTCAGGCGCCGACCTGCGAGAGTTTCACGATCGCTACTATCGCCCCGCCGCGGCCACCCTCGTACTCGTCGGAGACTTGCCGGGCTCTGAAGAGCTGGCCAAGCGGCTGGAGAGCGTTTTCTCCGGCTGGAATGGCGATGCCGCCGCTCAAACGACTCTGCCGGATCCCGATCCGATCGCGGCCCGCCGGATCTGGGCCGTAGACTGGTCCGGACCCCAGTCGGAGCTGCGGATAGGCGGGGTCGGCATCGCTCGGCTCGATCCGGTCTATCCCGCGGTCAAGGTCATGAACTCGATCGTCGGCGGTCTGTTCAGCTCCCGTCTCAACATGAACCTGCGGGAGGATAAGGGGTGGACGTATGGGGCCAGTTCGCGTTTCGAGGGGCGCAAGCAGCGCGGCCCGTTCCGCGCCGCCACGGCCGTAGACGCACAGCACACCGCGGCTGCCGTTAGGGAGATGCTGAGCGAGATCGAGAGCATGCACACAACGCCCCCCACGCGCGAGGAACTAGAACTCGCTCGAAACGCACTCACTCTTTCGATGCCCCGCCTGTTCGAGACGGTCAATCAGGTTGCGGCGCGCGTCGGCGATCAGGTCATCTACGGTCTACCCGAAGACTATTGGGAGCGTTATTCGGACCTGGTCAGGGACGTAAGCGCGGCTGAGGTACACGATGCGGCCGTGCGCTACCTCGACAGCGACAGGTTGGCTGTCGTGGTTGTAGGTCCAGTCGCCGAACTCAAAGAGGAGCTCGCCGAACTAGGCGACCTAGAGTTCCGCGACGTCGACGGCCGCCCCGCCTCCGCCTAGATCCGACCGCACCCGAGGGTCAAGTCTGCGCTCGTGGCTATAGGCCGCCGAGCCGAGAACGCTAATCCTCGACTTTTGGTAAATCTTCGGCTACTTTCGACTCCGGGTCCGCCTCAGGGGCCCGTCGCCAGCGCCGAGCCTGTTCAGTCCGCGTCAGAACACGGATCTGGACGGAGCCCGGAAACCCTCTGCCGTTCTGGCGCGTCTATATAGATGGAGGCACGGAAACAGGTGCTTCCCGCCGGAGTGGCTGCTAATTGCGGTAAATTTTTGCATACTGGGATTAGCGTGCCATTGCCGCAGACTGGCATTTGGTCTCCTAAACCAGTGCAGGATAAGGGGTTAACATGTCCGGCGTCGCGTCTTGCCGACGCGGCGACACAGGGAATGGAACCTGCACCGTGTGGGGTTGGGAAGGGGGGTCCAGTCGATGGGAGAGAGTAGCGGGATCGAAGTTGGCGGGAAGCGATCGGAGGCGGTTCCGAGCTTGCGACCGTTGCCGGACACGCAGGGGAGCTTGGATACGATGCTAGCGGTAAAACAAAGAGAAAAAGCTCGTCCCCAGATGCCGCTGCCGGAGCTGGAGGATAATCAGCTCGTAGCGCGGTTCCTGGACGGTGAGCGGCTGGCGTTTCCCGAGCTGGTGCAGCGGTACCAGACCCGGCTGTTGAATTTCATCTATCGGACGATCGGCGATAGGGATCGGGCCGAAGATCTGGTCCAGGAGACCTTTATCCGGGTTTACAGGCATCTGCATCGGTTTGACCAGTCGAAGAAGTTCTCGACCTGGATTTACACGATAGCGAGCAACCTGGCGAAGAATGAGCTGCGTAACCGCTCTCGCAACCCGCTGGTGTTGTTCCAGACGATAAAGAAGAACTGGGAGGCGGATCACCGTCCTCTGCAGTGGGAAGATACGTCGTACCGTCCGGACGACCTGTACCGGAAGCGCCATCTTCGGGATTTGGTGGAGAAGGCGATTGAGCAGCTGCCCGAGCATCATCGAGTGGTGTTCGTGCTGCGGGAGATGGAGGGGAAGACGTACGAGGAGATTTCTGAGATCACGAGTGTCAACTTGGGCACGGTGAAGTCACGCTTGAACCGAGCCCGAAACAACTTCGCGCAGATCATAGCACCCATGCTGGAATAGCGCGCGAGCTGAACAATCTGGAGTGGGGCGGCGGGCCTGAGAATGGCCCGGCGCCCCTTTCTTTTTGGGGCTGTTTTCGGTACCCGGAAAGGCCTGGAAAGGGGGTGGAACCCCGGTGAGGCTAGTGAGTACTATGTGTGACTCAAGCCAGTAAGGCGGATCACACGCGGCGTTCGTGCTCGAGGGGCATCTCATGGATTGCGCACAATTTCTAGAGAGTTACTCGGATTTCCTCGACAGGCGGCTGGAAGTCTACCCCCTGTCGGAGTATCGCGATCATATCGTCAGCTGCCGAGCGTGCGCGAGATACGATCGGGTCATGCAGCGCGGGCTTTGTCTCGTCCGCGACATCGAGCTGGCGGCGGCGGACCCCGACTTCGAGCCGCGACTGCGCGAAAGGTTCTTCCACCGACAGGAAGGCATCGCGCGTTACGATGCGATGTTGTCGCGGGTAGCGTCAGTGGCGATGCTATCGGCGGCGGCTCTACTTGTTGCCGTGGCGTTACCGACCATCGCAACCAGCCGGACCTCCGTCGAGCTTCCGCCCGTGGTGGTGGAAACGCCTGCCGTCTACTCGGCGAGGTCGAGACCGACGCTTTTTGATTTTGCGGCGAGCATCGCCCCCGACGGGAAACTGCTCCTGCTGCCGGATTTTCCGGAGGAGTCCTGGCTGAACCCGCGCTCCGGTCGGCTGTCGCTCTTCCGGGCGCCGCTACGGGTGGCGCCTCTGCCTCGACCGGAACTGGAGATCGAAGCGGCCGAGTAGGCAACCCGCATCAATGTTGACACTCCCCGAATCGCTGCTCTATACTTCGGTGTGGGAGAGCTTACCTACGACCAGCTAAGAGATCGTCTAGCGCGAGGGAAGCTCGGCGGCAATTACTTCCTCAAGACCGAAGACACCTTCCTCCGCGACGAAGCGATCCGTCTGCTCATACAGGCTCACCTTAACGTCGGCTCCGTCGACCTTGACCTCGATCAGCTTAGCGGTGACGATGCCGATGTGGCGGATCTCGCCTCGCGGCTCGATATGCCGCCCATGATCTCGAACTATCGAGTGGTGGTCATCCGCGACGCCCAGGGCCTAGCGCCCCGCGCGCGCGGAGTGGTCGAGTCGGCCGTCGCCGGAAAAGCGTCCACCACCGTTCTCATCGTCGCGGCGACGATACCCAAGGGATCGAAGGCCAAGTTCTACAGCGCGCTCAGCCGGGATTGCACGGTCGTGGCGCTCCGGATGCCGCGGGCCTCCGAGGTGCCGGGATGGCTGGCGGAGCGAGCCCGGGCGCTGCACGATGTGGAACTGGACATGCGAGCGGCCGAACTGCTGGCCGCCGGGCTCGGCGGCCAGCTGGGACCCCTCGTCCAGGAGCTCGAGAAGCTGGTCAACTATGTGGAGCCCGAGAAGAGAATCGGCCCCGACCAGGTTCGCTCGACCGTGAGCAATGTGCCCCCTGTCGATCGCTGGAGCTGGATCGACACCGTGATGGAACGCCGATTCCCGGAAGCTCTCGCTGCGCTGCCGGCTCTGCTGGATTCGAGAGAGAGCGGCGTCGCGCTGATCGGAGCCCTCTCGGAGGCGCTACTGCGAGTCGGCCTCGCCCGGAGCGGCGAGAGCGCGCTGGTCGATGTTCTCAAGCGAGAACGGGCTTACGGAAACCTCAGGTGGAAGGTGGGAATCTACCGGAAACAGGCTCGCGGCTGGAAGGAGAGACAAATTGACCACGCGCTGCACGAGCTCCTGCAGGCCGATCGCCTGATAAAATCAGGGGGGCTGCCGGAGCGGGCCGCCTTGGAGGAAGCGATTCTGAGAATCGCCGCGGATGCGGCGAACGGAGAGTACGCGAGCGGCCGCGGTAGGGTTGGCCGCGGGAGATCGGGTGGATAAAGGGCATCGAGTTAGCCAAAGACCCTCCCCCCCAACGCTTGGGGCCTGCCTGATAGTCCTTCTCGTCTTGGCGGGGCCGGGTGGCGCCGGAGCCCAGAGCGACCCGCTGCTCGATCGGGTCGAACGGCTGACGGATCGCGGCGAGACGCTTGCCGCGCGCGATTTGTTAGCTCAGTGGCGGCGCGACGAGTCCGCGAGTGCGGCGGCCGACGAGCGGGCGTGGGCCTGGTTTCTTGAGGCTCGGCTAGCCACTGACGGCGCGCAGGCGGAGCTATTGTATCTCCGGGTCGTCATCGAAGGCTCCACTTCGCGATACGCCGATGACGCTCTGCTGCGGCTGGGCCAGTACAAGTATACGGGAGGCGATTACGTAAAGGCGATCGAGTATCTCGGCAGACTCCGTCGCGACTATCCCACCAGCGAGCGCGGCCCGGCGGCGCTTCTGTGGATCGCGCGGGCCTCAGTGGCGCTAGGTAACTCGGAGCGGGCGTGCTCGGCCTCGACTCAGGGTTTGAGGGAAGTAGCGATCTCGGATACAACTCTCGCCCTTGCCCTGAATGAAGCTCAGGCGCGGTGTGCGGACTCGGTGGGTCGCTACTCGGTGCAGGTGGCGGCTGTGCGGGATGCCGTAGCGGCCCAGCGGCTCGCGCAGGACCTTCTGGGCGACGGATATGACGCGTGGATTCTGAACGCCACGCCGCGAGATCCGCTGTACAGGGTACGAGTCGGTCGCGGTCTCGGTGAAGAGGAGGCTCAAGCGTTGCTTCGGCGTCTAGCATCTTCCGGTTTCTCACCTTTCCTGGTTTCGGAGCCAACGCGCACCGGGGGTGGCCAGTAGATGCGGAAATACGCCGACACTCCCCTGATGCGCCAATATCTCGAAATGAAGAGTCGCCACCCCGATGCCATCCTGTTCTTCCAGGTCGGAGATTTCTACGAAATGTTCTACGAGGATGCCGAAGAGGCCTCACGGCTCCTCAACATCACCCTGACATCCAGAAATAACGGCGGCGCGGGCGAAGTCCCGCTGGCCGGGATTCCGGTGAAAGCGGCGCAGGAGTACGTACAGAAGCTGATCAGGCTTGGGCGCCGAGTCGCCATCTGCGAACAAGTGGAGGACGCGTCGCAGGCTCAGGGCCTGGTCAAGCGGGAGGTTGTAGAGACGGTAACGCCCGGCGCCGTATTTTCCGACGAACTGCTGGCCACCAGCCGGAACAACTTCCTCGCGGCCATCGCCGGGTCTCTTGATTCATCGAGCCTCGGCTTGGCATGGGCTGACGTCTCTACTGGTGAGTTCGCCTGCACGGTAGTGGACCGTGCGGGGCTCGGCTCCGAGTTGGCCCGGCTCGATGCTCGGGAGATCTTGTTGCCCCGCACATGGGAGGCCTCCGCCGAGGGCGAGCCCGCCGCTGCCAGCCTTGGCAAGCGGCCGCTGACCTACCGCGAGGACTGGTACTTCGATCCAGAGATCGCGGGTGAGTGTATCCGCCGCCACTTCAGCGTCCAGAGCCTCGAGAGCTTTGGCCTCACAGAAGACGGCGACGAGCCAGCGGTCGCCTCCGCGGGGGCATTGCTGGCGTATCTGGCCGAGGTGCAGCCCGGCGGGCTGGGTCATCTCAGAGCGCCACGCGTGGAGCGAGCCGACGTGACCCTCCACGTCGACGAGATGACGCGGCGTAACCTGGAAGTCATCGATGTGCTGCGCCCGGATCCTGGAAGCGTCTCGTTGCTCGATGTCATCGATCACACCCTGACGCCGATGGGGGCCCGCCTTCTTCGGTCTTGGCTGCTACGACCGCTCGCCGATCCTCAGCCGATTCGGGAGCGCCTCGACTCCGTGGCCGAGCTGGTCGATGATACGAAACGCCGTAAGCGGACCCGCGACGTCCTGCGTGCGGTGCGCGATGTGGAGCGGCTGGCGGGGCGGGTGGGGGCGCGTCGCGCCACCCCGCGCGATTTGCTGGCCCTGGCTCGCTCGCTGCGCAGGGTCCCCGAGCTGGTGGCCGCTCTCGACGATGTCCATAGCGATCTGCTGGGCGGGATCCTCGAGCATCTCGATGACGCTGCGGATGTGGCCGAGCTCATCGAGGCGGCGGTCGACCCGGAGGCGGCGGCGACGCTGTCGGATGGTGGCGTGATCAAGCCTGGCTTCTCGGAGCGCCTTGACGAGCTTCGCGCGTTGCGCGACGGCGCCGTGGACTGGATCGCTGAACTTCAGGGAAAGGAGCGCGAGCGGACAGGAATCGGATCGCTGAAGGTCGGGTACAACAAAGTGTTCGGGTATTACATCTCGGTCAGCAAGGCGAACCTGGACAAGGTCCCAGGGGAGTATGAGAGGCGGCAGACCCTGGCCAACGCGGAGCGCTTCATCATTCCCGAGCTCAAGGAGTGGGAATCGAAGGTTCTCGGCGCTGAAGAGAGGATCGCGGACCTGGAGCAGCGGCTCTTCCGGGAGATTCGTGATGAGGTCGCGCTCGAGGTCGAGCGGCTCCAGGACGCCGCGGCGCGCGTCGCCGTGATCGATGCCCTGAGCTCGTTGGCACACGTGGCTGATCGCCAGGGCTACGTGCGACCGCGGGTCGATCAGGAGGATCGGATCGATATACGGGGCGGGAGGCATCCGGTGGTGGAGTGTATGATGCCTCGGGAGCAATTTGTGCCTAACGACATCCTGCTTGATTCGGACCAGCGCATCATCATTCTGACGGGCCCGAACATGGCCGGCAAATCGACGATCCTTCGCCAGGTGGGGCTGATTACGTTGCTGGCGCAAACGGGCTCGTTCGTGCCGGCCGACTCCGCCGAGCTCGGGATCGTTGATCGACTATTCACTCGGGTCGGGGCTTCGGACAGCTTGGCGCGGGGCCAAAGCACGTTCATGGTCGAGATGACTGAGACGGCCGCTATCCTCAATGGAGCTTCGGAGAGAAGCCTGGTGCTGCTCGACGAGATAGGGAGGGGAACCTCTACCTACGACGGGGTATCGATCGCGTGGTCAGTGACCGAGTACATACACGAGCGCATCGGAGCGAAGACGGTTTTCGCCACCCACTACCATGAGATGACCGAGATCACCGATCTGTTACCCGGAGCGGTTGCCTATAACGTGGCCGTCAAAGAGGTCGGCGATGACATCGTCTTCTTGCGGCGGCTCGAGCGCGGAGGGGCCGATCGCTCCTACGGCGTGCAGGTCGCACGCCTTGCCGGCTTGCCTCGAGAGGTGATCGAGCGGGCGCGAGAGATCCTCAGGGACCTCGAGGGTGTAGGCGAAGGTGCAGGTACCATCGGACACAGGGGCCGCCTCCCCGCCTCCGCTGATCGCTGGCAGCTTTCGCTCTTCGAACCGCAGGAGCATCCGGTCATCGAGCAACTTCGTTCGCTGATGCCTGAGACGATTAGCCCGCTCGAGGCGCTTCAACTGCTGGCAGAGCTGAAGCGCCAGGTGAAAGACGTATGAAGCGATTCGCGATCGCGGCACTGATAGTGGCTACGACCGCCGTTGCTTATGCGGCGGTGGGTGATCGACTGGCCGGGAGCTCGCTCTTCAATCGGTTCAGAGCGAGCCGGAGGCTTCCATCGCTGCGCAGCGCCGAGATGCCGTTCAGGTATCCTGCGCATCTCTGGCGCCAGGGCGTCGAGGGCGAGGTGCTGCTGAAAGTTCACATCACATCGGCCGGCAGCGTCGATTCCGTTCTGCTGGAGCAATCCAGCGGTAGCCCCGAATTGGACTCCGTGGCGCTGAAGGGCGCGAGGGAGCTGATGTATCACCCGGCGCGACAAGGAGAGATCTCCGTCGCCGTTTGGGCACAGCTGCCCGTGCGCTTCCAACGACGGTTCAGCGATCCCGCTGCGGAGGACGGCGGATGAAGCAGGAGCAGGCTGCGCCGGTTCACGCGAAGCCGTACAACAACGTCCTCGAGGTCATCGGCTGGACTCCCCTCATTCGTCTCAATCGTGTGGTCGGTGCCGCGCGAACGCCCGTGTTCGCCAAGGCGGAATTCATGAATCCGGCCGGCTCGGTCAAGGACCGAATCGGAATCGCGATGATCGAGGCTGCGGAAGCGTCGGGTGACCTCGAGCCGGGCGGAGTCATCGTAGAAGGGACGGCGGGCAATACGGGTCTTGCGCTCGCCATGGCGGCAGCGATCAAAGGATACCGCTGCATCTTCACGATGCCGGACAAGTTCAGTCAGGAGAAGATTCGCCTGATGAAGGCGTTCGGCGCCGAGGTGATCATAACGCCTACGGCGGTCTCGGCGGACGATCCGGACAACTACTTGAACGTGGCGAGGCGGATCGTCGAGGAGACGCCCAAAGCGTTCATGGCGGACCAGTTCTTCAACCCGGCCAACCCCGAAGCTCATTACCGGACGACCGGCCCGGAGATTTGGGAGCAAACCGAGGGACGCCTCACTCATTTCATCGCGGCGGCGGGAACCGGGGGTACGATCACTGGCGTCGCCCGCTATCTCAAAGAGCGTGACCCCCAGATACGGGTCATCGCCGGTGATCCACGCGGATCCATCTTCACCCATTACTTCGAGACCGGCGAGGTCGGCCCACACGCGCCGTACAAGGTCGAGGGCATCGGGAATTCCTTCAAGCCCGGTACCCTGGACTTCGACCTGATTGACGAATTCCACACCGTAGACGATCGCGACTCGCTGAACATGGCACGCCGCTTGACGCGCGAGGAAGGCCTGTTCGTGGGAGGATCGTCGGGACTCATCGCCTGCGTAGCGGTCGAGGTGGCACAAACCATCGACGATCCCGATGCGCTAGTCGTATGCATTCTTCCGTCGACGGGAGAGCGCTATCTCTCGAAGATCTACAATGACGAATGGATGCGGGAAAACCGTCTTCTGATCGCGGATAACCTCACAGCGGAACTCGTCCTTCAGCAGAAGCCGACCGGCATTCCCCCACTCATCTCCGTGGGGAAGGCGACCAGTGTCCGTAGCGCGCTGCAGCTCATGGAGAAGCACAGCCTCTCGCAGCTTCCCGTGATCGAAGGCACCGCGTGCGTCGGCCTCACGTCGGAGGCGACCCTGATGGCGCGTCTCGTCGAAGACCCCGAACTGATCGATGACCCCGTGGAGGCCTTGATGGAGGCGAAGCTGCCGACGGTCGAAGCCGGGGTCGATTTGGCGAGCGTCACCAAACAGCTGATCGCCGGACACTCGGCGGTGCTCGTTCGACGCGACGGCGTGCCAACGGGAATCATCACGCGTTTCGATGTCGTTCAGTATCTGACCGGCTTCAGGCCGTGACTGGCGCCTAGCTCAGATGCGGATCGCTGTGCTGGTCGGGGGGGCGAGCGCGGAGCGCGACGTTTCGTTCGCCACG
>CANPVX010000016.1 GCA_947581815.1 Candidatus Indicimonas acetifermentans | reverse complement strand
ATGAGCAGCCTGGGATGCTTCGGCTGCCACCAGCTAGGGGGTCTGGGCACCGCCCTCGGGCCGGCGCTCGACGGCGTAGGCGGACGCCGCAGCGCCGAGCACATCCGGCAATCGATCCTCGATCCTGCGGCCGAGGTCACGGAGGGTTACGAGGCTTTCGCGGCTCTTATGCCGACGAGCTTCGGGGACCAGCTGAGCGCCGCCCAGCTCGAGGCTCTGGTCCGGTACCTCGCCGCGCAACGGTGAGCTAGTTAGATGCTCGGAAAGATCCGTGAATCGTTCAGGCACCCGTTCTGGCAGGCGATCTACCTGCTCGTCTTGGCCTACCTGTTGTTCGATTTCGGGATCGCCTACCTGCCGCCTCTCTTCGGGATTCGGAGCGCTCCGGTACCCAACAGCGTGGTGTTCCAGTTCACGATTACGGCGCTAGTCGGGATACTGCTCTATGTGAGCGATAACGAGGAGAAGTGGAGCAAGTTCAAGGAGCCGATCAACGCGGCTCTGGTCGACGCCGACAAGCGCTGGATTCGCATCGCCTTGATCGTGGTCATCCCTCTCGCCGTCGGATGGACGACCTACAGCCGGGTCCGCCCGAGCGTCGCCGCGCCGGTCCAGCTTCGTTCCATTCACCCCGCGCCCCCGAGGTCGATCAGCTTCCGCGGGGGCACGATCCAACTGGCGCGCCTCGAGAATCCCCTGCGCGCTGACGGCTCTACCGAGGAAGACTACGAGGCGGGGATGCGGGTCTACTACCAGAATTGCCTCCCCTGCCACGGCGATCTGCTCGATGGGAATGGCCACTATGCCCACGGGCTCAACCCGCTACCCCTCGCCTTCACCGACAACGGAACGATCCCGCAACTCACCGAGAGCTTCGTGTTCTGGCGCATCGCCAAGGGAGGCCCGGGCCTGCCTGTTGAGGGCGCGCCATGGAATTCAGCGATGCCCGCCTGGGAGCCGATCCTGAGCGAGGATGAGATCTGGGCCGTGATCATCTTTCTATACGAGCAAACGGGTTGGACGCCGCGGACCTGGGGAGAGGCTGGCGAAGGAGGCGGCCATGAATAAGTGGCCGGTCTTCTGCCTCGCCCTCTCGGCCTTCCTCGTCCCGACCGCGGGCGCGGCGGGCCAGGACGTCCAGGCGGGTCAGATCCTCTACGACAAGTGGTGCGCTGGCTGCCACGGTTTCGATGGAGCGGGCGACGGGTACGCCGCCGACTACATGCTTCCGCGGCCCCGCGATTTCACGCTCGGCATTTATCAGATCCGGACGACCTCGAACGGGTCGCTCCCCACCGACGAAGATCTCGTCCACGTGATCGATAAGGGCATGCCGGGGACGGCTATGCCGGGCTGGGAGGCGAAGTTCAGCTCGTCCCAGATCAACGATGTCGCGGCCTACATCAAGACGTTCTCTCCGTTCTTCGAGCGCGAAGGGGCGCCCGATCCACTCGAGTTCGGTAGGCAGCCGCGGCGGGAGGGGATCGCGGAAGGACGCGAGTTCTTCGAGCAGATCGAGTGCTTCAAGTGCCACGGCGACGCTGGGCGGGGCGATGGACCGTCGGCGCCCACGCTTCAGGACGATCTCGATTTCCCGATCCGCGCCGCTGATCTGACCGAAAACTGGAACTTCAACGGCGGCGGAAGTGTCGAGGACATCTACCGCCGGCTCCGGACCGGAATGGACGGGTCGCCGATGCCGTCGTTCTCCGACCTGATCGACGCGCAGTTCATGACCGAGGAGCAGCTGTGGCACGTGGCGCAATACGTCCACAGCCTGTCCCCTGAGGAAGGGCCCACCATCAGCGACGTGATTGTAGCCCGTCGCTTCGAGGGCGATCTCCCTGCCTCGCCGAACGATTCCCTCTGGAACCAGGCGGAAGCGTTCTATATACCCATGGTGGGTCAGATCATCGCTGACGAGCGTTGGTTCGCCCCCAGCGTGGACGGTTTATGGGTAAGCGCGGCCCACAACGACGAGCAACTGGCCTTACTCATCGTCTGGCACGACCCCTCTGAGAGCCCCGACCCCAAGTGGCTCGAGTGGCAACAGTCGGTCGCCGCGTCGATGTTTCCGCTACTCGATTCTGTGGGCGTGACCCCGCTACCAGACAGACTGACCGTCCAGTTCCCGACCTCCATTCCAACCGGCAGAGATCGTCCCTATTTCCTGATGGGAGACGCGCGGAACCCGGTCTACCTTTGGCAGTGGAGCAGCCAGGGAGATGTCGTGCCCGAGGCCACGGCGACGGGTCTGGGGAACGTTCAGCCTCGAAGAGGGGAAAGCCGGACGCTCGCCTCGTCAGCCGTCTGGCATCAGGGCGAGTGGCGTTTGCAGTTCGGCCGCAGCCTTGCGACTCCCGACTCTGAAGCCGAACTTCAGTTCGCTACGGGAGAGTTGATACCGATCGCTTTTTACGCCTGGGATGGCTCAAACGGAGAGCAGGGGAGTCAGAGGGCGGTCAGTTCGTGGTACGGGATCCACCTCGAACAGCCGACCCCGCCCTCGGTCTACCTCTCGCCCGTCATCGCCATGGCGTTGACGGTCGGCTTGGGCTTGCTCGTCGTCTGGCGAGCGCAACGCCGAGAAGAGGGATGACGTTTCTCACAACGAGTGATGGAGGAATCATGTTGAGTTTCTGGGACCGTCGTGCGGAGTTCGTTTCTCTCACCCTGATGGCGTTCATCGCCGCCTGCGGTGGCGGTGGAGGCGGGGCGAGCGGAGATTCTGCTTCCGGTGGGTCTGCGGAAGGAACCATGGCCGCCGTGGTGGACGAGAGCACAGCCGCTACGATCACCGGCGCAGTGGCCTTCAGCGGCGCTCCTGTCGAGGCAAAGGCCATCGATATGAGCGAGGAGTCGGTCTGCGCCGACAAGTACAGCATGCCGCCGATGACGCAGCGCGTCGTGGTCAACGACAATGGCACGCTGCGCAACGTCTTCATCTATGTGAAGGAGGGACTGGGCGACCTGACCTTTCCCACCCCCAGCGAGCCGGTGGTGCTTGACCAAGACGGCTGCCGCTACCACCCCCACGTGTTCGGTGTCCAGGTGGGTCAGGATATCACGATAAAAAATAGCGATGGCGTGCTCCATAACATCAACTCGAAACCCTCCGAGAACCGCGGCTTCAACATCAGCCAGCCGGTCGTCATGGAGACGACGCGCAGCTTCCGGACGCCGGAGATCGGCATCCCCCTGGAGTGCGATGTGCACGGCTGGATGCAGGCCTACGTCAGCGTGGTCGAGCACCCATACTTCGCGGTCACTGGAGAAGACGGAAGTTTTTCCCTGACGCCTTTGCCCCCTGGCACCTATGTGATCGAGGCGTGGCACGACGTCTACGGAACCGCAACGCAGGAAGTGACGGTGGGCGAGAACGAAGAAGCCGAGATCGCCTTCACCTTTGGGGATGCCGCGGCGTAGCGCAGGCTTAAACGGGAGGAGCAGGAGGTAATGAACTGGCTACCGCCGGCGCTTTCGACGTACGCGGCCGACATCGATCGGATCTTCTATGTCATCCTTGTGATCACCGGGATCATCTTCGTCGCCGTCGAGGTCACACTGATCGTCTTCATGATCAAGTACCGGGGGCGCGAAGGGAGGAAGGCGTACTACATCGAGGGTAACACGAAGGCCGAGGTCATATGGACCGTCACCCCAGCCATCATCGTCCTCGCCCTCGCCTTCGCCAGTCAGGACGTCTGGTCCCGTCTCAAGAATCCCGACCGGTTCCCCTCCGACGCTCTCACATTCAGCGTGGAAGCCAAGCAGTTCGAGTGGAACTTCACCTATCCCGGGATCGATGGAGTTCTGGGTAACGGCGACGATTTCACCATCCGTAACCAGCTCCACTTACCGGTGGGTCAGCCCGTGGTGGTTCATACCAGCTCGATCGATGTGATCCATTCCTTCTTCATTCCGGTGTTTCGCATAAAGCAGGACATAGTGCCGGGCATGGTTATCCCGGTCTGGTTCGAGGCCACGGAAACGGGAGAGTTCGAGCTTGCGTGCGCCGAGCTGTGCGGCTTGGGGCACTACCGTATGCGCGCTAGAGTGTTCGTCCACTCGCAAGAAGACTTCGCCAGCTGGATGGCGGAACAGAGTTGAACCGTTCGACGAGGGGAGCCTCAGATCGGAGCTAGAGGGGTCATATGGCGACAGTAGAGGCGGTGGCCGGGCAGATGGCCCACGCTCACCACGACGACCGGAGCTTTCTCCGCAGGTACATCTTCTCGACCGACCACAAGATGATCGGGATTCAGTTCCTGTTCGCTTGTCTGTTTTTCCTGCTGGTCGGTGGCTTGCTGGCCATGCTGATTCGCTGGCAAGTGGCATTCCCCGGGAAGCCGTTACCGTTCGGCGGCATCTTCCCGGAGACGATGGCGCCCAACGGCATCATCCTGCCGGAGTTTTACAACGCTCTGGTCACGATGCACGGCACGTTCATGATCTTCTTCGCGATCATGCCGCTGCTGGTCGGCGTCTACGCCAATTACTTGATCCCGCTGAAGCTCGGGGCGCCCGACATGGCGTTCCCGCGGCTCAACATGATGTCGTTTTGGCTGTTCGTCTCGTCTGGCATCATTATGCTGGCCAGTTTCTTCGTCGAGGGCGGCCCCTCGGCGGCCGGCTGGACCGTCTACGCACCCCTGAGCGCCGTCCCCGAGTACAGCGGTGTCTCGGCCGGCCAACAGCTCTGGATCGTGAGTATCGTCTTCTTCGCGGCCTCCTCCCTGCTCGGCTCGGTGAACTACATAACGACCGTGATCAATATGCGGGCGCCGGGTATGACGCTATTCCGCATGCCGTTGTCGATCTGGTCGCTCTTCATCACGGCGATCCTCGCGTTGCTAGCGGTGCCTATCCTGGCCGGCGCCTTGGTCATGCTACTGTTCGATCAGACGATCGGGACTACGTTCTTTCTGCCCGAGCACGGTGGCCAGCCTCTGCTCTGGCAACACCTCTTCTGGTTCTTCGGCCACCCTGAGGTCTACATCCTGATCTTGCCGGCGATGGGTATGGTGTCCGACATCATCGCCAACGGGTCGCGCAAGCCGATTTTCGGCTACCACTCGATGGTCTTCGCCATCGCTGGGATCGCGTTCCTGGGCTGGATCGTCTGGGGTCACCACATGTTCCAGAGCGGCATGAACCCGCTGCTCGGTACGTCGTTCATGGTGTCGACGATGGCGATCGCGGTCCCGACCGCGATCAAGGTGTGCAATTGGCTGGCCACGATGTGGCGAGGGAACATCCAGTTCCACACCCCGATGCTGAACGCGACAGCCTTCGTAGCCATGTTCACGGTCGGGGGCCTCAGCGGCATCTTCATGGCCTCGAACTCGCTAGACATCTTCATCCACGACACCTATTTCATCGTCGCACACATCCACTACGTCCTGTTCGGCGGCAGCCTGTTCGCCATCTTCGCGGCGATTTACTTCTGGTACCCGAAGATGTTCGGACGCATGATGAACGAGACATGGGGTAAGGTCCACTTCGCTCTGACTTTCGTCTTCTACAACCTCGTATTCTTCCCCATGCATATCATCGGCATCGGTGGCCACATGCGGCGAATCTACGATCCGACCCAGTATACCTTCATGCAGCCGATGCAGCCGATGAACAGGTTCATCACGATTAGCGCCTTCCTGCTGTTCGTATCTCAGATCCCGTTCGTGATCAACTTCTTCTGGAGCCTGTTCAAAGGTAAGAAGGCCGAAATCAATCCGTGGCGCGATAACGGGCTCGAGTGGACGGTGCCTTCGCCGCCAGCACACGGCAACTTCGAGATCACGCCGACCGTCTACCGCGGTCCTTACGAGTTCAGCTCGCCCGAAGTAGACGAAGACTTCCTACCGCAGACGACGCCTCTCAACGGCGACCGAAGGACTGCGCCCGAACAGGTACCAGGAGACTAGAAAGAGCCGTCGTGCCGGCGACCATTGCGACTGGAGGGAGAACGATTCGATGAGCGATGCCGTAGTCATGTCCGGAGGCGTCCACGCCGAACCCGGAATGCGCGTCTACAACCAGAAGCTCGGAATGTGGGTATTCCTCACTTCCGAGGTGATGTTCTTCACCGGGCTGATCGGCTCCTACCTCATCCTGCGCTCGGCTCCCGGGGTCGAGTGGGCGCTTCCAGGAGAGGTGCTGAACGTCCCGCTTACGGCATTCAACACGTTCATCCTGATATGTAGCTCGGTCACCATGGTGAAGGCGTTCGCCGCCATCGAGAGCGGCGACCAGAAAGGCTTACGCCTATATCTCGTCGCGACGGTCGTGCTAGGCGCATTCTTCGTCGGCGTCCAGGGATTCGAGTATTACAAGCTGATTGAGGAGGGCTTTCTCCCTCACTGCGGCGAGGAGCTTGCGGCGCTGGTCCCGAGCTGCCACCTGTACGGCTCCACCTTCTATACCATGACGGGGTTTCACGGAACGCACGTCAGCATCGGAGTGCTTTGCATGATCTGGGTGACCGTGAAGGCGTTCCGAGGCAAGTACACGCAAGGTGATCACGGCGGGGTGGAGGTCATCGGTCTCTACTGGCACTTCGTCGACCTCGTATGGATACTATTGTTCACGATCGTCTACCTGATCTGATTGATAGGATAGATAGACAGGTTGAGTGACTGATGCCCGCGAGTCTAGCGTACCGAGCGGTGGCCTGAACGGAGAGACGAATGGAGGGAAAAAAGCAGCCGTATATGTTCATCTTTGGAGCGCTCGCCGTCCTCACCGTCGTCGAGGTCGGCGTGGCGTTCATCGGCCTGCCGCGAACCCTGACCATCTGGGTGCTCGTCTTTTTGGCCGTTTGGAAGGCGCTCCTCGTCGCGCTTTATTTCATGCACCTCAAGTTCGAGCCCTTGAGGCTGGTGCTGCTCGCCGCAGCTCCGCTTCCTTTGCCTTTCGTCTTGGTGCTGATAGTACTGGTCGAGTATGCGAGGTAGTTCCGACGTGAAGGTGCGGCCCGCCGATCTGTGGGAGTTGACGAAGCCCGGGATCACGGGCCTCGTGCTCGCCACAACAGCGGTCGGGTTTTATCTAGGTGTGAACGGCTCCCTAGATATGAGCCTCCTGCTCTTCACGCTCGTCGGCACCGCGCTGCTAGCTGCCGGAGCAAACGCGCTGAACCACTACGCCGAGCGCGATGCCGACGCCCTGATGAAGCGCACTCGCGACCGCCCCCTCCCGGCAAGGCGGTTGGAGCCCTGGGCGGCGCTCGTGTTCGCCGTCACGATCTCAGCCGCCGGCACGGCCAGCCTGTGGCTGTTCGTCAACCCGCTGACGGCGGTTCTCGGCCTCGTGGCCCTCCTCAGCTACATCTTCGCCTATACGCCGCTCAAGAGTAGGACTTCGCTCTGCACGATCGTGGGCGCGGTTCCTGGAGCGATCCCGCCCATGATGGGCTGGACCGCCGTTAGGGGTGAGCTCGATGTGCTGGCCTGGGTGTTGTTCTCGATCGTCTTTTTATGGCAACTTCCGCATTTTCTGGCGATCGCCTGGCTGTACCGGGGAGACTACGAGCGGGCGGGCCTGCCTATGCTTCCGGTAGTTGATCCGGAGGGAACGCGCACGGCTCACCAGATCATCCTGTACAGTCTGGCACTGCTCACGGTCAGCCTGCTGACCACTGTGCTGGAGCTGACCGGCGCTCTCTACTTCTTCGGCGCGCTCACGCTGGGGATCGGGCTGCTCGCCCTGGGTGTGGGAGTGGCGATTTCCAAGACCGGAGTTCGCGCAAAGCGACTCTTTCTCGCTTCGGTCCTATACCTCCCGATCCTCCTCGTGTTGATGATCGTGGACAAAGTCTGAGCTGAACGATGGCTGTTGTGTATTTACTCAGCGGTGCTCTGATAGCTGCTGTGCCCCTCACCGTCTTCGGGATTCTCATCTTCATTCTCTTCCGGATCTACTGGCGCACCGAGAGGGCTAAGCCTGGACCACGGGGTGGCCTGAAGACCGATGATTAGCTTTCACAAGGTACTTATCTCGAGCTTTATCGTCTTTTCTCTTGCCTACGCAGTCTGGTCGGGTTGGGTGTTCATGCGGACCGGCCAATTCTGGGCCGGCTCTTCGGCGGTGGGTTTTGTGCTGGTTACCGCGGCGTTCGCCTTTTATCTGAAAAACTTGGAGCGGTTTCTCCGCCGCTGATCTCTCGGTTGCTGCCTCTCGAAGTCACTGATCTCCCAGCAGTAAACGCTGCGCTCAACGCGACCTGCGCCCTGCTATTGGTCGCCGGATACGTGGCTATTCGTCGGCGCCGCGTAGCCGTTCACAGAGCCTGTATGCTCTCAGCGTTTGCAACGGCGGTGCTATTTCTGACCTCGTATCTTTATTACCACTATCACGTGGGCTCGGTGAGCTTTCAGGGAGAGGGCTTGGTCCGGCCCATCTACTTCGCGATACTCATCTCACACACGACCCTCGCCGTGGCGATCGTGCCGCTCGCGCTCGTGACGCTGTATAGAGCTCTACGCGAAGACTTCACTCGCCATCGGCGGATAGCGCGTTGGACCCTGCCCCTGTGGCTCTACGTGTCCGTCACCGGGATTGTCGTCTACTTGATGCTCTACCAGCTGTAGAGAGGTGTCGGGCTCGGCGCCTACGCAGAGATGGCAGGGGTAGGCACGGCGGAAACCCGCGCGGCCGCCGCACGCTCCGTGGGTAGCGCTCTGGCCAGGAACGTCCAGCCCACAAGTGCTGCCCAGAGGGCGACGGCCACGGCGAGGTGGAGCGCCCGTAGCCCGCTTGGCAGCGAGGCCAGTACCATCGCCGCGGCGACGCCGATCTGAGCGGTCACCAACCCCAACGCCGCGAGAGCCCAGCGCCTGACCCTTGCCGGTGCCCCTTGACGAACGGTGAGGACGGCCGAGAAGGCTATGACCGCCACGAGCGCGAACGCCATGAGCCGGTGGGTCGAGTGGAGATGAACGAGCCAGCCGCCCTCCGGTACCAGCTGCCCGTTGCAAAGCGGGAAGCCCGTGCACAGAGGAGCGGCGCCGGTGGTTGCAGTTAGGCCGCCCAACAGCAGGACCAGGAACCCCAGCGTCGCCGAGGCGATCGCCCAACGCGGATAACTCAGGCGCGAGTCAGCCATAGGCGCGCCGCCGGGGCTCTCGCTGAGGGCGAGCAGCGCACTGACCAGCAGGGTCGCCAGCAGCGTCGAAGCCAGCGCGAGATGCACGACCACCGTGCCCGGCGGCAGTTCGAGCTGCACTGTGGCGCGCCCGAATAGGACGACGACGAGCACGAGCCCAACCGACACGAGCGCCCACGCAAGAATCCCCCGGTCCCTTAACTCGGGCGTGCTTCGGTGTTTCAAGGCGTAGAGGCCAACGCCCAGGATTAGGAATCCGATCAGCGCCGCCGCCAGGCGGTGACTCCATTCGATCAGCGTCGTGATGTCGTTGATCGGCGGGATGAAGCTACCGTTGCAGCGCGGCCAGTCGTTGCCGCAGCCCATCCCAGAGCCTGTGATGCGGACGATGCCACCGAAAACGATCAGAGCATACGTGAGCCCTGTGGTGATTAGAGCCAGGATTGCGTAACGAACGCGTTCGCGGTTTCCCATTTATCCGAGTCGTCTTGCTTTAGCCGTCTTGGTTGGGGCCGTAGGGCCGGCAATATGATAGGCTTCGGGCGGGGGCGCTAGCTCTCAGCGGCCTCCACAAGACGCCGCCGACCGGCTACATTCAACGCCAACTTGCTCGAGCCAAACAATCCGAACAGCCGATGGCAATCAACCTACCTCCGATAGAAGTCCCGGTGTTCGTGTTCCGCCGGTTAGGCCCGCGGCTCTACCGCTACCGATGGCCTCTCGCCGGCGCTCTGTTATGTCTGCTGATCAGCAGCGCGATCGGCCTCGCCTTCCCGCTTTTCGTTCGCCATTTGATGGACGCCGCCTTCGTAGAGGCGGATCGAGGCCTGCTGAACCGCATCGCGTTGTTCCTACTGGCGATATTCGCCGCCCAGGCGGCGTTCAACTTCTGCCAGGTGTATTTGCTCGGGTCGACCGGGGAGCGGGTCATCGCCGACCTGCGTCGCGATCTGTTCAGTCGCCTGATCTCACTTTCACCCGCTTTCTTCATGGAGCGCACGACCGGCGAGCTGACGAGCCGCCTCACCTCCGACGTGGTGAAGCTGCAGGCCGTGATGGGGTATCAGATATCCGAGCTCCTGAGGCAGCTCCTTTATCTCGTAGGCTCGCTGGTGCTGCTGACGATGATGCACCGCCAGCTCAGTCTCACGACGCTGGCTGTCGTCCCCGCGGTGGTTCTCTTCGCCACTATCTTCGGCCGCAGGTTGCGCCGGGCCAGCACCGAGGTCCAGGACAAGCTGGCCGAGGCCAATGCCGTCGCGGAAGAGGCGATCGTTCAGGTTCGCACGGTGCAGAGCTTCGTGCGAGAGAAGGTCGAGACGGGGCGCTACGCCCATCGGATCTCGACCGCCCTGGACGCGGCTCTGGGCCGCGCGCTGACTCGCGCCATCTTCTTCGGCATCATCACCCTCGTAACCTTCAGCGGCATGGTGATCGTGTTATGGCAGGGCGGGCGCATGGTGCTGGCTGGGCACATAACCGCCGGCCAGCTGGTATCCTTTCTCCTGTATGCGGTGTTCGTGGCTGCCGCGATCACTTCTCTGACAGCGCTTTGGGGAGGCTACCAGGAGGCACAGGGCGCGGTGACGCGCGTATTCGAGCTGCTCGATCTCGAGACAGACGTCGTGGATCCCGTCGACCCTCGACCTTTGACCCCCGGCGGGAACTGGACGCTGAGCTTCAACGGGGTGGGCTTCCAGTACGCTCCTTCGCTGCCTTATGCCTTGATCGACATCGAGCTCGAGATCCTGCCAGGCGAGGTTGTCGCTCTGGTCGGACCGAGCGGCGCCGGCAAGTCGACGCTCGCAGCATTGGTGTCGCGCTTCTGGGATCCCACGGAGGGATTGATCACTCTCGACTCCGTAGATCTACGCGAGCTCAGCCTCGCAGAGCTACGTGGCGCCGTAGGGATCGTTCCCCAAGAGCCGATGCTCTTCGGAACTACCATCCAGGAGAACATCGGTTACGGTCGGGTGGGCGCGTCCGATCAAGAGATCGCCGCGGTGGCCCGCGCTGCCCACGCGGTGGAATTCATCGAGCGTCTACCCGAGAAGTACGACTCGAAGGTAGGGGAGCGTGGGGTCAAGCTCTCGCTCGGGCAGCGGCAACGCATCGCCATCGCCAGGGCGCTGCTCAAAGACCCCGAGATCCTGATCCTCGATGAGGCCACCAGTAGCCTCGATAGCGAGAGCGAGCATCTCGTCGAGAAAGCACTCGAAGAGCTGATGCAAGGGCGTAGTACGCTGATAATCGCGCACAGGCTGAGCACGGTGCAGCGCGCGGACCGGGTAGTCGTTCTCGATCACGCCCGCATCGTCGAGATGGGCAGCCATGCCGAGTTGCTGGCCCTGGGAGGCCTATACGCCCGCCTCTATGCCCGCCAGTTCCGAGATGAGTACGCTCTGCCGGGCGCCGGGGATTGACAACCCCGAAGCTCCACGCCGCTCGCCCTGTACTCGGCAGCCATCCTGGGCGACATTTATTGCACTATGTCAGAGAACTCGAAGGAAGGACGGCCGGGGCCCAACAGGCCCGGTCGCTCCGACCCGGAAGCTAAGCGCCGCCGAGCCCGCTTCTCCGTAGTCTACGTCATCATTGCGCTGCTGGCGGTGGTGGGGCTGAACTATCTCTTCTCCAGTCAGCCCGGCACCGAGGTCACCTATAGCGAGCTGAAAGAGAAGATCGCCGCGGGAGAGGTGGCGAAGGTGACCATCGCGGAGAAAAGGATCGTCGCGCGGCCGACTGATTCGGCGATCGCCGCTGGAGCGCCCGAGAGTTGGACCGCGGTTCGAGTGGATGATCCCGGATTCATCGAGCTCATCGAGGAGCAGGGGATCGAGTACGAAGGCGCCGTCCCCAACGAGCTGGGTTGGCTGCTCAACCTGATCATTCCCTTCGCTCTTCTGCTCATACTTTGGATGTGGATGTTGCGCCGCGTTAACCCGGCGCAGGGCGTCATGACGTTCGGGAAGTCGCAAGCCAAGCTCTACGCTGAAGAGGGCACGGGCGTCAACTTCGGCGACGTCGCGGGGGTGGACGAGGCCAGGCAGGAGCTGCAAGAGGTCATAGAGTTTCTCAAGACACCGGAGAAGTTTGCCCGCCTGGGCGCCACCATCCCAAAGGGTATCCTCCTGGTAGGCCCTCCGGGAACGGGGAAGACGCTCTTGGCCCGCGCGGTCGCCGGCGAAGCTGGAGTCCCCTTCTTCAACCTCTCGGGCTCGGAGTTCGTCGAGATGTTCGTCGGCGTGGGCGCAGCTCGGGTCAGGGACCTGTTCGGCCAGGCCAAGGAGAAGGCGCCCTGCATCATCTTCATCGACGAGCTCGATGCGCTCGCCAAAGCGAGGGGACTGGGCGGTCCCATGGGCGGAAACGACGAGCGCGAGCAAACTCTCAATCAGCTGCTTGTGGAGATGGACGGGTTCGATCCCAGAATCGGCGTCATCATCATGGCCGCTACGAACCGGCCGGAGCTTCTGGATCCGGCTCTGCTGCGCGCGGGCCGTTTCGATCGCCAGGTCCTGGTCGACCGGCCGGACATGGTCGGGCGGGAGGCGATCCTGATGGTGCACGCTCGCAGGATTCGCCTCGCCCCGGATGTGGATCTTTCGATCGTCGCGCGCCGCACACCCGGGTTCGTTGGAGCCGATCTGGCCAACCTGCTCAACGAGGCCGCCCTTCTGGCGGCGCGCGCAGACAGAGAGGCGGTGACGATGGACGAGATCGATTCCGCCGTCGATCGTATCGTGGCGGGCCTCGAGAAGAAGAACCGGCTGATCAACGATCAGGAGAAGACAATCGTGGCCTACCACGAGGCCGGGCACGCCGTCGTCGCGGAGCGCGTCGAGCATGCCGACCCCGTTCACAAGATCTCCATCATCCCGCGTGGGATAGGGGCTCTGGGTTACACACAACAGCTGCCCACCGAGGACCGCTACCTAATGACACGCCCCGAGCTCCTCGACCGGATCGCGGTGCTACTGGGCGGTAGGGTGGCCGAAGAGATCGTATTCGGCGAGATATCGACGGGCGCGCAGAACGACCTGAGCCGCGTCACCGATATCGCTCGCAGCATGGTGATGGAATACGGCATGAGCGATGTGCTCGGACCACTGAGCTACGACTCGCGCCAGCGCACGATGCTGGGGATGCTAGAGAGTTTCGATCACGATCGACCGCAGCACAGCGAGGAGACGCTCGCGGACATCGATCGCGAGGTGAGGCGGATCGTCGATGAGGCGCGGGAAAAGGTTGACGAAATACTCACTCGCGAGCGCAGCGCTCTTGACGCCCTCGCTGTACGGTTGCTCGAGAAGGAGGTGATCGAAGCCGATGAGTTGCGAGAGATTCTCGCGGAGCGATCGCCGGAGGTGCTGGGGCCGGGGGCGGGCGTCAAAAGCGGAGATTGACCGAGTTGGCCGGCTTGATGCGTAGCGACGAAAGATGAGAGTCACTGAGATCTTCCTCTCGATCCAGGGAGAATCGAGCTGGGCGGGCTCGCCCTGTGTCTTTGTTCGCACCACCGGGTGCCACTTGCGTTGCGTGTGGTGCGATTCGGACTACGCCTTCTACGGCGGCACCGAAATGTCGGTGCCAGAGGTCGTCGCCGAACTGGAGCGGATCGGCCGGGGTTGCAAGCTCGTGGAGCTGACGGGCGGCGAGCCGCTGCTCCAGCGGGAAATCGGCGAGCTGGCAGAAGCGCTCCTCGAATGCGGCTACACCGTCCTCTGCGAGACTAGCGGCAGCATCGCCCTCGATCGCTTGCCCAAGCAGACGATCGTGATCATGGACATCAAGTGTCCGGGCTCTGGGGAAGTGGAGCGAAACCTCTGGGAGAACCTCGAGCAGCTAGGGCCCGATGATGAGATCAAGTTCGTCATCAAGGACCGAGCTGATTACGAGTGGACCCGTTTGATGATCGAGGAGCGCAGGTTGAGGGGCCGAAAGATCCTGTACTCACCCGTTTGGGGCGAGCTGTCGCTAAAACAGCTGGCCGAATGGATGCTCGAAGACAACGCCCCCGCACGATTGCAAACGCAGCTCCATCACCACATCTGGGGCGCCGAAACGGCGGGGGTCTAGCTTGCAGGTCGAGCTCTGTCGCTCCTACTCGTTTGCGGCCGCCCATTACCTGCCCCACGCCCCCGAAGGCCACAAGTGCCGGCGCTTGCACGGCCACTCTTACCAGCTCGACGTCGCCGTTCGCGGGGAGGTGGACGCCGACACAGGTTGGCTCTTAGATTATGCCCATATCGACACAATCGTAGAGCCTGTCCTGGCTGAGCTGGATCATCAGACGCTCAACGATGTACCGGGGCTCGAGAATGCTACCAGCGAGGTTTTGTGCGGCTGGCTGTGGAGGCGCCTGCATGCACCTTTGGCGGGGCTCCACCGAATAAGCGTTGCGGAGACTCACGGAGCGGTCTGTCACTTCTACGGCCAGGATTGAGGGGTTTTGGGCAGCGCTAGGGGCGGTAGCGGTTCGGGGAACCGGCCGGGCTGCTGTCTGGTTACGACAGATGGACGATCTTCGGTCCAGGAGCGTGTCGTAGACTGACTGACATTCATAGCCCATCGCACCCGCACTCAATAGGGAGGACGTATGCTGAATCGGATGCGTACCGCATGGCTGCTGCCTGCCGTATTCCTGCTGGCCGGCGCATGTTCTGGTGGTCAACAGGAGGCTGCCCAGACGGGCACGTCGGCCGCCGCCGCAGCCGCTGAGAATCCGTGCAATCCGTGCGCGGCCGCCAACCCGTGCGCGACGAACCCGTGCGCGACGAACCCGTGCGCGACGAACCCATGCGCGACGAATCCGTGCGCGGCGAATCCGTGCGCGGCGAATCCGTGCTCGACTAAGAAGTCGGACACCTAAAGGCGTGGAATTCCTGCTATCGTGAGCTAAAGCGCACGATAGCCGCTGTTTATCACACCCCTGATGGAGGGCGGACGTATGCTCAATCGTCTGAGTGCGGCCGGGCTGGTTCCTGCTGCTGCCTTCTTGCTGTCCGCGTGTAGCGGTGGCGAGCAGGCGAGCCAGTCCGCGACCGCCAACCCGTGTAACCCGTGTGCGGCAAATCCCTGCGCTGCTGGTGCCCCGGACACAGATCCGGATCTGATCCGCCAGCCCGCCGGGGTGGCTCTCAATGACGGTGGCCACCCTCGGGATCGTCTCGTCGCCATGGGTGAGGGGCTCTGGAACGACAAGTCGCTGAGTGGGAGTGGAACCACGGCCTGCTCGACTTGCCATGCCAACAAGTACGGCTTGATGAAAGCGACTTTCGCCGAGCCCTATCCGCATTTCGTGCAGATGCCGAAGGATCGCGCGGGCCTGGATCAAGTGAACGCGGCCGAGATGGTCCAGATCTGTATGGTCATTCCGATGCAGGCGGACCCGCTCCCGTGGGACGGCGTCGAGCTCGCGGCGCTCACCGCCTACGTGGAGACCATCCAGGAAGGCTTCGATGCCTCGATGGCGGCCGGAGCCAACCCGTGTAACCCGTGCGCGGCGAATCCGTGCAACCCATGCGCGGCGAACCCGTGCAACCCCTGCGCGACAACGCCGTAGGCGCTTGCAGGGATCCGAGTCGTACGGTAGTCGTTGTCTGAACGCCTAGCCCATGCGGTTTTCAGGGCCCGGCCCTCGCCGGCCGGGCTCTGCCTGGCGTCTTGTGCCCTGGTCGCGCTCGCCGCTTGCGCGGAATCCGAGTCCGACTCGACTCGCCTGGCCGTAGCCGATCCAGCCACTTTGCCGGTAGACCAACGCACATTCTCCGATCTCACCGACTTCGTGCAGGGGTATTGGCGCACGCCGATCCCACTGCAAGGTCCGGCGCCGGAGGGCTTCAATCCGCTCGAGGCTTCCTTCGAGCCCTCGACGTGCGGCACCTGTCATCCCAAGCAGTATGAAGATTGGCAGACCACGATCCACTCGGCCGCTTACTCGCCGGGCCTCGCAGGGCAGCTCGTGAATTGGGAACGTGACAGCTACGCGAACGTGAGGGTATGCCTGGCCTGCCACACCCCCCTCTCGGAGCAGTCGGCCCAGGTGCCCGACACCGCCGGTCAACTCGTCGGCAACCCTTACTTCGATCGTTCGCTGCGCGACCAGGGGATGGTCTGCGCCGGGTGTCATTTTCGCGCGTGGAGGAAGTACGGACCGCCGCGGCGCGATGGCTCGCTCGAGCCTTCGCCCGAAGGCTCTCCGCACGGCGGCGTCACGCGTACGCCATTCTTCGAAGATTCACGCTTCTGCAAGGGTTGCCATCAGTTTCAGCAGCCGGCGGCCAATGGGAAGCCGTTGGAGAATACCTACGAAGAGTGGCGGAACAGCAAGTACCCGGTCCTCGAGATGCAGTGCCAGAACTGTCACATGCCGGATCGCAGGCACCTCTGGCGCGGCATCCACGATTCTACCATGGTCGCCGGCGGTGTGACCATCGAACTCGTGCAGGCGCGGGCCGGCGAACCCGTCACGCTGCGAGTGACGAACAGCGGCACGGGGCACCGCTTCCCCACCTACGTGACTCCTGAGGTTAGAGTCCGCATCGATTTCTTGGATGCGGACTGGCAGCCCCTGCCGGGCGGCAACGTAGTCCTGATCGCACGCAAGGTCGCCGCCGGCGCGGGCGGCTGGCAGGAGCTCTCCGACACGCGGCTGCCGCCGGATAGCACCGCGACTCTCACTGCCGAGCCCGGCCCCGATGCCCGCTACGCGCGAGGCAGGGTCATAGTATTGCCGAGCAACTTCTATGAAGCGGTCTTCGAGGGTATGCTGTCCGGCGCCTTGAGCGATACCTCCAGAGCTCTGATCGCGCAGGCGCACCGGCGTGCCAGTAGCAGCGCCTACTCCATCTTCGACGACACGCTTCGGATCCGCTGAGACAGAGCTAGTCGCTCGAAAGCACCGTGCCTCGCTCGGTGGAACTTGACCGCAAGCGTTCGGTAACAGGGCGCTATGACGACAGGATTGCTGCTAAAGTTGATCGGGGCGGCTCTGGCGCTCGCTATCGGCATCTGGGTCGGTTTTGGGATGCCGGGGGTCAAGCGGTCCGATTCTAGTCAGAAGCCTCGCGGAGGACGGCGTGTGACGCTGAGCCGCACGTGGATCAACCGTATATCCATGCGGCACCAGCCCCGGCGCTTCAACGAAGGTGGGCGGCTTCTCCGCCCAAAGGGCCCACCGGCGGGGGGAGCTAGCGAGGAACCCGGTGACTCAGGCGGTCGAAGCGGCGTCGACTCTCAGACTTCGCAGTCGTCCTAAGGCCGCCGCCAGCTCGTAGATCCGGAAGTCCGCATACTCGCCGATCTGGCGGGCATCGATCACATCGAGACCTTCGCGGTCGATTTCATCACCCAGACTGCGCAAGGCTTCGCTAACATTGCGTTGCCCGTCGATCCAACGGCCGGTCCCATACGCCAGCGCCTGAGCGATCGCGCGCGCTTGCGCAGTCTCCACGATCTGTTCCAAAGCGCTGAGGTCGAGCTCTTCCGTTCCGAATAGCACGCGCTTTCGCGTCGGGACCTTGATAGCGATTGATTTCCTCCCTTTGCGCGGGTCGATGCTCGTCGGATGCGGGATGCGGGAGCGCAAGAGTGACCAGGGGCCCCCTTCGCGGCTGCGCCGGGTTCGATACTCTCCGGCTATCTTCTTCGCCTCGCTTGTGATATCGCCAGGGAGATATGCCTTCATTCCGATGACCGTGTCGGCTACGTCGAAGTAGTCTCCGGCGCCTCCCATGACGATGACGGTGGAGACTCCGAGCTCGTCGAACAGCTGCCGCGCCCGATCGATGAACGGAGTGATCGGCTCGTCGCCGTCCTGGATCAGCGCCTGCATCCGCGCATCGCGAATCATGAAGTTGGTGGCGCTCGTGTCTTCATCGATGAGAAGGCAAGTCGCGCCGACCTCGAGCGCCTCGCTGATGGCGGCAGCCTGGCTGGTCGAGCCGCTGGCGTTGTCGGTCGTAAAGCGCCGGGTATCCTCACCTTTGGGAAGCCCTGTGATGAAGTTCGAGATATCCACTGAGGCGATATGCCGGCCGTCCTCCGCCCGGACTTTTACCGCGCCCGACACCATCACCGCCAGCTCGCGCCCGTCGCCCGCCACGTGGTCGTAGACGCCTTTCTCCATGACGCGGAGAAGGGTCGATTTGCCGTGATAGCCGCCGCCGACGATCAGCGTGACCCCGACCGGCACGCCCATGCCCGTCACAGGCCCACGGCTCGGTGCTTCGAGCGTGACCGCCAACGAATGCGGCGACTCGAAGGCGATCGCCTCGGCCGCGGGCAGCGGCCGGTCGTCCACGCCGCTTCGCCGTGGCAGGATAGCGCCGTTCGGTATGAAGGCCACGAGGTGCCTCTCCGCCAGCTGGTCGCGCAGCGCCGTCGAGTCTTCCGCCAGCCGCACGTGGCGCTCGAGCGCCTCCAAGTCCACCGAGTCGGGAAGGAAGGAGCGCCGGAGCGCGTTGGGTATGTCCTCGATCAGCATCGCGATGGCGGGCTGCGCTGTGATCCGGCGACCGCGGGCGGGGAGACCCCCGACCAGCCTGATGACTATCTCGCCCGTCTGGCTGATCTGTAGGCTCGTTCGCTCGAGGATCTGCTGGCCGGGCCTCAGGATTCCGATGATGCCGCTCTTGCCGCTCCCTCGGGATCGGCTGGCCGCCGACAGCGCTTCGTAGACGCGACGGTTGAGATAGTCCGCCGCGGCGTTCCTCTGAACCTTATTGCCCAGAAGAGCGGAGGGCAGGCGAGCCACGTCGGGGGGGACGACGGCCCTGAACCTACTTGGCGTGGCGAACGGATCGCCCTGCACGTAATCGATGTTCAGGGTATAGTCGCCGAAAGCGTAGGCTCCGGCGATGCTCTTGTAGGCGCCGTATCCCTTTCCGTCGATCGCGCGCAACGCAGCAGTCAGTGTGTCGGCTGGTTTCATCTTTCGCTTGCATCTATCAGAGGAGCGCTGGCATATTGCGGTTCCACGGGTTGGCGCTTTTCAAGAGAAAGCTTCGCGTTCCTTTTCTCCAGGTGTTTCTCCGACGGTGAAAGTCGACACCTCGATTCGCAATTTCGCCGCGCATCTTTCGGGCGGGCAGCGCTCGCCGTGAGCGGACGGGCGCAGCAGGGAATCGGCGATCGGTCCGAGCGATCGTCTCCCGATTGGGACGAGCCGGATCGCCAGCGCCAGGTCCGGCGGATTCTGTTTTGGATCTTCTGGGCGAACCTGCTCCTGGTCGTAATCAAGATAAGCGTCGGATTTACGATCGGCTCGCTGGCCGTTCTGGGCGATGCCGCTCACTCCGGTGTGGATGCCATCGCAAACGTCGTGGCCCTGACGGCTATCTCCTTCGCGGCCGCCCCGCCCGATGAGGAGCACCCCTACGGGCATGGCAAGTTCGAGACGATAGGCGCCCTCGCCATCGCCGGCCTGCTCTCCATCTTGTGCTTCGAGCTCCTTCAAGCGAGCGTGGAGCGACTCCGCACCGACGCGCTGCCGCCGCGGCCGGACACGGTCTCGGTGCTCATCCTGGCCGGCACGATGCTGGTCAACGTGGCCGTCGCGACGTACGAGAGCCGGCGCGGCCGGCAGCTGGCCAGCGAGCTGCTGACCGCGGATGCGCGTCACACGTGGGCCGACGTCCTGGTCACAACCTCGGTCCTCGGCGGCCTCGGTCTTGTTCATCTGGGGTGGCATGAGGCCGACGCGGTGCTCGCGATCATCGTAGCGGCGCTCGTCGCTTACGGTGGTTTTCAGATCATAAGAAGGACCGTCCCGGTTCTCGTCGATCGACGGGCGGTCGATCCCGAACGCCTCTATCGGCTGGCGTCAGGAGTGCCTGGCGTCGAGAGCGTGAGCGAGATTCGCTCGCGTGGGCGCCCCGGTTACGGGTTTGCGGAGCTAACCATCAGAGTGCACCCTGCGATCCAGGTCCGCCGGGCCCACTCCATCGCCGACGAGGTCGAGCGCAGCATCGCCGCCGAGCTACGCCTGAGGAGCGTCGTTGTGCACGTGGAGCCCAGCGAGCTGCACTGACCTCCAACCTCCGCCGGTCACTGCGATTGTCGACGATCGGCGTTCGGTGATCGATATTCGATCACCCAGTGACACGCATCATCCCCGCGCGCCTGGCACTGCGTGTGAACGGCCTCAACCGACACCGCGCCGTTGAGCTCCGCCAGCCCCTCCGCCAGCGAGCCGTATAGCCTACACGCTTTCCCTTGCGAATTGAGTCCGGCCGTCAGCGCGTCGATGGCCCGCATCTCGACGGGCGACGAGGAGACGTCCAGCCTGCTCGCGACCAGGATGCCCCCGTAGGCCGCGCGGAGCCCGCGCGCGGTTGCGCGGCGCTGAAGAGCTCTCGGCAGCCGGCGGGTCAGTCGCCGTAAGCGGCCGATCAAACCTCTGAAGCGAAGGTCGGCGAGCTGGCGTCCCGCCGCTTCGAAGATCGCGTCGGCATCCGGGCGCCGCGCAATCAACTCTAACAACGCCTGGACCTGCTCGCTCTCGACGCGGCGGCGGCGGCGCGCCAGCCGGTCGAAGTGACGGATCTGGTCCTCGACGACGCCGCTGAGGCCCAGCCGCTTTGGGAAGAAAGTCTCCGGGCTCTCATCCGGGAGCAGTTCAGCAGGTGTATCCTGCACCCGGACGCAGCGTAGCAGGGTCAGAGGAAGCTGCGCATCGACCCTTAGGAAGGCGGATGAATTCATTTGGGCGTTTACGAAAACCTCCTCGTTGACGAACTCAGCGGAATCCGAGGCTCACAGCGGTCGTGATCGCAACGATCGCTCCTAGATTCAGCCACCAGCCGGCCCTGATCATATCGCGCGCCTGAATGTATCCCGTGCTGAAGACGATCGCATTGGGTGGCGTTGCTACGGGCAGCATGAAGGCCATCGACGCTCCCATCGCCGCCGCGGCCATGAGGGCGAGCGGCTGCACGCCGACCGCAGGTCCCAACGCCGCCACTACGGGCAAGCCTAATGTCGCCGTAGCCGTGTTCGATGTCACTTCCGTCACGAACACGAACAGCGTCGCGACCGAAGCGATCACCAGGATGTCGGAGAATCCCGCTAGAACTGTGAGCTTCCCACCCAACCACATCGTCAACCCGCTCGTTTCGAAGGCGAAGGCTAGCGACAGGCCCCCACCAAACAGGACGAGAATATCCCACGGTATCGCAGACGCATGCCTCCAGTCAAGAACGGTGGTCAATCCGCCCGCCTCGTCGCGCGTCGGCCATGTGAACAAGACCAGCGCTGCCGCCATAGCGATCGTCGCGTCGCCCACCTCAGGTAGTAGCGACTGAATACCCGGCAGCGTGACTTCGCCGATCTGTTTCGGTGCCCGGAAGATCCAGGCCACGGCTGTGGCCGCAAACACCATGGCCGTCACTCGCTCCGCCGGGTGCCAGCCTCGCATCCTGGCGCGCTCTTCGCCCAGCAGCTCAGTTGCGCGCGGAAGCGGTTTCGCTGAGAGCGGGAACAGCTTCAGGCACAACAGCGCCCAGCAAAAGATGAGCATTCCGGCCGAAAGCGGGAGCCCCACCGCCAGCCACCGGGCAAAGGAGACTTCGACGTCGAGAAGCTCCCCCGCGACCGCTGCGAGTACCGCGTTCGGAGGGGTTCCGATCAGCGTCGCGACGCCGCCGATCGATCCCGCGTACGCGATCCCCAGCATCAACGCGCATCTGAGATTGCGCTCTGCGAGCCCGTCCGATTCGGCTCGACGCTCCGGGCTCGCTACGTAAAGCGTGCCGAGAACCGCCGCGCCGATCGGCATCATCAACAATACCGCGGCCGTATTCGACATCCACATGCTCAACGCGCCGCTCGCCAGCATGAAGCCGGCGACGAGCCGCCGTGGGGATGTACCGGTTCGGGCAACGATCCCTAGCGCCATCCTGCGATGCAGCGACCAGCGCTGCATCGCCGCCGCGATGAAGAAGCCACCCATGAAAAGGAAAATCACCGGGTTGGCATACGGCGCTGCCGCTGCGCGGGCAGGAGCGACACCGAGCACCGGTAAGAGCACCAGAGGCAGCAACGCCGTTACCGGAAGTGGAACGGCGAGGGAAAGCCACCAGACGGCCATCCACAAGGCCAGCGCCAACGTCGTCGACCCTGCCGCGCTCAGACCTTCAGGAGTCGGCGCCAACAAGATGATGATGAACAACAGAGGGCCGGCGACCAGCCAGCGCCGCCTGGGAGCGGGCTCCGGTCCGTTGTTGCGTGGCTCACTCATCGGTCCGAGAATAAGCCCCTCTCTTGAAGCCGCAAGCGGAGCCGGAGAAGAATGTCAGTTTCCAGAATCAACACACCGTTCAACATCCGCCCCACCCGAGGCGCGCTTGCTTAACTGGATTCTCGCCGTCCCGGCCGCGGCGGCCGTTGCGGGCGCCGCCTGGCGCGCGCGCTCTCTGAGCGGATCCGGCGCGGTCGCCGCGACCGGAGTCGGCGCGGTCGTCCTGGCGTTCGGCGGTATTGGTGCCGCGATCATCCTCGTCATCTTCTTCGCCGCTTCCAGCGCCCTCAGCGCTCTACCGGGCGCCGACACGCGGTCGAGGCGTGGAGCCCGTCAAGTCCTGGCCAACGGCTCGGTCGCGGCCGCCGCAATCGCTGCTCACGCCATCTTCCCGTCCGCGGATATGGCGTTTCTCGGTGCTCTGGCAGCCGCCACCGCCGACACGTGGGCCACCGAAATCGGCGTTCGCTTCGGCGCGACTCCCCGATCGATCCTTACGCTGCGACCTAGGCCCCGCGGAGCCTCGGGGGCCGTGTCCCTAGTCGGCACGCTGGGCTCCGTCGCCGGAGCCCTGGCGCTAGGCGCCACCGGACAGTTGTTCCTCGAACTTCCCGGCTGCGGTTGGGGCGCCGTCGCTCTTGCGGGGTTCATCGGTGCCCTCTTCGATTCGCTCTTGGGCGACGGGTTGCAGGCCGTATATCGCTGTCCTGAGTGCGGCGCGCAGCCCGAGACGGCGCGGCACAGGGATTGCCCCCATAGGGCCGAGCGCCTGTCGGGGGTGCCCGGTCTCGACAACGATGTTGTGAACTGGATTACAACGATAGTGGGGGCGGGTTCGGCAGTGGCGCTACAGAGCTTATGTTAGGAGCAGTAACCTTGACCTCCGAAGCCAGGTGATGTTCTTTTTTTGTGGCCCGCCCGCCCGCTTGTCCCGCCGAAGCAAAGGTATTCCTCAGAGCCTAATGGAGGCTTGATGTCCCGGTCGCCGAAACGCGCACGCGACGCGGTATTCAACAAGGCAGCGTCCGCGCTCAACCTGGATACGGACGAGCTGGCCGCTGAGTGGGCCGCAGCCTACGAGCGGAGGATGTCCACTCGTGAAGAGCCGTTCCCCAGCGAGCATCTGCGAGGCGATGTAACGGAGCTGGTGAACGGCATCATCTCCGTTCTGAACAACCCATGGAATTATCGCAGCTTCTTGGGCGAGGGTAAGAATCTTCACATCGGGCGGCGGATTGCTGAGAAGCACGTCAAAGCGGGCGGGAATCTGACGACGGCTCTCGAGGCCTACATGCATCTACGGCAGGAGCTGATCCTGGCCTCACGCGATGCTTTCCGCGAGAGCGATAAGCCTTTCTTCGACTTGATGACCCGGCTCAACCGTTGCATCGACCGGGTGCTGTTCGCGATCTCAGAAGGTTACTTCGCCGCGTTTCAAGCGGAGATCGAGAAGCAGGCGCTCACCGACCAGCTAACCGGGCTGGGCAATTCGCGCCGCTTCAGGGAGGCCCTGAACGCGGAGCTGAAGCGAAGCGATCGTACTGGGCGTTCGTTCGCGCTGATATTCGTTGACGTCGACGACTTCAAGCAGATCAACGACAAGATCGGACACGTGGCGGCGGACCACACGTTGACTGCCATCGGTGCGGCGCTGGCTGAACAGCTACGCGGTAGCGACCTCGTGTGCCGCTGGGGCGGCGACGAATTCATCATCCTACTCCCGGAGACTGACCGGGAGGAAGCGACGGTGCTGGCTGAGAGGCTTCGAGCAGATGTCGCGGACCACCCCGGCTCGAATGGCGGCACGATCTCGCTTGGAGTAGCGTGCTTCCCTGAGGACGGCAGCAACTACGATTCTCTGGTGTCCAACGCCGATAACGCCCTCTACACTTCCAAACGCGAGGGCAAGAACATGGTGACTCCAATCACGAGCTCCGGCCGCTCCTGATCTACCAGCTCAGCTTGCTCCACGCTACTTCACAGTGACGTTCCTTACGCTCCCAGAGTGTCCGTCGGCACGATAGTGACGTTCGCCTGCGTCATACCGCGCTTGATGTTCTGTTCCAGAGCGTACAGAACCTGGAAACCCGGGTGCGACTTCGGCAGCAACACGTTCTGCAGCGGACGGAACGGCCTGTAATAACCCGCCG
>CANPVX010000015.1 GCA_947581815.1 Candidatus Indicimonas acetifermentans | reverse complement strand
TATAACAAGGAGCTGCGGCTGACCGTCCTCGTGAGAGACCGGGTCATCGGTTGCCTGAAGGGCATCGCCACAGGAGATGCCATCGGCAAACAGACAGAGACGCTTTCCTACCATGACGTGGTCCGTTGGTATCCAGATGGGGTTCGAGGTTTCGAGGGGCAGCCGGGCGCTCCTATCCCTCGGTACGTGGGCAACTCGAAGCACGAGTGGCGAATTGGGGAGACCACCGATGACACGGAACGAACCATCGCCGTGGCGCGAGCGATCCTCAAAGACGGCGGCGTCGCTCATACCAGCGTCGGTCGGGAGATGCTCGCATGCTCGAAGTGCGTCCATCCGGGCGTTAAATCTCTTTGGGAGTTTCATGATGCGGGAGATCCTGCGCGAATTGCGCAAAGCCATGATGGATGTGGTGCCGCGATCCGCGTCGCACCGGTGGGTGTTTTCTATTCCTCAGACAGCCTTGATCAGATTGTGGCCGGCGCCCGTGAGACGTCGATCCCAACCCATGGGGGCTCTCTCGCCATCGCCGCTGCCGCAGCAACGGCCGCCGCAGTATCCGCGGCAATCGACGGGGCGTCCGCCGGCGTGGTCCTGGACTTCGCAGAGCGCGCGGCACGTCGAGCAGAGCAGCTGTGGCCAAGTTCAGCAGGCCCCGGGTTCGCCGAGGCCGTTCGCGGCATTCACGATGACCTGAAGCAATGGCCGGCGCTTCGCCCCGAAGAAGTCGCGGACCGATACTTTCCCGACCATCCGCTCACAATCGTCCCACTGGCCCTCGCGCTGGGCACGGTCATGCAATCTGCACAAGCGGCTATCCTGCTTGCGACCAACATCGGTGGCGACAGCGACTCTGTTGCTTCGATTGCCGGCGCGATTCTCGGAGCGCGGCGCCCGGGCAGCGTGAACGAGGAGTGGTACGACGTTGTGGAGGCCGTCAACCGGCACCAATTGCTGTCGCTCGCCAAGGAGCTGGCTGGCCTGCGGCAACGAAAATGACCCGAGGCCGACGCTGCGACAAAGGACTGCAGCGAAGTCAAGCGCGAAAGCCAATCTCCTTTTTGCGCTCCTATTCCATCTGCGAGGCGAACTTGTCGAGAATGCCGGACCAGCCGCCCTCGTGTTGCGCGCGCTGCTCGGAGTCCGGGAGCCCTTCGTGGGTGAGCGTCAGCTCGGTACCCTCACCTCGCGCCTCGAGCTCGACAGTCACCACCGTCTCCTTGCCATGCGTCCCTTTGGATATCCAGGTGAAGACCAACCGATGGGGAGGGCTCACCTCCCGATACTCGCCCTCGTGGACGTAGTCGCCGCCCTCCCCGCGCATCACGATGCGAAACCGGCCGCCGACGCGCACATCGAGCTCGGCGATCGGGACCGTAAGTGCACCTGGAGCCATCCACAGCTTCACGCTGTCAGGATCGGTCCACGCCCCGAACACTTCCTCTGGCGTCGCCGGCAAAAGGCGACTGATACGCAGGGCCGGTACTTGGGTCTGCGACGTCTTATTCACTTGGGGTCACTCCTTTTTTTCTGTGAACTCTCTCGCCGTGCCTTTCTTTCTCGCAGAAGCTCGTCGAGGACATCCAGGCGCTCCTCCCAGAACCGGCGCAGCTGATCGAGATACTGGTCCGCCTCGCTCAGCGGTCCGCCCTCGAACGAAAGAAGGTGTTCCCTGCCGCGAATCTCGCGGCGGACGAGGCCCGCCCGTTCGAGCCTCCGCACGTGCTTCGACACGGCGTTGAGCGACATGTCGAATGGCTGGGCGATCTCGGTCACGCGCGCCGGGCCCTTCATCAAGCGGTCGAGGATCGAGCGGCGCGTGGGGTCCGAGAGTGCGACGAGGGTGCGGTCGAGAGAGGCGGCGGGGCCGCGAATCATTGGGAGCTCCTATATTCAACCATTGGGTTGAATATAGGACCCGCTCCTCCCCCGTCAAGGCCCCCGTTCCCGCCATTCACCCCCCCTAGCCCATCGTTGGTTAGGGGCCGCTCGCTAGTGCCGGAAGAGGCGCCGCCCGGTGAACACCATCGCCAGTCCGTGCTCGTCCGCGGCGCCGATCACCTCTTCGTCGCGGATCGAGCCGCCCGGCTGAACGACGGCCGTCACCCCCGCCTCGGCCGCGGCATCCACCCCGTCGCGGAACGGGAAGAAGGCATCCGACGCGAGCACGCAGCCCGCGCCGGGGTCGTGCCCGGCTTGCTGAGCCTTCCAGCCGGCCAGCTTCGAGGCGTCCACGCGGCTCGTCTGCCCGGCTCCGATCCCAATGGCGGCCTCGTCTCGGGCGAGCACGATCGCGTTCGACTTGACGCCCCAGATGGCCGCCCAGGCGAAGCGCAGATCGGCACGCTCTGCATCGCTGGGTGACCGCTTCGTCACGGTGCGCCAGCCGCCATCGTCTCCCGGCCAGGGCGGCTCCGACCGCGTCTGCAGCAGCGCGCCGCCCCGTACACCCCGCAGCTCCTGCCCGCCCGCCAGGTGAGCGCTGTCCGAGAGGAAGCTGGACGCTTCGCCGGGGAAGCTGAGGATGCGCAAGTTCTTCTTCACGACAAGGCGCTCCATGGCATCCTGGCTGTAGCCGGGCGCAATCAGACACTCGATGAAGAGCTCCGCCAACACGTCGGCGGCCTCGCCGTCGACCGGCTGATTGATGGCGATGACGGAACCGAACGCGCTGATCGGGTCCGTCGCCAATGCGCGCCGGTACGCCTCGGCCACCGTGTCCCCGACGGCGATGCCGCAGGGCGTCGTGTGTTTGATGACGGCGCAGGCCGGGCGGGCTGAACGGGCGAACGGAGCCAGAGACATCAGCGCCCCGTCCAGGTCGAGGATGTTGTTGTAGGAGAGCTCTTTCCCGTGGTGCTGAACCAGCGCGGCGACGCCGCGGCGCTCGCCCTCGGTGCGATAGAAAGCCGCCTTCTGATCCGGGTTTTCGCCGTAGCGTAGATCCTGGGCTTTTTCGACCGGAATCGACATGGCGGCTGGAAAGAGTTCCGCCGGCTGCCCGGAGCCGGTCGCCGCGCCCGAGGAGAGGTAGCGGGTAATCGCCGCATCGTAACCGCCGGTGTGCCGAAAGACCTTGGCCGCGAGGGCGCGGCGCCAGCCTGGGTCAGTCCCGCCGTCCTCTAACCGCTCGACGACGCCTGCATAGTCGGAGGGATCGCAGACTACGATTACGTCGGTGTGGTTCTTCGCCGCCTCGCGCAGCATCGTCGGCCCGCCGATGTCGATCTGCTCGAGGGCATCGTCGAGCTGAACGCCCGGGTCGGCCACCGTCTCCTCGAAAGGATAGAGATTGACCGCAACGACATCGATCGGAGTGATCTCGTGAACCGCCAGCTCCTTCATGTCGGAAGCGCGGTTGCGCCGCGCCAGGATCGCGGCCGCGATCGCCGGGTGGAGCGTCTTGACCCGGCCGTCCAAGACCTCCGGGAACCCGGTGACTTCGCCTACGCCCGTGACGGGCACTGCCGACTCGCGCAGCGCGCGGGCGGTTCCGCCCGTGGAAACGATTTCGTACCCCAGGTCGACCAACCGGCGAGCGAAATCGACGATTCCGGTCTTGTCGTAAACGCTAAGGACTGCACGCGGCACTTAAGCCCTCCTCTAACCGAGAAAGATGATACTGTTCAGCGCTCCCGTCTCTCGGGCCAGTGCGAATCCGACGCTATCTTCGCCCGCGGCGGCGGAACTTCGCACCCGCCCGGCCGCATCCAGCTCGACCTCTCCCCGAGCGAGCGCGCGAACCACCGAGGGATACAGGCGGTGCTCGTAGCGCAGCACGCGCCCGGCTAGCGCCGCCGCGTCATCGCCGGGCAGGACGGGCACCGGCCACTGCGCGATGATCGGGCCGGTATCGTATCGCTCATCTACGAAATGCGCCGTCGGCCCGCTGATCTTGATGCCGCTCTTGAGCACAGCCTGGTGAACCCGCTGCCCGTACATCCCCGGCCCGCCGAACGCCGGCAGCGGGGCCGGGTGAATGTTGATGATTCGCCCACGAAATTCCTCGATCACAGTCGCCGGTACTAGGCGTAGATAGCCGGCCAGCGCGACCAACTGGACTCCGCTCTCTCGCAGAGCGGCGAGGAGTGCCGCGGCGAACCCCTCGGGCGCGTCAAATTCCTTCGGGTCGAGCACCGCCGTCGGCACGCCCGAGTCTTCGGCGCGCTCGAGCGCGCGAATCCCGGGACGATCGCTGAGGACCAGGACGACCTGGGCCGATGCGTCGGGATGACCGTCGCGCCCGAAGCGATCGAGGAGGGCCTGGAGGTTCGAGCCCGACCCCGACGCGAAGACAGCCAGCGAAGCGGGCTCCTTCTCAGGCATCCTCGCCAACCGCTCTGAGGATTCGCTCCACCGCTTCGGGCAGATCTTCAACCCGCGCGATATCCGGCGGCGCATCGTCCCCGCCCTCGCCCGTACTCACGAGGATCGGCGTGCCGCCAACGCTGCGGGTCACGTCGACATCACGCCAGCGATCGCCGATGTAGAATGAGCGCGACAGGTCGATGGCCAACTCCTCCGCGGCCTGTACGTAGAGCGCCAACCCGGGTTTTCGACAGTCACAAGCGCCATCGAAGTCGGGGTGGTGGGGACACATATAGACGCCATCGAGATGGGCGCCAACGCCGGCCAGCTCTTCCGCCAGGCGCTCCTCTATCGCATCGAAATCCGCGCGGGTGAACAGCCCCCGTGCGATCCCGGATTGGTTGGTCACCACCACCACGGGCATGCCCACCTCGTTGAGCCGCTTGACAGCCGCGCCGACGCCGGCGATCAAGCGAACCTGTTCCCGGTCGGCCGGGTAGCCGGTGTCCTCGATGAGCGTCCCATCGCGATCGAGGAAAACCCCCCTCCCCCCCCTCGCCTCCCTCCCCTCCCTCGCCCCTCTCGCCCTATCCGGTTGCATCATCTTGATCGGCGGTCAGCGCGGCGGTCACCGCGTCCAGAAACTCCGCTTCCTCATGGGCCGCGACCGTGCGCGGGTCGAGACAGAGCGCATCGTTTCGAATGCGCCCAACGACGGGCGGGGTACCGGCGCGGCAGGCTGCCTCCAGCTCTACCTCTGAGCGGCCGGGCAGCGTGACGCGCAGAACCCACGTTTCGAGCTCGCCTCCGGGGTACGACCCGCCGCCCACCCTCGTCGTATCCTGGACGACCTCCAGGCGCGCCGCCGGGGCTCGCCTGGCAAGCTCCTCGGCTATCGCATGGGCCCGCGCCCGGAGGCTCTCCGAATCCGCCGCGATCATCGCGATCGCGGGGATGTCCGCAGCCGCCGTCTCTTCGTCGCGCCAGAGCAGCAGCGTGGCTTCCAGCGCAGCCAGCGTCAACTTCCCGACTCGCACCGCGCGCAACAGCGGGTTCTTTCGGATCCGCCCGATGAGCTCGGAACGCCCGACGATGATCCCTGCCTGGGGTCCACCCAAGAGCTTGTCGCCGCTGAAAGTGACGATGTCGGCGCCGGCCTCGAGCGCTCCTTCAAGGTCGGGCTCGGCGCCGAGCCCGAGCGCGGCGGCTTGTCGAAGCAGGCCGGAGCCGAGATCGTAAACAACGGGGAGACCCGCTGGCTTCGCGATCTGCGCCAGAGCCTCGATGCCGACCTCGCTGACGAAACCGGACTGGCTGAAGTTCGAGCGGTGCACTTTGAGGAGCACCCTGGTCTCGGGCCCGATCGCTTCCTCGTAGTCTCGAACGTGCGTGCGATTGGTGGCGCCCACCTCAACGAGCCGGGCCCCGCTCTTGGCGATGATCGAGGGCACCCGGAACGAACCCCCGATCTCCACCAGCTCCCCACGGGAGAGGACGACCTCGTGCCCCTCGGCGAGCTCGTTCAGCACCAGGACCACGGCCGCGGCGTTGTTATTCACGACCAGGGCGTCGCCGGCGCCGCTCAGCTCTCTGAGCAGCCGCGTACAGTGGTCGTGGCGCGACCCACGCGCGCCGCGCTCGAGATCGTATTCCAGATTCGAGTACCCGTCGGCGATTTCCGCGAGCGCCGCCCGGGCGGCCGCCGCCAGCGGCGCCCGCCCCAGATTCGTGTGCAGCGGTACACCCGTGGCGTTGATCACGCGGCGGAGCGAGCTCTTATCCATCGCCCGCAGCTCACCGTCCGTCCGCGCGGCGATCTCCGCTTCGTCGGGCGCCGCCGAGCGGTCACCGGTCGCCAGCTCCCGCCGCAAATTCTCCAACGTTCGTCGAAGGGCACCGGCCACGAGCGCGCGCGGGCGCTCCGCCAGAAGCCGGCCAAAGGAGGCCGAGCTCAGGAGCGCATCGACGCTCGGGATTCTCCGCCGCGGATCGTTCATGGCTACCCGGAACCCTGATCCTCGCCCTCTTCGGGCTCCTTATGCTCATACACGGCCTGGCTCGTCGCCTCCAGACCGGACAGGCCTACAACGGCCTGGGCCCACACGACATACTCACCCGGCGCGAGCGGGTGCACCAGCACGACCATGAGGCGCGGCGCCGGCAGTAACTCAGGCTCCCGATCATCCGGTATCACGTCGGCAGGCGCCTGGGGGGGAGGCTGCGCGTCGGCCGGGAGGCCGGCGCCGGCGGTATCGGCTACTACCGTGTCAGCCGCCAGCGTATCCGCGCCTACGGTGTCGGCGGCCGCAAGCTCAGCCAGCCGGGCAGCCCGCCAGCTCCGGAATTGCCACACGTGAAGGATGGTGTCCACAGGAACGGGCGTCGAGTCTTGACGCAGCACCACTTCAACCACCGCCGAGCTCAGCGGGGCGTCGGGATCGAGGAAGCCGCTGAACACGAGCTCGATGACCAGCGAATCAACGGACCGTACCCGGGCGAGCTCCGGACCGACCGTATCGTGGGCGAAGACCGAGAACTCTACGGCCACGGTATCGATAGCCCCCAGGGTGACGCGCACGGTGTCGGATCGATCGCTGCGGTCAGCTTTCTTGTCGTTGTTTCGATCTTCGTACCCGATCGCTAGGAACTCGCCCGCCGGAAGCCGGCTGAGGTTGAAAGCGCCTATCGAGTCAGCCAGGGTGCCATAACGGAGTGTGTCGGGTAGGCTCACCAAGTCCACGCGCCCGGCTGGAAGCGGCCGCCCCGTGATCCTGTCGAATATCACACCTGAAATGTTGTTATCGGTTAGAGGCTCACCGGTCGAGAACACATAATCGATCGGCCGTTCGATGGAATTACCAAAGAGATCCCGTACCACGGGCTCGACGTGGATGTGATAGATCCAGTTTTCCGTCCAGCCCACCCGGGGCCGTACCCGGATGTCCCGACCACCCTTGTTCACTTTGGGTCGCGGATCGAAGGGGTAGAAGATCACCGCGGTCTGAATATCGCGCTCAGAGATCAGCTCATCGAACTCGAAGCGAACGTCGTCGTCGAAACCCGGCAGCACGGACAGGCTATCGGGCTCTACCGTGAGCAATATCGGTGGGATCGTATCGGGTGGACCACCGCGCGGCGCCGCGGTATGGGCGCACCCTTCGAAGCTGAGGAGCGGCGGCAGCACTAGAATAGCGAACACCCCCGCGATCAGGACGGCTCGCGCCGCCTCGACCCGAGGGTGCGAAGCCACGACCTAGACGCCCTCCAGAGTTCGACGCTTCTCCTCCACCCGATCCAGCTGCTCGCGCAGCTCGCGCAGCTTCTCTCGAGCTTGGGCGACCACTTGCTCCGGCGCCTTTTTCACAAAATCTTGGTTGGCCAGCTTGCGCTCCGAGCGTTCGAGGAGGGCCCCCAGCTCGCCGGCTTGCTTGGCGAGTCGGGCGCGCTCGCGCTCGAGGTCCACGAGCCCCTCCAGCGGCACGAACACGACCGCTCCCGAAGTCAGAACGGCGGTCGCCCCCGCCCCTGCACTCGACCCGCCGCCCCCGCCACCCGCATCCAGCATTAGTTCGTCGATCCCGCCCAGCCGGCGAGCCGTATCTCCCTCGGCCTCGACGGCCCGGCGAAGCGTCTCATCGACAGACCGGACCTCCACGCTGATCTTCCCCTGCGGCTCGACGTTGTACTCGCTGCGGATGTTGCGCACCGCCGCGAGCAGTTCCTGTAGCAGCGTCATCTGGGCTTCGGCGTCAGCGTCGTCCCACTCCTCGCGGGCCTCCGGCCAGGCCGCCGTCATGATGCTCTCCTCCCCGCGGCCTGGAAGCCGTTGCCACAGGGCCTCCGTGATGAAAGGCATGATTGGGTGCAGCAACCTGAAACTGCTGTCGAGCACCTGTAGCAGAACGGCGCGCGCGACTGTGCGGGCGGAGGTGTCCGCTTCCGCGTAGAGCCGCGGCTTCACCAGCTCGAGGTACCAGTCGCAGAACTCGCCCCAGAAGAACCGGTAAAGTGCGCTGGCTGCCTCGTGCAGCCGAAGCCGCTCGAGATTTTCGGTCGTCTCTCGCGCCGCCCGGTTCAAACGAGCGAGGATCCATCGGTCCGAGAGATCTAGCTGGTCCTTCGCAGAGGGCACGTCGCCGATCGGCTCGCCGCCGAGGTAGGGCAAAGAGAGCCGCGCGGCGTTCCAGATCTTGTTGCCGAAATTGCGGCCGACGTGGAATGTCTCTTCGAGATTCTCGTAGTTGAGCTTGAGGTCGGAACCCACCCCGAGGTCGTTCATGAGAGTGAAGCGCAACGCATCTGCGCCGAAGAGGCGCGTCACCTCCAGAGGATCGATCCCATTCCCCAGCGATTTGGACATGCGCCAGCCCCGGTGATCGCGGACGGTTCCGTGGAGATAGACGTCGCTGAACGGCACCTTACCCATGAACTCGATTCCGGTCATGATCATGCGGGCGACCCAGAAGAACAGGATCTCCGGCGCGGTCACGAGCGTATGCCCGGGATAGAACGACTTGAGGCTCTCGGTCTCGTCGGGCCAGCCCAGTGTGCTGAAGGGCCAGAGCGCCGAGGAGAACCAAGTATCGAGGACATCCGGATCCTGCTCGAGATCGGTCGCGCCGCACTCGCTGCATTCGGTGGGCTCCTCGATCCGCGCCAGGGTCGCACCGCAGGCGCAGTACCAGACGGGGATGCGGTGCCCCCACCAGAGCTGGCGCGATATGCACCAGTCGCGGACGTTCTCGAGCCAATGTTCGTAGACGCCGCCCCAGTGCTCGGGGGTGAAGCGAACCTCACCGTTTTTGTAAGCTGCCAGCGCGGGCTCGGCCAGCGGCTTCATGCGCACGAACCACTGGTCGGAGACCCGCGGCTCGACGATGGTCCCGCAGCGGTAACAGCGACCGATGGAGTGATGGTGGGGCTCGACTCCATCCAGCAGGTCCAGCTCCTTGAGAGCCTTGACGACCGCCTCGCGAGCCGCTACGCGGTCGAGGCCGCGGAAGTCCTCCGGCACTTCATCGCTCAGCGTCGCATCTGGATTGAAGATGTCGACTTGCGGCAGGTTGTGGCGGCGCCCGATCTCGAAATCATTCGGGTCGTGAGCCGGGGTCACCTTGACGATGCCCGTGCCGAATTCCGGGTCCACGAATTCATCGGCGATGACGGGTATCTCTCGCTCGGCCAGCGGAAGTTTGACGCGAGACTTTAGGAGACCCCGGTGCCGCGGGTCGTCAGGGTTGATCGCGACCGCGGCATCGCCCAGCATGGTCTCGGGCCTCGTGGTGGCCACGACCACGTATTTCGACTCTTCGCCGACGATCGGGTAACGCAAACGGTAGAGCGTTCCGTCGGTTTCCTCGTGCTCCACTTCTTCGTTGGAGAGCGCCGTGCCGCAGCGAGGACACCAGTTGACGATGTAGTGGCCTCGATAGATCAGGCCTTTATCGTAGAGTCGGACGAACTCCTCCCGCACCGCCCGGCTCAATCCGGGGTCCAGCGTGAAAGAGGTCCGAGCCCAGTCCGCCGAGGCTCCGATGGCGCGCAGCTGGTCCAGGATGATACCGCCGGTCTCTTCGACCCACTTCCAGACGCGCTCCACAAACTTCTCGCGCCCGAGATCCCAGCGCGTCATCCCCTCTTCCGCAAGCTGGCGCTCGACGACGTTTTGGGTGGCGATCCCGGCGTGGTCGGTGCCCGGCAACCAGAGCGCCTCCCTGCCTTGCATGCGCCGCCAGCGGATCAGCACGTCCTGGATCGTGTTGTTGAGCCCGTGACCCATGTGAAGGTTGGCGGTCACATTAGGCGGTGGCATCACGATCACGTACGGGTCCCGGCTGCTATGGGGATCAGCCGCAAAGAGATCTTGATCCAACCAGCGTTGGTAGATCTCCGACTCGAACGATCGGGGATCGAATCGCGGAGGCAGCTCCGAGCTTTCTGGCTTTCCCGTTCCCATCACGGTTCCGCTCTCTGCCGGACCGGATTCAGGCGAAACCGGCCAGGCCGTTGGCGATGAAACCTGTAACTTATCTTGAAAGGGTGCGGTGGCAATCGGGTTGGCTAGGAATCGCTCAGCGATTGGAGGTGGAATCCTTTTCCGCTTTCTTCTTGGCTTCCTCCTGCGCCTTTCGCTCGCGGATCGCCTTGACACGGCTGTCGAAGACCTCGTCCACACCTGCCTTGCCGGCCTGCTGCTGAATAGCCTGCCATTCGGCCGCTTTGGCAGCATCTTCACGCGAGGGGCCGAACGAGATCGGGAACGGCAAGGTGATGGGCCCGAGGTGAAGCTTACCGGGCGACACACCCCACTTGTTCCCCTCTTCGCCGACCGTCCAGTCATTCCGTGCGGCCAGGGCCGCCTCTTCCGCCGCGAGGCTATCGTTAATGGCAGCGAGGATGGATCGCAGACGGAAATTGATGTCGGCCTCGCGTTCGGCAGGGGTCAGCTCGCGACGGGCCAGCGGCGGCATCACCCAGAGCCTCCAATCGCCGACGCGGGGTCGTAGCCGCTCGGCTGGGCTCAGCAACTCCACATCATCGGTCACGTCTCCAACCGGGACTCGTATCTCGGGCTCGGGCGGCTCCGGCTCGGGCTGGGGCTGGACTCGGGGTGTCTCGGTGAGTAGGAGCTCGACGATGCGCGTACCTTTCGATGCCGGCGTGAACTCACGCGGCGGGCGGGTCAAAATCGACTCTGGAACCACGTACTTGACGAACAGAGGAGAGAACAGCACGGCCAGCCCATGCAGGAGCAGCGAAGAGATCAGCGCGACGGCGCCGATCCGCCGGTTTCGCCGCGCTCGCTCGCGGTACGGGAGCGAACTCACAGGGCGACGGTCGCGGGCGGAGCCCTGCGCCTCGGGCGCTCCGGGAGGCTTCAAGATCGTTGAGAGAATCACCTAACGAGATACTCCGCCTTCGCTTGAACTGTTCCCACGCGCTACCTCAGATGACCGCCGCGACACGGCGAGCCGCCTCACTCAGGCGCTCAGGCGGCTGGGTGAGCGCAATTCGGAAGAACCCCTCCCCACCCGCTCCCATCCCCGCTCCCGGGAACAGAACCACACCCGAAGCCTGCAGGATCCTCTTGGCGAACTCGATCGATGGCTCGCCACCCGGAATGGCGATCCACAGGTAAATCGTCGCCTCCGGAACTTCCAGCTCGAACCCAGCTTCCCGAAAGCCCTCGACGGCGGCGTCCCGGCGGGCTTGAAAAGTGTTGACCTGCCCCGGCACGAAATCCTTCCAAGCTTCCAGCGCAGCAACCCCCGCCGCTTGGCAGGCGAGGAAGACGCCGGTATCGTAAAACGTCTTCAGCCTCGACAGCGCGCCCACTACCTCGCTGTTCCCCGCTACCCAGCCGATCCTCCAGCCGGTCATGTTGTACGTCTTGGAGAGGGAGTGGTACTCGACCGCCAGCTCGCGCGCCCCTTCATACTGTAAGACGCTCGGCGGCCGGTATCCGTTATAGCCGAGCTCCGAGTAGGCGTTGTCGTGGACGAGCAGCAGATCGTGCCGCTTGCAGAAATCGAGTGCCCGCTCGAAGTAGTCGCCCGGGGCTATGGCGCCGGTCGGATTGTTCGGGTAGTTCAGGAACAGAAGTTTCGCTCGTCGGAGCTTGTCAGCCGGCACTTCTTCCCAATCGAGCAGAAAGCCGGTCTCGGCCCTTAGCGGCACGCGGACGACCTCAGCGCCCACCATGTGTGTGCCGCCGAAGTACGGGTAGTATCCGGGGTCGGGGACGATCCCCGCGTCGCCATCTTCCAGGTAGATGAGCGGGAGGTGGGCGATCCCTTCCTTGGTGCCGATCAGCGGCAGCACCTCGTCGTAAGGATCGAGCGTCACGTCGAAGCGCTCTTGCATCCACTCGGCGATCTTCTCCCGAAACTCGGGCAAGCCGCGCTGAAACGGGTAGCGGCTGAAGCGGGGCTCGCACACAGCTTGCTGGATTGCGGCGACGACCGACGCCGGCGGCATCAAGTCAGCGTCGCCGGCGCCAAGATCGATGACGTCAACGCCTTGCTCGATCAGCTGAGCCTTGATTCGGGGCACGTCGGCGAGCGCGTACTTGGGTAGCGCGTCGAACCGCCGCGAGAACTTCGGCATCCCACCTCCGACTCTTGAACCCGTGGCGTGGAGCGACCCTCGTGACCGCCGAAACCTAGGCGTCCGAGCCATCAGCTGCCAGTCAGGTCTTCAGCTGTTTCTTTTTGGCAGCCGGGAACAGCACGTTGTTGAGGATGAGCCTATAGCCCGGCGAGTGTGGATGCAGATCCAAGTCGGTCGGCGGGTCACCGATGACGTGTTGCGGGTCTTCGGGATCGTGGCCGCCCAGGAAGGTCCAGCTCCCCTTGCCGTAGTTGCCGTGGATGTACTTCACCCACGGGGCGCTGGGCTCCTCGGCCAAAACTACCACCGAGGGCTTGAGGCGGGTACGGCGGTAGCTCGTCGTCAGCCCGTAATAGTCCCGGATGACGCGCCGATGGTTCTGCGTCAGCATCGTGGTCACCGGATCGATCTTGGCGCTGAAGTCGAACACACGGAACGTCCCCAACTGTGCCCGCATCGGAGTGTTCACCAGGTGGCCGTCGATGTCGCTGAAGGCGGACATGGATGGATTGGAGAACAGCTCGGCGTCCCGGAAGGCCATCGTCCGCTCCCAATTCATTCTTGTCTGCGCATCCGGATCGATCCCATCGCCATCGGCATAGCTCGCGGCGATATCGACTCCGATCGCCGCGATGGCCAGCTCGATCGTCTCGGTGGCCGTGCACATGGCGAACACGAACCCGCCGGACTCGATGTAGCCGCGGATCTTGTCTGCTACGGCCGCTTTCAGCGCCGGCGGGCTGGCGAACCCCAGCATCTGCGCGGCGCGCCGGTGCCGCGCGACGTCTTCCTGCAGCCAAGCCGTGCCCGCATAAGTCAGATAGAACTTGGAGAACTGGCCCGTGAAGTCCTCGTGGTGCAGATGCAACCAATCGTATTCGGCAAGCTTATCGGCCAGCACTTCTGTATCCCACAACCTGTCGTACTCGATCCCAGCGTATGCGAGTGCGAGGGTTACGGCATCATCCCAGGGCAACTTGTTCGGAGGTGTGTAGACGGCGATGCGCGGAGCTTTCTCGAGGATCACTGACTCCATGTTCGAGCTCTCGATCTCACTCCTGATCGAAGCCAGGTTCGACGTGCTAATCCGCTGCACGGAGATGCCACGTAGCGCCGCCTCACGTCGTAATGCTTGAGCGTCTCGCATGAGGAACGACCCGGCTCGATAGTTGAGCAGCCATTCCACTGCCTCGCCGCGCTGTAGGGCCCAATAAGCGAGGCCGTAGGCTCGCAGGTGGTTCGTCTGCTCGTCGTCCATCGGTACGAGCAGATGCTGGGCACGCGCTGCGCTCGCCGAGCCCGCAGACAGCATCAGAGCGAGGACGACCCACCTCCTCACGACCGCGGCACCCGCTGCTCGAGCTCGGCGAGCCGGCGCCGCGCGATCGGCGTCAGTGCGCTTTCGGGGTAGTCGAGGATCAGCGACTCCAGCAGATCGATCGCCTCGGACCGCCGTCGCGTGTCGCGGACCACCGCGTCCGCCAGCTTCATCAGGGCGACGGGAGCCTCTCCTGATTTCGGGTAACGCTCAGGAATTCCTCGCAGCAGCGGCTCCGCTCGATCGATCGACCCTGCGGCGATGGCCAGCTCGCCGGCGAGAAGGAGCAGTCCGGGTCGCGCCGGCGAGACGGGCGCCTCGCGAAGGCCGCTCATCAGATCCTCGAACGCCTGGAGCGTGCGATCCTGCAGGCGAGCGCGATGGGCGGCGGCGACGGCGTCCAGCTCCAAAGCGTTAGCATCACGGAGGAAGCCCAAGAACCTGAGCGCTTCGCTGCGCTCTTCACCGATCAGCGCAGCCGCCGCCATCTCGAGCTCGGCTCGAGCGTCGTCGTATCGACCTGCATAGAGTGCCAGATAGCTTCGCGCCGCCGCCATCCGGGCCGCGAGCGGCGCGTTGTCAGCATCTACGGGAACGCTGTTCAAGACCCGATCCGCCTCCTTGAGGCGGCCCTTCCGAACGTTGGATTCAGCGACGGTCAGAGCGAGCGACGGCAGCTCCCGATCATCGGAGTAGAGCGTCACGTGCCTCTGGAACGCCCCTTCCGCGCGCTGCGGCTGAATCTGGCTCGCGTAGAGTCGGATCTCCCACGCGGAGGCCCAGCGATGAGACCCGCTTCCCGCTTGGGAGCTTTGCACAACCTCTTCCAGTATCGCGAGCGCGGCCGTCGTGTCGGCGGCGTTCAAGTCGTGCTGGATGATCTGCCTCGCCAGCTGCCAGCGCACGGACTCGTCCGAGACGAACGGCAACAGTTGGCGGTATGCCCAGGCCACCATCACGGGTTGTGAGCGGCGCGCGGCGACGCGCGCGAGATGGTTGAACAGCTTGTCGCGCTGGGGGGCGTTCATCCGCTGAACGATCTCGCCCGCCACTTCGCGGGCCTGGTCGGGCCGCTCGGCGTACAGAGCAGCGACGGCGATCACCATCTTTTCGGATTCGTCCGGCCCTCGACTCAACAGTGTATCGATCAGAGTGGCAGCCGCCGGGCGCGTGCCGGGGCCGAGCCGCTCCAGCCTGAAAATGATGAGGTCCCAGCCGAGTCCCGGAGATGTCCGCAGCAGTTGTGCCCACTCGGATGCCGCCTCTGGCCAACGGCCCAGGGCCAGGTAGAGGTCCGCTAGCTCGCCGGCCAGCGCCGCAGGCCGCTCGATGGCCTCGCGTCCGCGCTTGAGCACGTCTTCGGCTGCCGCGGGATCGCCGTTTTGCCTCAGCATCGCGGCGAACTCGCGATAGGCCAGCTCGGATCGAGGTGAAACGCTCAACCAAGCCTCACCAGCCGCCTTGAGTTCCTCCATTCGCCCCAGGTCGGCTAGCACGCGCAGCTCGACCTGCCGAGGCAGGGCGGCTGCTGGATCCGCGCTCTTGGCTCGACTGACCACCTCGAGTGTCGCTTCGCCCCGCCCGTGGCGGCGGTTGATGCGCTCGACGCCCAGGATCGCTCGCGATTCGGTGGGAGACTCCGCAAGGAGCCGCTCGAGAATATCGAGCGCTCGATCCAGCTCGCCGGCGCGTTCCAGCGACTCGGCTTGTCGCAGCTGTCTCGCCTGCTGCTGCTGCCTCGCGCTCTGACCGCTGGCCGCCGCGCTCGCCACGAGCAACAACGCGGCGGCTAGGACCGCCGATCTACGAGCCACCGGCGCCTCCCTCCAACCCGTTCAGCCGATCGAAGTACTCGAGGATCAGACGCCGGAACGCCGGCGGATAGCTACGCAGCGCTTCCGCGCCGGGGTGCGGATACTGGCGACCCTGAAGAAGCTCAGGCGGCAAGTCTCCCGGTCGGAAGATCTCGGTGGTCGTCGGCCTCTCCGCCCGCCGTTCCTTCTCGAACTCATCTTGCTCGAGCGTACGCCCAGCATCGAGAAGCTTTCGGAAAAGCTCACGCTGTCGCTGGATCAGCTTCTCATCCAATCGCCCCGCGTCGAGCTCACTCGCGATGTCCTCGGCCTCGCCCGCGAGGGCATCCAGCTCGCCCAGCACCTGGCCGCGCGGTCCCAAAGACTCGTCCAGCCCCTGGAGGTCCTGAGCAATGCCACGCTGTTGGGCTGCAATCCGCTGCAGCTGCTGGAGCAGAGCGTCGGATAGGCCGCCTGGAGACAGCCCCCCGGATTGGGCGTTCAACTCGCCCTGCTGCTGGGCTAGCTGGGCGAGCTGCTCGAGCGCTTCCTGCATGCCGGTGCCCGATTCGGCGGCGGAAGCGGCCTCGCTCGCCTCCATCAGCCGGTACGCCAGCTCGTTCAAGCTTTCGCTCACGCGATTCGCCAGACCCGAGCTTGCCGGGCGACGTCGGGTTCCATCGGCCAGCTGCTGAAGCAGCTGCGCCATGCCGGCTTGGGTCTCGGCTATGGCCGCCACGAGAGCCGGGTCGATCAGGAGCGTGGACTCCATCGCGTCGGTAAGCTGCCGTTCTATCTGGTCGAGTCCGCGCTTCAACGCCACTTCGTCCGAGCGCAGCCCGCTCTGCTGCTCTCCCGTACCGTTCGAGCCCAACCGCTCGTTAAGCTCCCGCTGGCGCCGGGCCAGCTCGAGCGCTTCGGCCCGCGCCCGGTCCAGCGCCTCCACGACTTCCTGGCGCCAGTCCTCTTGCATCTGCTCGCGGCCCTGTTGCAGGGAGGAAGCTGCTTGCTTCATTTGCTGCCGCGCACTCTGCGCAGAACGCGCAGCCTGCTGTCGGTTGCTCTCCATCTGGCTCGCCGCCTGAGCGTCCAACTGGCCCGCCTCGCCTGCCGCCTGCTGGGCTTCCGACGCCTGATCGGCCGCCTCCGCCTCGCCCGCCTCGCTCAACTCGTTCACCAACTCGCTGACGAGTTCAGACAGCGCCTGCGACTGCTCTCCGAGCTGCTCGGCGCGATCTTGCAGTGTCTCGCTGAGCGAGTCCGCTTCGGCGGCGGATTCGGCCAGCTGCTCGTGCTCCTTTGCGAGCTCGTCCGCCTGCGTCTCGAGCGTCTGGAACTCCTGCTCCATCGCGGCGCGCTTCAGGAGCTCCACGCTCTGCTCCACGCGTTGCCGAAAGTCCGCGCTCCCCTCCGCCAGCTCTTTGATCGCCTCCCTTATCCGCTCGGAATCGAGATCGACCAACGCCTCACGCAGGGCCTCGAGCTTTTCTTCTAGCTCCGGCGTCAGGATCCGTCGGTACAGCGACTCGATCTCCTCTAGCCGTTCCAAGAGGCTTTCGTCGTTGAGGCCCGACCGCTCGATCGCCTCCTGCAGCTCTTGCAGCTCTTCCTGGATCTCGCGCGCGCGCTCTATCAGCTCGTTGGCCTCTTCGAGCGCCTGCCGGGCCGCTTCGGTTTCCCTGAACTCGACGCTTTCCTCTTCGGCCGCTGAACCGTTGGTGGCGCCTGGAGCAGGGGAGATCTCTGTGGCTCGCTGGAGCGCCTCAGCGGCCTCCTGCTGGGCCCGAGCGCTCTCTGCGAGATCCTCGGCGCTCTCCACGAGCTCGTGGGCCTGGGTGAGGGTGCGCTCGCGAAGCTCGGTCAAGTCAGGGAGGCGCAGGACGTACTCGCGGCTGCGACCGACCTGCGGCTCCGGCGCGTTGTCGCGGGCGCGGACGTAGTAATGGAGCGTGTCGCCGGGGAGGAAACCGCGGCCGCGAGCATCGAGCAGCGCGTTCAGGCTGGCGCGGGGAGCATCATCCGCCAAGGAGAGCGACTCGACGGTTTCGGGCCAGAGCTCGCCCCAGGCCGAGACGCGCCAGCTCACCAGCTCCGCCGATCGCAGTCCGTAGTCGTCTCGCAAATCGATCATCAGCGGTTGGATCATGTCCAGGCTGAGGATCGTGTCGGTACCCGGATACACGATCCGAACCGAGGGAGCGCTGTCCGGCACGGTTACGAAGTGGATGGAGTCCACCGAACCCTCCAACGAATCGCCTTCGAGTCCAGAAATCTCCCACCCCCAGACACCATCGCGGGCTACGAAGGACTTGCTGAAGCGCCGGTCCTCTTCGAGCTCGAAGCTGATCGTGTTCCCGCCCGCCGTTTGCAGCGCGGCACGAGCCACGGGCCGGGTCGTCTTGGCGGTGACCGTGGTCCAGGTGCCCTCGGGCAGCGTCATGACGGGCAGCGGCGAGGACAGGATCTCGAGGTCGCGCTTTGTGTGCGCGGGGTAGCGCAACGACACTTGCACACCGAGCAGCAGCAGTGGATCCACAGGATCGACTTGAAGCGAATCGCTCACCGCACCATCGGGGGCGCTGGCCCAGTAGAGCGTCGGCGATTCCACCCGCGGCACGATCGAGGCCGCCCGTCCATCCGCCACCGCGAGCCAGCGGCCATGGGCGACTTCACCACGCGGCTGCCAGTGGAGCTCGATCGAGTCACGGGCGGGCGCGCCGACCCGAACGTTCAGGTCTTCGCCGCGTCGCACGCGATCCGACTCGCCTTCGAGGCTCAACGCGGGCAGCGGTGGGACCGATAGGTTGCGAAGCGGATGTGCCAGCGTCGCCCAGGCGTGACTGGCCGATTGGGGACTAACGCTCCAGATCGCGGCGAGAGCGACCGCCGCCGTGAGCGCGAGGACACTCGTGACTCCCGCCCGGTACCGCGCTGTTCGTGCGAGCCTGGCGCCGAGGCGCCGCGTGGGAATCCCCTTGAGGTGCTGTGCCAGGCGCGCTTGGTGGAGCTGGATGAGCGAACGCGAAGTGCCGGGCCGCTCCAGACCGGGTTCGACAGCGCCCTGTACCGAGCCGCGCGGCAAGTTCGAGCGTTGCTCGATCTCCGCCGCCGCCGCGCGCTGATCCCAGCGCGCGAGCCGGACGGCGACTCGCCACAGCCAGATTCCGAGGCCCAGGACCGTCAGCAGCCACAGTAACAGAGGCACGGGCGACGGGCGCCCAAGCAAGCCGAAGCGGCCACCTAGCCAGCTCAGCAGAAGCAGCGTCCCAAGCACGGAGATGCTCCCCGCCGCGCCGCCGACCAGGAGGTGAGAAGCTACCCTCCTCCAGAGCGCACGCACTCGGAACGCCGGAGACACCCTCGCCGCGCTCATGGTTTTCTTTGCGCCACCGAGAAGCTGAACAGATTGACTCCCATCTTTAGGGCTTCTTCTCGCAGATGGTGCGGATCCCCATGGACATCCTGATCTTCCCAGCCGTCGCCGAGGTCGGACTGGTAGCTGTAATAGATGACGAGTCGGCCCTCGTGGAGGATGCCTAGCCCCTCGGCGGGCAGGCCGTCATGCTCGTGGATCTTCGGCAGACCATCCGGTAATGAATAGACGATCCGGTAGACGGGATGGTCTAGAGGAACGGGGACGAGCTCCTTGTCTGGGAATATCCCCTTGACCTCGCGCCGGAATGATTCGTTCATGCCGTAGTTGTCGTCGGCATGGAGAAATCCCCCCGACAAGAGGTAGCCGCGCAACGCTCTGAGCTCTTCATCGCTGAAGCTGACGTTCCCGTGACCCGTCATGTACAGGAACGGATAATCGTGCAGATCGGGGCTCAGGGGAGTTACGACAGCTTCGCGAGCGGCGACGGGCAGGTGCGTGTCGCGTGCGATCCTTGTCAGCAGGTTCGGCAGCGAGGAAGGATTCGCATACCAGTCACCGCCGCCGTCGTAATGCAGCCGCGCGATCGTGAGCGCGGTGGGCCCGGCCGCGGCTCCGACCTGAGGCTGGCCGAAGGACGCGGTAATCCCAGCGATGAGCGCGAGCGTGATCGCGCCGCTCAGCATGTGAGCTCTCGGCTTCACGACTTCCCCTCTTCCGCCGCCTCCAGGGCGAGAGCATAGGCGCGGTTACGTTCAAGGCTGTAGCGATCGCGAAGGGCGCGAACGATCTCCTTAGAGGATGATCCCGCCTGCGCCATTTCCTGCGCCAGGCGACGCGCCGCAGCTAGATCTTCGGATTCCGCGGGCTCCGCTGCGGCTAAACAGATCACTACCTCGCCACGCGGCGCGTTCTCCTTATAGTATGCTGCCGCTTCACTTAGAGTTCCACGCGTGAACTCCTCATGAACTTTCGTCAGCTCACGGGCCACCGCAACCCGCCGCCCGCCACCCAGCTCATCGACCAGGTCAGCGAGTGTTTGAACGAGCCGGCGGGGAGACTCAAACATCACCGCGGTCCGCGGCATCTCCTTCAGCGAGCGAATGTACTCTCGACGCTCACGTCCGGATCGGGGGACAAAGCCAAGGAACGTGAAGGCGCCTGACTCTAGGCCCGAAGCGACCAACGCCGCTAGGGCGGCCGAGGCGCCGGGAATTGGAACGACGTCGGCGCCCTCATCGATCGCCAGGCGAACCAAGCGAAAGCCAGGGTCGGATATCAGCGGCGTGCCGGAATCGCTCGCCAGCGCAATACTCCCGCCGCGGGCTAGGATCTCCCTCGCCTCTTCGCTGCGCGAGGCTTCGTTGTGTTGGTAATAGGATCGCAGATCGCGGGGGTGGATGCGGTAGTGATCGAGCAGAATGCGAGTGCGCCGAGTATCCTCAGCGAATATGATGTCACTCGTGCCGAGCACCTCCACCGCGCGATGGCTCAGGTCGGCCAGGTTCCCGATCGGCGTGCTGACGAGATAAAGCGTGCCCTTCATAGTCAGACGGCTGACCCTCCCGTTCTGAAGCCAGCAGAAAACGCCCCCGCGGCCGCAGTGGCGCGGAGGCGTTCATAGGTTAGCTGAAATAGCCCGCGTCGCCACACGCGCTTGCACGACGCAACATACAGGGGCTTCAGCCCAGAAGGCTCTGAATCTTCTGCTCCAGTTGGGACTTGGGCACCGCGCCGACCACGGTGTCCACGAGCTCACCTGCCTTGAAGAAAAGGATAGTCGGAATCGACCGAACGCTGTATTGCATGGCTGTCACCTGATTGGCATCCACGTCGAGCTTACCCACCTTGATCTGTCCGTCGTAGTCGGCGGCGAGCTCCTCGACAACAGGCGCGACCATTCGGCATGGCGCACACCACGCGGCCCAAAAATCGACCATCGCGACGCCATCGCTATCCAGTACCTCTTGCTTGAAATTGTCGTCTGTGAATTCGATAGGCTTAACCACCTTGCTCCCCCGTCACAATTCCTGTTTCATCGACTGTCCCTGACCGGCCGCTCCGCGTGACGCCCGCCGGTCCCACGCCCTGGCGTACTCCGACCCATATATAATAATCTCCCTCGCGGGGCGCCATCGAACTCGGCCCGCGCGCGCCGGACGCAACCGGGGCTACAACGTAACTCCATCCAAAAGAGTTCCCAATGGGTAACAGCACTCGTCTAGAGCATGTGGCCATTGCCGTGAGCGACCTCGAAGCTGCGGTGGAGCTGTACCGCGCGATGCTGGGGCGCGCGGAGTCTGGGCGCGAAGAGATCGAGGCCGAGCAGGTGCGGGCCGCCTTCTTCGACCTGGGTGGATCACGGCTCGAGCTTCTCGAAGCCACACAAGCCGACTCGCCTGTCGGCCGATTCATTGATCGCCATGGGCCGGGCCTCCACCACATCGCGCTCGAAGTCGAAGACCTAGAACTCGCGCTCCAACGCTGCCGCGCGGCAGGGATGGAGACCGTGGGCCGGGCGCCGCGCCAGGGCGCCAGCGGACGAAGCGTCGCCTTCCTCCATCCCAAGGGCACGGGCGGCATCCTGATCGAACTCTCGCAAGCGGCAGGCTAAGCTTCTGGCAGCAACGCGGACCCCCTTCGTTTCCGTCGTCATCCCGACGCTCGACGAGGCCGATGTCCTCGGAGGGACGCTCGCCTCCGTGGACCGGGCTCTCGGTTCGGGGGACGAGATCATCGTCGTCGACGGTGGTAGTCGCGACGGCACGCGCGAATCAGTTCCTTCTCACGTCACCGTGATCGAATCTGCCGCGGGCCGCGGCCAGCAACTCAACGCGGGGGCGCGCGTCGCCCGCGGGGAGGTATTGCTGTTCTTACATGCCGACACCTGGCTTCCGCCGCGGGCCTCTCGTGCGATCTCCGAAGTTCTTTCAGGACCGGATCTGGTAGGAGGCTGCTTCGCCTTCAGGTTGCGTGGCGCTTCGGCCGACCGACCCGTCGCTCGAGTGCTGGCGAGCGCGATAAACGCGCGGAGTCGCTGGCTGGTCACGGCGACCGGCGATCAGGCGATCTTCGCCCGGCGATCGGCCTTTGAAGCGATCGGAGGCTTTCGCGATTTGCCCCTTTTCGAGGATGTGTTGTTTTATAAGGAGCTGAAACGCTTGGGCAACGTCGCGGTTCTCGACACACCCGTCCTCACATCGGACCGCCGCTGGCGAGAGCACGGTTATCCACGAACGATCGCCACGCACCTCGGGCTGCGCGCGTTGCTCTTCGCGGGCGTCCCACCCGCCCGCCTAGCCAAGCTGTATCGAGGCGTCCGCTGACTATGTGTGGGGAGAAAAAAACTCAGCACGAGAACCTCGAGAAGTCGACCTGCGTCACGAACCAACGATCACCGCGACCCAAGACCAGCTTGAAGGGCAGCATCGTTTTTTGAGTTCCGCGGATTAGCTCGACCGAGACGGTCGTCGAACCGACCCGCTGAGCATCGGGGTCGAGTTGGGAGAGCCTGCGATAGGCGTCTGGCCGCAAGCAGGCGGCGATCACGATCATCCGATCACGCACTTCCTGAGCCGGGAAGCTCCGACTAATGCTGCCGTTCTCGGTGCCGAACACGCCCGCCATACGATCGTAGGCCTTGTCGGCGGCAGCCAACTCCCCCACTGCCCGGAAGTTGACGGCCTGCTGGGCGGATTGCATGAAGACCTCGACCGCCTGGTCCGGCGAAACGGAACCCTCGGGTACATTGATGGTCATGGTTCCACCGCCACCGCCACAGCCGCCCAGTAAAAGGGCAGAAACGACCACACTAACCACCCACTCAACCCTAGCCACGTCACCCATCTCCCGTCTGTGTTTGTATGCCCCTCTGAGCTCCATCGGCCGGGAGCACCCCGGTACTTAGTTGCTCATGGCAGCCGCCTGCTCAGCGCGGCGGAAGGAGAGGCGATCCTCGCCTTCGGCTCGATCCGCTACGATCGAGTCCCCTTCGCTGAACTCGCCCTCCAGCAAAGCGGTAGAAAGCGGGTTCAGCAGTAGGCGCTGGATCGCGCGCTTGAGGGGGCGTGCGCCAAACGCGGGATTGTATCCCTCGCTGGCGATCAGGTTCCGAGCCGCATCCGAAATCTCGAGCGTCAGACGCCGCTCAACGAGCAATTGAGCGACCCGCTCCAGCTGCAAGCCCACTATCTGCTCCAATTCCTCACGCCCCAGCGGCTTGAAGACTATGATATCGTCGACCCGGTTGAGGAACTCAGGCCGGAAGGCCGCGCTCAAGGCATCCAGAACATGTTTCTCCACTTCATTCCAGGGCATCGCGGCCTGCATGTCCGAGATGAGCTGGCTGCCGATGTTCGACGTCATGATCAGAACCGAATTACGAAAGTCGACCGTGCGCCCGTGGCTGTCGGTCAGCCGTCCGTCATCCAGGACCTGCAGCAGGACGTTCAGAACATCGGAGTGTGCCTTATCGATCTCGTCGAACAGGATAACGCTGTAAGGCCGGCGTCGCACGCGTTCGGTCAGCTGGCCACCCTGGTCGTAACCCACGTATCCCGGCGGTGCGCCGATCAGTCGGGCGACCGAATGTTTCTCCATGTACTCGGACATGTCGATGCGGACCATGGCAGACTCATCGTCGAACAGGAATTCCGCCAGCGCTCGCGCAGTCTCGGTCTTGCCCACTCCGGTGGGACCCAAGAAGATGAAGCTTCCCACCGGGCGATCCGGGTCCTGGAGCCCTGCGCGGTTGCGCCGCACGGCGTTTGCCACCGCATCGATCGCTTGGGCCTGGTCGACCACTCTCTCGTGAAGGTGATCTTCGAGGTGCACCAGACGCTCCCTCTCGCTCTCCATCATTTTCGAGACGGGTATTCCAGTCCAGCGGTTGACGACTATGGCGACATCCTCTTCGGTCACTTCCTCCTTCAAGTAACGATGATCCTCTTGAAGCTTCGTGAGCTTCTGCTCCGCGGCCGCCATCTCTTTCTCCAAGGCGGGAATCCGGCCATATATGATCTCCGCCGCGCGCTCGTGATCGCCCTCCCGCGTAGCTTGCTCAGATTCGCCACGCATAGTCTCGATCAAGCTATTTAGGGTGCGAACGTTCTCGATCGCCTCTTTCTCAGCCTGCCACTTCGCCTTCATGCCACTGGACCGCTCCCGCAGTTCCGCCAGCTCGCGCTCCAGCCGCTTGAGACGCTCTTTGCTCTTCTTGTCCGTCTCCTTCTGCAGCGCTTGCTTCTCGATCTCCAGCTGTACGATTCTGCGCTCGAGCTCGTCTATCTCCAGCGGCATAGAATCGATCTCGATGCGAAGCATCGATGCCGCCTCATCGATCAGATCGATGGCCTTGTCGGGGAGGAAGCGATCGGAGATGTAACGGTCCGACATCACGGAGGCGGCGACGATCGCACCGTCGGTGATGCGCACGCCGTGGTGGACCTCGTACCGTTCCTTCAGGCCTCGCAGAATTGCGATCGTATCCTGAACGCTGGGCTCCGAAGCGAAGATCGGCTGGAAACGCCGCTCGAGAGCCGCGTCTTTCTCGACGTGCTCTCGGTATTCGTTGAGCGTCGTGGCGCCCACCACGTGGAGGGCCCCCCGCGCCAGCAGCGGCTTCATCATGTTGGCCGCGTCCACCGCTCCCTCGGCCGCGCCCGCGCCCACGAGCGTATGGAGCTCGTCGATGAAAACGATGTACTGGCCCTCGCTCTCCGAGATCTCCTTCAGCAGCGCCTTAAACCGCTCCTCGAACTGGCCGCGATACTTCGTCCCCGCGACCATGGTTCCGATGTCAACCTGGATCAGCGACTTATTGCGCAATGACTCCGGCACATCACCGTTCACGATGCGTTGAGC